>MEEF01000066.1 GCA_001724355.1 Mesorhizobium sp. SCN 65-20 | reverse complement strand
GCGATGGCGCCGAGCACGCTGCCGCTCTGGATGATCATCGAGTAGAGCAGGCTGCCCTGCAGCGTGTAGCCCATCGACACGAAGATGATCGGCATCAGGGTGAGCACCGACAGCTGTGCGCCGTAGCTCATCAGGATGGCGATGGCGACCGGGATGGTGCGGCCGATGAAGGGGGCGCGGAACAGCTCCTTCCAGGCTCCCTTGTTGGTGGTTTCCTGCGCCTGGTCATCCTTGAGATGCTCGCGCACCACGAGGTTCTTCGGCCGCAGCGTGCCCGATTCCAGGATCGATAGCACTTTGTTGGCTTCCGCTATTCTGCCTTGCGAGGCGAGGAAGCGCGGTGTTTCCGGCACGAAGCGACGGTAGAACACCACCAGCAGCGCCGGCAGCGCGAGTGCTGCGAAGAGCCAGCGCCAGCCGTTCTCGCCCGGGAAGATGGTGAAGATCATCAGGCCGAAGGCAGGAGCCAGGAAGTTGCCGAAACCGCCTGCACCGACGTTGACGAGGCCGGCGGCCGTGCCGCGGAACTTCGGCGAGCAGAACTCGGACAGCATGGTCACCGCGGTCGAGATCTCGCCGCCGATGCCGAAGCCGACGATGCCGCGCGCGATGGCGAGTGCGGCGAAGTTCGGTGCCAGCGCGCAGGCCAGCGAGCCGATGGTGAAGAGCAGGAGGTTGATGGTCAGCATCACCCTGC
Source organism: Mesorhizobium sp. SCN 65-20 (assembly GCA_001724355.1). Taxonomy (GTDB): domain Bacteria; phylum Pseudomonadota; class Alphaproteobacteria; order Rhizobiales; family Rhizobiaceae; genus Aminobacter. Next base: position 19,030 of record MEEF01000066.1, on the reverse strand, counting down.
GGCCGTAGCGGTCGCCGAGGATGCCCGACAGCAGGCGGCCGATGGCGGCGCTGCCGAAGGTGATGGTGTTGAGGAAGCCGATATCGGCGCCGGTCAGCCCCCAGCTTTCCTTCAGCATAGGCCCCGAAATGCCGATCGTGTTCTGCTCGAAGGCGTCGAACAGCACGCCGATGAGCACGAGCGCGATGATCTGCTTGTGGGCGCCTGTGACGCCGATGCGGCTCAGCGCTCCCTCGAGTTGTCTTATGACCGGCGATGTTTTGCCGGACGGCACCATATTCTCTGCTGCCATGGTCTCCTCCCTTGGCGTGAAAACTGATTTTCATGACCGTAACACAAGAAAATCACATTTTACAGCTTAAACTTGACGCTGCGCCAACGGTGGATACCGCTGTCCGGCAGGCAGCTTATGTCCTTGAGATTCTTTGGCGAATGAGGCTTGCCGGAGGCACACTCGTCGACGGCGCCTTGCGAAGACGGCGCAACGCGGGCAATTCTGCCCGGCATCGAACGAAGCACGGACGGCATGATGGCATCGAAGGAACGGTCATTCCTCTTCCGCGTCAGGGAGGTCCTGGACGACCTGCATCCCGCCGAGCGACGGCTGGGTGATTTCGTATGCGACTTCCCCGGCGAACTGGCCAGCTATTCGGCCTCGGAGTTGGCCGCTCTGGCGCAAGTCTCCAACGCTACCGTGTCGCGCTTCGTCAAGCGTCTCGGCTACGAGAACTACGAGGAGGCGCGCCGCCATGCGCGCGAGGAGAAGCAGACCGGTTCGCGCCTGTTCCTGTCGACCTCGACCGACGCGGCAAGCGCCCAGTCGCTCGGGGCCCACGTCGCCCAAGGCATCGCCAACATCGAGGGCACCTTCGCCAACATCACCGACGCCCAGATCGACGCAGTCGCCGACGCCATGCTGGCGACCCGGAAAGTCTGGGTGCTCGGCTTCCGCTCGAGCCATCCCTTCGCCGAATATCTGCAGTGGCAGATGACGCAGGTGGTCGAGAACATCGTCGCCATCCCCGGCGGCGGCCAGACGCTGGGCGAGCATCTGGTCAGCGTCAGCAGGGGCGACGTCTGCGTCGTCTTCGGCTTGCGCCGGCGCATCGCCCGCATGGACATGATCCTCGCGGCGATCGAGAAGAGCGGCGCGCAGGTGCTCTACATCACCGACGAGGGCGTGCCGCACCGCCAGAGCGCGGCTTGGCATTTCCGCTGCCAGACGCTGGCGCCAGGCCCCCTCTTCAACCACGTGGCGGTGATGGCGATCTGCCACCTGCTCGCCACCCGCGCCATCGAACGCGCGGGTGCAGCCGGCCGCACCCGCCTCAGGGGCATCGAGGCCTTCGGCGACGCGCTCGAAGAGCTATAGGTCGAGGCGCCGCGACGGCCACTCGCGGCGCGAACTTTCCGGGGCCGCCGTCCCGGGTCAGTTGCGGCCCGGGGCTGCCGTCGTAATCTTCTCCATGACATCGCTGACGGTGAAGCTCGCGGCCTTTGCGCGGGGCGGGAACTCCTTGAAGCTCTCGATGTACTTCGCGACTATGGCTTGCGCCGGCACTTGCAGGAACACGTGTCGCGCCAGCCAGTCGCCGTAGTACATGCTGCTTGTACCCCGCTCGAACGGGTCGGCCCGCAGGTTGTAGAGGTTGGGTGCTCGCAGCTTGGTGAATTGGGCCTGCCAGACGCCAACGGGCATCTGGGGCGAGATTTCAGCGTTCTGCTCCATGAAGGTGATCTTCCATTCGCGGACGCGGATCGCCATCAGGTCCCCGTCGTCGCTCCAGTAGAGGAATTCCTCGCGGGGCGACTTCTCGGCCTCGCCCTTGAAGAAAGGCAGGAGATTTGTGCCGTCCAGGTAGACCTTGAACTGCTTGCCGTTGAGTGTCGTCCCTTTCTTCAGCTTCTCGACGAGGTCGGCGTCACCATTGGCTGCCGCAAATGTCGGGATGAAGTCCTCGTGCGCGCACACATCGTTGACGATGGTCCCGGGCTTGATCACGCCGGGCCACTTGATCAGGCATGGCACGCGGAACCCGCCTTCCCAATTCGTCGCCTTCTCGCCCTTGAAGGGCGTCGCTCCGCCGTCGGGCCAGGTGAACACCTCGGCGCCATTGTCCGTGGTGTAGACGATGATGGTGTTGTCGGCGACGCCCAGGTCATCGACCAGCTTCAGCAGCTCCCCGACCATGCCGTCGGTCTCCACCATGCCGTCGGGGTAGAGGCCTAGGCCCGTCTTGCCTTGTGACGCTGCCTTCAGGTGAGTGAAAATGTGCATGCGCGTCGAGTTGAAATAGCAGAACCATGGCTTTCCGGCAGAGTGCTGGCGATTGATGAAGTCCTTCGCCGCGTCGAGAAATTCCTGGTCCACCGTCTCCATGCGCTTGACGGTAAGCGCGCCCGTGTCTTCGATCTTGCCGTCGGCGAAGGAGTGGATGACGCCACGCGGGCCGAAACGTTTGCGGAATTCCGGGCTCTTCGGGTAGTCGGGATTCTCGGGCTCTTCCTCGGCGTTGAGGTGGTAGAGGTTGCCGAAGAATTCGTCGAAGCCGTGCGCCGTCGGCAGGTGCTCGTCGCGGTCGCCCAAGTGGTTCTTGCCGAACTGGCCGGTGGCATAGCCGAAGGTCTTCAGCACGTCGGCAACGCTCGGGTCGAGCGGTCCGAGCCCAAGCTCGGCACCCGGCAGGCCGACCTTGGTCAATCCTGTGCGGATCGGCGATTGTCCGGTGATGAAGGCCGCCCGGCCGGCAGTGCAACTCTGCTGGCCGTACCAGTCGGTGAACACCGCGCCCTCCCGGCCGATGCGGTCGATGTTGGGCGTGCGATAGCCCATGATGCCCATGTTGTAGGCGCTGATGTTGAACCAGCCGATGTCGTCGCCCATGATGAACAGGATGTTCGGCGCCTTTCCCGATGACGCGGGTTGCTGCTGCGCCTGGGCTGCGGAAATCCTCATTGCCGGAGCGAGCGTCAGGCCCGCCGCCAAAGTGCTCGTGCCGACCAGGAAACGGCGCCGGTCCAGACTGCCGCTCTTGATTTCGGTTTCGCCTCGATCGTCTGCGCTGCTCATGGTTTCCTCCTCATTGCCGATCGGTGAAGACCTGGGCGGCAGCCGGCGACAGCCTCCTGACTTTGCGTCGGGAAGTCGGCGCACACACGACCGCCGGTGGGCAGAATTTACCACTGCAGCCGGGCGCGGAGGAGCACGTTACAGTAACAGCCGGGGCGGCAAGCCCTCCCTGCCCGGCGGTTCGAACTGATGTTCCGCCTCTACGCGTCGACCAAGCAGCTGTTCGAGAAGAACTGCGGGCTACCCGACGTCGAGAGGATGCGCTGAGCAAACTGCCGGCCGCTCAGTTCGCAGGACCCAGCCTTGCGCCCGGCACGCGCAAGGAGATCAAGGCCAGCGAGCGGGCCTTGATCAGAGTTCTGTCAGTTGCCACGCAAGCGGCAGCGCGCTCATGCCCAGCCACGACTTGCGCGATCTGGGCTCGCAGGCCTACATGCCGCACTCGGCCCGCGTGGCCGTCGCAACGGTCTCGTAGCGTCCGTTGTTGGTAACGGTCTTGGCACAGACCTGCGTGGTAGGATTCCACCAGAAGGCGGTCAGCCCCTGCTGTCGGGCGACCGTGTAGCCGCGCATCCCCATCTGCGTTTCGCCGCCTGCCGCCCGGGCGCCGACGAGATCAGCCAGTTCCGTCGGCGGCTGGCCGACCACGGGTCCGGATGTCGCAGGTGCGGTTGGCGTGGGAGCAGTACCTTGAGTGCCGCTCGTCTCGCATCCGGCGAGCACGAACAAGGTAAACAATGCACCAGGAAAGAAGTATTTCGTCATCGAAAGTCCTCCTTATTCCCCCACCTCCACAGCAATAGCAGATTGTCTACGCCTTGATAATGGCTCTGCGCCACTCAGCAGACATCTACACGCCGGTTGATGTCGTCCATCGCAGATATGCTTGGCATTTGCCGATCGCTCCCTGCAGCTTTTCTGCGCGCCCCGGGCGCAGCGCGGCCTCGTCTCCGGCAGGTGTGATCGGCCCGGGAAGGAACTGTTAACCACTCGGTTCCTATTGCTCGGAGGACGTTTCACCGGCGAGTCTTGAGCATGGGTTCCACACATTTCCCTCGAGCCAATTTTACCAACACGGCCTCGCATGAGGACTCCGAGGCGGACCGCCACGGCGAGCGGATGGGCCATGGCACCCAGGACGCACCGCAGCCCCATGCCGGGCAAGTCGTGCGCCTCCACGGCGGCGAATCGCCCTACACGAAGCCCAAGGGCAATGCCTCGACCGGCGACGCGTTCCCCAAATTCGGCGGCATCGAGAGCCCCGGCTGGCAGGACTATTTCTTCCTTGGCCCAAACGTTCGCTTCACTCGGACCCCGGACGTCGAGGTGAAGAAGCCAGGGGCTCCGAACGAAGAGCCGGCGGAAGCCAAGGCTCCTCCTTCGGCCCAACCAGCCCCGATCCAAACCGCACCCGCCCAGCCGACGAAGCCTCCGGTCGCCACGACCGCCCCTGCCATTTCATCCGCACCAATGACCAGTTCCCGACCTGCTGCTCAACCCTCGAACACGCCCGCAAGGCCTGCCTCGCCCTCCCTGGAACGGGTCGTCGAAAAGGCGCAGGTGCTGAATTCGGCAGCGCCGGCAATGGCTGCCGCGGCAAGAATCGCGGCGCGTCCATCGACAGTGTCGCCGTCGACCGCATCACCAAGGGCGCCAGTTCCGGTAACGCGTGTCGCCCCACGCTGGTCCTATCTTTCCGATCATGCCTTTTTTGAACTCGGCGCGCTCGAGACGTTCGGGATGGTGACGGCCGCAGCCCCCGTTCCGGCAATCGTCGTCCCCGCCACCCCGGCCCCTGTGGCGCCGCGGGTCACCGGAGCGGTTCCGCCTGCCGTCGCCGCACCAGCGGCAGCCAAGCGCGAGCAGCCGCGAGTTGCAGATCCCGTTGATGTCACGGCGATGTTCCGCGTCATCGAGTGCCTGCACGGCATGGCCGATCCGTACGCCTCACCCGACATCTCGCCGGCCAACTCCAACGAGGCCGCACCGGAGGCGAAAGCCGAAGCCAACGCCCTGCCCCCGGTCGTCTCCGAAGATCCCGCGCCGGCCATGGTCGAGGAGCCGTCCGTCGCCGCACCCGTTGCCAGCCGGGTCGAGCCCACCACGCCGGCGTTCACGCCGCGCCCGGCACCGGCCCTGCCCATGGCGGGCAAGGTCGAGAGGGTCGAATTCGGCGAGGGCTACGAGCTACCTTCCGAGGAACTGCTGCAGCTGCCGCCGGAAGGCCAGGGCTTCTACATGTCGCAGGAGCGGCTGGAGCAGAATGCCGACCTCCTCGAAAGCGTTCTCGAGGACTTCGGCGTCCGCGGCGAGATCATCCACGTCCGCCCCGGCCCCGTCGTCACCCTGTACGAGTTCGAGCCGGCGCCGGGCGTGAAATCCTCGCGCGTCATCGGCCTCGCCGACGACATCGCTCGCTCCATGTCGGCGATCTCTGCGCGCGTCGCTGTCATACCCGGCCGCAACGTCATCGGCATCGAACTGCCCAACGAGACGCGCGAGACCGTCTATTTCCGCGAGCTGATCGAGTCCGACGGCTTCCGCAACACCTCGTGCAAGCTGGCACTCGGCCTCGGCAAGACCATCGGCGGCGAGCCCGTGATTGCCGAGCTCGCCAAGATGCCCCACCTGCTCGTCGCCGGCACCACCGGCTCAGGCAAGTCGGTCGCCATCAACACCATGATCCTGTCGCTGCTCTACCGGCTGAAGCCGGAAGAATGCCGCCTCATCATGGTCGACCCCAAGATGCTGGAGCTGTCGATCTATGACGGCATCCCGCACCTGCTCACCCCCGTCGTCACCGATCCCAAGAAGGCGGTCACCGCGCTGAAGTGGGCGGTGCGCGAGATGGAGGACCGCTACCGCAAGATGGCGCGCCTCGGCGTGCGCAACATCGACGGCTACAACCAGCGCGCCGCGGTCGCCCGCGACAAGGGCGAGACGGTCGTCATGCAGGTCCAGACCGGCTTCGAGAAGGGCACCGGTGCGCCGCTGTTCGAGGAGCAGGAGATCGACCTCGCGCCGATGCCCTACATCGTCGTCATCGTCGACGAGATGGCCGACCTGATGATGGTCGCCGGCAAGGAGATCGAGGGCGCCATCCAGCGTCTCGCCCAGATGGCGCGCGCCGCCGGCATCCACCTGATCATGGCGACCCAGCGCCCCTCGGTCGACGTCATCACCGGCACCATCAAGGCCAACTTCCCGACCCGCATCTCGTTCCAGGTGACGTCCAAGATCGACAGCCGCACCATCCTCGGCGAGCAGGGCGCCGAACAGCTGCTCGGCCAGGGCGACATGCTGCATATGGCCGGCGGCGGCCGCATCGCCCGCGTGCATGGCCCGTTCGTCTCCGACGCCGAAGTCGAGCAGGTCGTCGCCCATCTCAAGGCGCAGGGACGGCCGGAGTATCTGGAGACCGTCACCGCCGACGAGGAAGACGAGGCGCCGGAAGCCGACGACAGCCCTGTCTTCGACAAGGGCTCGGTGGCCGCCGAAGACGGCGACAGCATCTTCGACGAGGCGGTCAAGGTCGTGCTGCGCGACAAGAAGTGCTCCACCTCCTACATCCAGCGCCGCCTCGGCATCGGCTACAACCGCGCCGCCTCGCTGGTCGAGAAGATGGAGAAGGAAGGCATCGTCGGGGCCCCCAACCACGTCGGCAAGCGCGAGATCCTGTTCGGCAAGCGCGACCACGCGGCCGAGCCCGAAGACCTCGACTGACTTCCCTGGGCCGGCAGTCCCGCACTTGTTCGAGGGCGGGGCTTCTCCGGGGAGCTCCCGGACGGCCTATTGCTCGGCGCGCTGGTAGGCGGCGGCTCGTTCGACGGCGATGCGGTCTGCCAGCACCTCGGCCGAATAGCCAAACTCGGAGAGCGCCCGGCCTGCGAGTTGCAATCCGGCCTCGATCGCATCGGGAATGACGAAGTCGGCGCCCGCCGCGTAGAGCTCGCGGGCGTGTTCGGCGTCCCGCGCCCTCGCAAGGATGGGCGCATCGACACGCATCTTCCTGACAGCGCGCACCATCGCCGCGGCGTCATGGGCATCGTCGACGGTGACGATGAACATGCCGGCGCCGGCCGCGCCCGCATGGGCCAATATCTCGGGGCGGGCTGCATCGCCCAGATAGATCTTGCGCCCCGCCTTGCGTTCCTTCGCAACGATCGACGGGTTCTGTTCCAGGGCGACGATATCCGCCTGCTCGGCGTCGAGAATGCCCGCAATGGTGCGCCCCACCCTGCCAAAGCCCGCGATGACGACGTGGCCGCCGAGGTCGGGATAGGCTTCGGCCACTGCCTCGACCTTCTTGCCGGTCTCGAACCTCGAACCCAACTCGCGCCCCAGCCGGGCCATCAGCGGGCTTGCCAGCATCGACAGCCCGGCGATGCCGGTGACGGTCGTCGCGGTCGTTGCGTCAAGCAGGCCGCCGGCCGACGCCTTGGTGAGGACCACGAACGCGAACTCACCGGCTGGCGCGAGCAGGAACGCCACCTCCCAGGCATGAGCCGGCTGCGCGCCGAAGACCCGGCAGGCGGCCGCCGCCACCAGCGCCTTGGCAAGCAGCAGCGCCAGGAGACCGCCGAGCACCAACGGTAGCGAGGCCCAGATGGTCGCAAGGTCGAGGCCGATGCCCACCGTCATGAAGAACAGGCCGAGAAGCAGCCCCTTGAACGGCTCGAGATCCACCTCGGCCTGATGCTTGAACTCGGTCTCGCCGATCAACAGGCCAGCGAGGAACGCCCCCAGTGCCAGCGACAGACCTGCCACGGCGGTAAAGACCGCCCCGCCGACGATGGTCAGCAGCGTCAGGCCCATGAGGAAGTCGCGCCCGCCGGCGCGTGCGGCAAGCCGGAAGGCGTCCTTGAGCACGAACCGTCCGAACAAAAGGATTACCGCCACCGCGAGGCCGCCCTGGATGGTCGCCTCGAGCAGTGCCGCCACCAGCCCGGTATCGTGGCCGGGACCGATGAACCCGATCAGGATCAGGATCGGCGCGACCAGCATGTCCTGGAAGAGCAGCACCGCCAAGGCCGTTCGCCCCACAGCGCCGGTGACCCGTTTCTGCTCAGTCAGGCCCTGCATCACGATCGCCGTAGACGACAGCGCGAGCGCCAGGCCGACCGCGATTGCGGCGGGGCCGGGCAGTCCCGCCATCGCCAGCGCGCCGGCGATCACCACGACACTCGCCAGTGCCTGCAGGCTGCCGGCGCCGAACACCATGCGCCTGAGCATCCAGAGCTTCTCGAAGGACAACTCCGTGCCGAGCAGGAACAGCAGGAACAAGACGCCGAGTTCCGCCAGCGGCTCGGCCGCCTCGGGGTCGGAGAAGGTCAGGTGGCCGAGCAGGGGCCATTTCTCGGCGAGCGCGCCCATGCCGAACGGCCCGAGCACGAGCCCGGCGAGCAGGAAGCCCAGGATCGGGGGGATGCGCACGAGCCGCAGCAGCGGCACGAGCACGCCGGCGGCAAACAGGAAGACCAGCGCATCCTTGAGCCAAATCTCGTGAATGGTCTCGCCCATGTCATGCTCCGTTGCGCCGGCCCGCCCTCCGGCGATGTGGCTGGCATACCTTGTCCCGACCATGCCAACGCGCACGCACATTCGCAGCAAGGCCTGGCAGGAGGGCTGGTGCCCGGCAACCAAGCGCTAACCCTGACTTATATGAATCGCCCGGACGCGCGAACCCCTTCTTGCGGCTTGTCGACGCCGATGCCTATCTCCGGGCTCCCTGCCCCGCCGCGTGGAGACGGACGCATGACATCGGTTCGATTGGGTCTGGCGACACTGTTGGCGGCCCTGAGCGCCCCGGCGGGCGCAATGCCTCCGGCAGCGTTGTCTCCCTCTGCACATGGCCCGATCGTGCTGGTGGGTGGATGCCACAGCGACGTCCGCGTCCACTATGTCCCTGAAATCGGGGACAGCGCGGCGCACTATCACCGGCAAGGCAGTTGCAGTCCGGTTCTGGTCCAGGCGGTGCCGACGCAACGCGGCCAGCCGGTGGATTGCCATCGCGACGTCCGCGTCCACCGCATCGCCGGAATGATGCTGAGGCACCGGCATGTCGGCGACGACTGCATGGTACGCGAGGTACGGCAGGCGACCGAATTCCTGCCGAACTGATCGGGCATTCCCCCAGAGATCGGCACTTCGTCAGCCTAGCACTGGCCCTGGTCGATGACCCGGAAACCGGCCGAATCCGCCTCGCAGGCGTTGGAGAAGGTACGCAACTGGCCGCCGCGCCGGCCGCAAACCGGCCTGTACTCCCTGGTACAGAACCTCGGCCCCTCGTCCTCCCAGCCGCCGCCGGCGCTACAGCTGCCGCCGCCGACGATGCGGAACCCGGCGGCTTCGGCCATGCACGGATTGGCGAAGGTCTGGCGGTCGCGGCCGCGCACCGCGCAGACCGGATTGTACTCCCGCGTGCAGAACTGCGGTTCGTCGGGGCGCGGCGGCCTTGGCATGGAGCCCTCGTCGACCACGACCGTGCAGGCGACCGCCGCAACGGCCAGCACCGACAGCACCCCCACGTTTCGCGCAAAACCCCTCGCCGAAAGTCCCGCCAAGCTCTTCCTCCCGGGCTCGGGGGCTTGACACGTGCCAGCCGATTCGCAGCCCCATTCTTCCAGCGAAAGTAATCTCAGGCCAGACGCCTGCCCCCATCATTGCCCGCCCCTGGCCGTAGCCGGCTTGGAGGAATGGCTGTAATCGTCCCATTATGGGGCATTGTCACTTCCGTGACTGCGACATCTTGCAACCTACACGTTTCCATGCAATACAGGCTTTGTTCGGGCATTTGCTGTCCCGGAGACTGGAACGTTTGGAACGACCCTTTCCCCGATACTGTGAATCTCTGACAACCCCGTTACTCGGCGGGGGGTTTTACCTTGCGCGAATGCAGGACCGCCAAGCAAACCACCGACTTGTCGCCGACGCCAGGCGGTCGGCAAGTCCAGACCACTGAACGGGTGAAGGAGTTCTCCCAATGGCCCAGACCGGTACCGTAAAATTCTTCAACGCAACCAAAGGCTTCGGCTTCATCACGCCGGATGGCGGCGCCAAGGACGTTTTCGTCCACATCTCCGCCATCGAGGCTTCGGGCCTGCGCACCCTCGTCGACGGCCAGAAGGTCACCTTCGACGTGGAGCCTGACCGCATGGGCAAGGGCCCCAAGGCTGTCAACCTGCGCGCAGCGTAAGCTTCGCCGGATTGCGTAGTAAAATTGGGGCGCCTCGGGAAACCGGAGCGCCCCTTTTTCATAGCAACGACCCAAGCATACTTTAGTATTACAGAACTACTTCATACAACCAAAAGGTGTAGTCTTACTACAAAAACCTTCCTGCAGATGGTACGTTGCCGAAGTCACCGGCGAAGTCCTCTCCGCATCGATTTTCCCCATCCTTGTGACAACTATCACGCCGCCGTGATCGAAAGACGACCCGTCGCAGCGCCTCCTCAGGATGTCCCGCCGACCTCGCCGACGACGACGGTAGAAGGCCCGCCGCCCAACCAATGCCAGGCCCGGAAAAAACGTCTCCCAAGGCCCCAAAACCCAGCGCTGCCGCTACTTTCAGCGGTGCTCCCGGGCAAAACTTTCGCTTGCCGATCACCGAAAAATGAACGACAAATTTCTCCTTCGGGCATTTGCCGGCCCGAAGACTGGAATTGTGGGATCAGAGGAGTTTCCCATGCCGCAGACCGGCACCGTCAAGTTCTTCAATCATGCCAAAGGCTTCGGTTTCATCACGCCGGACGACGGAGCCAAGGATGTCTTCGTCCATATTTCCGCCGTACAGGCATCGGGCCTTCCCGGTCTTGAGGATGGGCAGAAAGTCAGCTTCGACACCGAGCCGGACAAGCGCGGCAAGGGTCCCAAGGCAGTCAATCTGACTGTCGGCTGAACCTGGAGCCGGAGCTTCCGCGCTCCGGCCAAACGGTCTCCGTGTTGACGCCGGTATGCCGGGCGAGCGTGCCGCTCGCCTTTTCCCCCGGGTGGTTAACAAGCCGTTCAGGTTGCGTTCAGGCTAGGTCGTCTAGACCGGTTTCATCGCCAATGTCCGCCCATCGATACTGGCAGGCAGCGAAGGAGACCGAACATGAACCGCATCCTCAAGACCATCATCCTTTCGGCAGCCGTAGCCGCCACCACGCTTTCCGCCCTGCCGGCCGCCCAAGCCGGCGATGGCTGGGGCCGCCACTACAAGCATCGCGGCAATGACAATACCGGCGAGATCCTCGCAGCCGGCGCCTTGGGCCTGGTGGCCGGCGCGCTGATCGCGGGCGGCACCCGCTCCCAGCCGGTCTACAACGACTATTACGAGCCGCCGGTGCGCGCCCGCCCCTATCGCGAATACTATCGCCCGGCTCCCCGCCAGCGCGTAGTCTACTCTGATGGCTATTCGGTCGAGCCGTGGACTCCCGAGTGGTACGACTATTGCTCGAGCCGCTACCGCAGCTTCAATGCGCGCACGGGCACCTTTACGGGCTATGACGGCGTGCAGCGGTTCTGCGCTGCCAACTGAGCCCACGGGACTGGCCGCCCCGCCGGCTGGTAAATAGGTAAGAGGCAGAAATGAGTTCGGCGCCGGCCAATGGTCGGCGCCGCTTTCGTTTCGGGAAGTCCGCCAGGCGGCGTTAGACCAGGAACGGATTGCCCCGCCGCTCGTCTCCGAAGCGGCTTCCCGGACCATGGCCGCAGATGAAGCCGATGTCGTCGCCCAGGGGCAGGAGCTTGTCCTTGATCGAACGGATCAGGGTCTCGTGATCGCCGCCGAAGAGGTCAGTGCGCCCGATCGAGCCCTGGAACAGCACGTCGCCGACATGGGCGAACTTGGCGTCGCGATTGTAATAGACGACGTGGCCCGGCGCGTGGCCCGGGCAATGCAGAACCTCGAACACGTGCCCGCCGAACGAGACGGTTTCGCCTTCGTTGAGGAACCGGTCGGGGACGCAGTTGCGCACCGAGCCGCTCATGCCGAACTTCTGTGCCTGGGTGACGAGGTTGTCGAGCAGGGGCTTGTCGGCCTCGTGCGGCCCGATGATGTCGACCCCCAGCGCTTCCTTCAACTCCATGGCGCCGCCGGCATGGTCGATATGGCCGTGGGTCAGCCAGATCGCGGTGATCTTGATGCCGTTGTCCTTGAGGACCGAGAGTATCGTATCGACATCGCCACCCGGATCAACCACGACGCCGGTCTTGTCATCGTTGTCGAAGAGGATCGTGCAATTCTGCTGGAAGGGCGTGACCGGCACGATCCCCGCGTTGAGCTGTCCCATGGCTGTCCTTTCTGATCGTTCCGACGACATAGGAGCAGTCAGGTCCGGCGTCCATGGACAATCGCCCGATAGCGGCCGTGAAAACAGAAAGGGCGGCCGCCGCCGCCCAATCGGGAGATGTTCGCGAGGATATCAGGCCTTGTTCATTGCCCCCATCACGGCACCGACGATCGCCGTGAGGATGGCCCCACCGCCGGCACCGCCGACGACGTCCCCGAGGATGCCGCTGAGAGCCCCGGTCGTTGCCGGATCCGCCGCGCCACCCAGAAGACCGCCGAGGATCTGGCCGCCCGCAATGCCGCCGATGCCGCCGGCCAGCAGCTTGCTAACTTGCCCCATCGCGGCCGTCTTTATGGCCGCACCAACCGCCTGTCCACCAATTACGCCGGTCACAATCTGAACGATGATAGGAAGAAGCGTTTCCATGACTTTCCCTCCAAATTGCGGGCCGGCCTCCGCCAGCCGACGTCAACATGAGACGCCGAAATCCCTGAAAGTCAAATTAAGGTTCCGCAACGGAAGAAGGGCGGCAAGGATGCCGCCCTTCGATCATGACAACGCTCTGATATTTCTGCTTATTCTGCTGCGATCGCGTGCTTGGGCTGAACCGCGGCGGAATAGTCGTTCATCAGGGTCTTGGCGATCTCGCCCACCTCGAATCGGTACGGGCCGACCTCAGAGACGGGAGTGACCTCGGCAGCCGTGCCGGTCAGGAAGCACTGTTGGAAGCCTTCCAGTTCCTCCGGCATGATCGCGCGTTCGACGACTTCAATGCCGCGATCCTTGGCAAGGCCGATCACCGTACGACGCGTGATGCCGTCGAGGAAGCAGTCGGGCGTCGGCGTATGGACCTTGCCGTCCTTGACGAAGAAGATGTTGGCGCCGGTGGCTTCGGCGACCTGGCCGCGCCAATCGAGCATCATCGCGTCGGCATAGCCCTTGGCCTCGGCGGCATGCTTGGACAGCGTGCAGATCATGTAGAGGCCGGCGGCCTTGGAACGCGACGGCGCGGTGCGGGGGTCGGGACGGCGCCATTCGGCGATGTCGAGGCGGATGCCTTTCAGCTTCTGCGCCGGATCGAAGTAGCTCGGCCACTGCCAGATCGCCACGGCGACATTGATGCGGTTCTTGTGGGCGGCGACGCCCATCTCCTCGCTGCCGCGCCAGGCGATCGGGCGCACATAGGCGTCCTTGAAGCCCTGCTTCTTCAGCAGCTCGCGGCAAGCATCGTCGATCTCGGCGACCGAATAGGGAACCGTGAAGCCAAGGAGACGCGCCGACTCATGCAGACGTTCGGTATGCTCGGTGAGCTTGAAGATCTCGCCGCCATAGGCGCGCTCGCCCTCGAACACTGCACTTGCATAGTGCAGACCATGGGTTAGTACGTGAATCTTGGCGTCTGCCCACTTGATGAACTCGCCGTTCATCCAGATGAAACCATCGAGCTGGTCGAAAGGAACGGATGCCATGGTAAACCTTCCCGCAGGCCTGAGCCTGCCAATCGTTACGTATCGTTCTTGCCTGTCCCTGAGCGGGACCCTCTGGGTAAAGCGTCGGTGATAGAGAATACCAAAGCAAACTCACGATGTTTCGGAAAAAACCACCGTACCTTGCCTTTTCGTTCGCAATCAGCCTCAAAGCTTGGCAAAAATTACCATCGCACCTAATTTATGTCAACAGTGCTGACATAAATTGACGAGCAGGAACCCAATGGCACCACGCAGCGGCGCAGCCGCCCAACCGATCCGCACCGCAGTGACGGCCGACGACGGCGTCGACTTCACCATCATCGAGCTGCTTTACTTCGCCTATCGAGACTTCACGTCCGATCCCGACCAGATACTTGCGGACTACGGTTTTGGCCGCGCGCACCATCGCGTGCTGCATTTCGTCAACCGCATGCCGGGGCTGACGGTTGCCGAACTGCTGGACGTGCTCAAGATAACCAAGCAGAGCCTTGCAAGGGTGCTCAAGCAGTTGATCGACGCCGGCTACATCATCCAGGTCCAGGGGCCGCGCGACCGCCGCCAGCGGGAGCTCTACCCGACGGCCAAGGGCCGCACGCTGACGCTGGAACTGGCCCGGCCACAGTCGCGCCGCATCCATGCTGCATTGGAGGGCGCGGGCGAGGCCGAACGCGCCTGGATCGAACGATTCCTCAAGGCGATGGTCAATCCCGAACTGAGGGCGCAGATTGATCATCTGCCCGGAAACACGCCAGGGAAAGACGATGGAGAATAGCGACAGGACCGGAAACACGGCGGCGCTGGGCGACGATGCCCCTCACCTGCTAGTGGTCGACGACGACACGCGTATCCGCAACCTTCTCAAGCAGTATCTGACGGAAAACGGCTTTCGGGTCACCGTAGCCGGCAACGCCGACGAGGCCCGGCGCAAGCTGGCCGGGCTCGACTTCGACCTGCTCATCCTCGACGTGATGATGCCCGGCGAGAACGGCGTTGACCTTACCAAGTCGCTGCGCGACGAGAAGGACGTGCCGATCCTGATGCTGACCGCGTTGTCCGAAACCGACAGCCGCATTGCCGGCCTCGAGGCCGGTGCGGACGACTACCTGCCCAAGCCCTTCGACCCGCGCGAACTCATCCTGCGGATCAACAACATCCTGCGGCGCGGCGGCCCCGCGACCGTGCCCAAGGTCGAGCAACTGGTCTTCGGTCCCTACACCTTCCAGATCGCCCGGCGCGAACTCAAGCGCGGTGGCGAAGCACTGAAGCTCACCGACCGCGAACAGGAGATCCTCGCCATCTTCGCCGCCCGCGCGGGCGAGACGATCCCCAGGCATGAGCTCGTGACCGGGGATTCCGAGGTGGGCGAACGCACGATCGATGTCCAGATCAACAGGTTGAGACGCAAGATCGAACGCGACCCGGCCAACCCCGTGTGGCTGCAGACGGTGCGCGGTATTGGGTACCGCCTGAGCGTGGAATAGTATTGCCGAACGCCTCCGGACGGTTCCGGAGGGCGGCGAACGGAAGGGCGGATGGCAACCACCGAAATGGGACGACGCGGCGGACGCGGCTTCGGCGGGCGTGCATGGCGCGCGCTGACGGCGGTGCCGCGCAGCTGGAACCGCTTCTGGCGGCTCGTCTCGCTCTACATGCCGAAGCGGCTCTACGCCCGCTCACTGCTCATCGTCATCACGCCGATGATCCTGCTGCAGTCGGTGGTCGCCTTCGTGTTCATGGAACGCCACTGGCAGACGGTGACCATCAGGCTCTCGCAGGCCGTGGTCCGCGACATTTCCGGCATCATCGACCTGCTCGGCACCTTCCCGACGCCCGAGGGCACCGCCCAGATCATCCGCATCGCGCAGGACCGCATGTCGCTGAAGATCGACCTGCTCCCGCCCGATCCCCTGCCCGCGCCAGGACCGAAGCCGTTCTTTTCGATCCTCGACCAGGCGCTGTCGTCGGAAATCAGGAAACAGATCAACCGGCCGTTCTGGCTGGACACCGTCGGCAACTCCAACATCGTCGAGGTCCGCGTCCAGCTCGACGACAAGGTGCTGCGCGTCTTCGTACGCCGCAGCCAGGCCTACGCATCGAACACCTATATCTTCATCCTCTGGATGGTGGGCACGTCGCTGGTGCTGCTCACCATTGCCATTCCGTTCCTGCGCAACCAGATCCGGCCGATCCTGCAGCTTGCGGAAGCTGCCGAGAGCTTCGGCAAGGGTCGCCCGATGCCGCCCAACTTCCGGCCAAGGGGTGCCGAGGAGGTGCGCCGAGCCGGTTTCGCCTTCATCCAGATGCGTGAGCGCATCGAGCGCCAGATCGACCAGCGCACGGCCATGCTCACCGGCGTCAGCCACGACCTGCGCACCATCCTGACCCGCTTCAAGCTGCAACTGGCGCTATCTGGCAACAAGATCGACCGGGAAGCGCTGAGCCAGGACGTCGACGACATGCAGTCGATGCTGGAGGCCTATCTTGCTTTCGCCCGCGGCGAGGCTGCCGAAGACCCGGGAAGCTTCGACCTTGCCGCCTGCCTGGACAGGCTGGGCGAGGAAGCCAAGCTCAGGAAGCGCAAGCTCAAGGTGACGCTCGTCGGCGAACCGGTCGTGCACGTCCGCCCCAACGCCTTCAACCGCCTGCTGCAGAACGTCGTCGGCAACGCCTTCCGCTATGCCAAGGAGGTCGAGATCAAGGCCGTGCACGACCGTGGCATGCTGGTGGTCATGGTCGACGACAACGGCCCCGGCATCCCGGAGGAGAAGCGGGAAGAGGTGTTCAAGCCCTTCTACCGCCTCGATGAGGCGCGCAATCTCGACTCCACCGGCACTGGCCTCGGCCTCTCGGTGGCGCGCGACATCGCCCGCAGTCACGGCGGCGACGTCAAGCTCAGCGACAGCCCGCTCGGCGGCCTGAGGGCGATCATCCGCGTGCCGGCCTGAGTCAAGCGCGGCGGGAGAGCCGCGTCGTCATCCGCGCGTCATCCAAGCCTGCTCAAAGGCCGGTCGCAACCAACGCGATCGCCGCTGATTCCCGCAAGGCCGGAAGCCGCGCAGGACGCGGCCCGAGGGGAAGGCCAGCCGTGCGCATCCTGATGGTCACCGACGCCTGGCGCCCGCAGATCAACGGCGTGGTGCATACGCTGGAACGGCTCGCCGAGACGCTGAAGGCCTATGGCGCAGAGGCCGACTTCCTCACGCCGAACATCTTCCGCACCCTGCCGATGCCGACCTACCCCGACATCAGGCTGGCGCTGACCACGCCCGGCAAGGTCGCCCGTATCATCGAGGAGCGCCGGCCCGACCACATCCATCTGGTCACCGAAGGACCACTGGGCATGATGGCGCGGCGCTACTGCCTCGCCAACGACCGGCCCTTCACCACCAGCTACCACACCCGCTTCCCGGAGTATGTCAGCGCCCGACTGCCGCTACCGCAAAGCTGGACCTACGGGCTCTTGCGCAACTTCCACAACTCCGGCCGGGGCTGCATGGTCGCCACCCAATCGCTGGCCGAGGACCTCGCCTCGCGCGGTTTCGAGAAGCTGCGGCCATGGACGCGCGGCGTCGACATCAACCATTTCCACCCCAGCAAGAAGGTCGAGTTGGACCTGCCGCGGCCGATCTTCCTGTGCGTCGGGCGCATTGCGGTGGAAAAGAACCTGCCCGCCTTCCTCGACCTCGACCTGCCCGGCAGCAAGGTGCTCGTCGGCGACGGACCGGAGATCGAGCGGCTGCGCGCCAGGTATCCTGAGGCGCATTTCCTCGGCCGGCGTCCGAGCGACGAGCTTGCGCAGATCTACGCCTCGGCCGACGTCTTCGTCTTCCCGAGCCGCACCGACACTTTCGGCAATGTCATCATCGAATCCCTGGCGAGCGGCACTCCGGTTGCGGCCTATCCAGTGACGGGACCGATCGACATCGTGGGCGACGGCATCGGCGGAGTGGTGTCGGAGAATTTGCAGGAAGCGGCGCTTGCCGCGCTCAAGGTCGAGCGTACCGAAGCCCGCGAGCGCGCCATGCGCTACACGTGGGCGGCCTGCGCCGAGATGTTCCTGGACAACGTGCGGGCGGCCTGTGCGACCTGAACTCCGGCAGGCCGACCGAGGCGGTGCATGCTGTTGTCAGAACAGCCGGCCGCCGTCCGGCACCTTGCGCTCGATGGCACCGAGAACGACATCCCCGTCCACATCGGGAAAGCCGAGCGTCAGCACTTCCGACATGAACGGCCCGATCTGGCGCGGCGGGAAGTTGACGACGGCAAACACCTGCCGACCGACGAGCGTCTCGGGCGTATAGTATTTGGTGATCTGCGCCGACGACTTTTTGACGCCGATCTCCGGGCCAAAGTCGATCTTGAGCTTGAAGGCCGGCTTACGCGCCTCCGGATATGGCTCGACCTCGACGATCGTGCCGGTGCGGATGTCGACCTTGTCGAAGTCGGCAAAGGTGATCTCGGGCTTACGCCCGCCATGCGCAGTCATTTGGGCAAAACCTCAGGCGTTGCCGAGCGTTTCGAACAGCACGCTGGCGAGTGCGTCCTTGGCCGAAGTGCCCGACCAGACGACGAACTGGAACGCCTGGAAGTAGCATTCGCACGCTTCCAGCGCCGACGACAGGAGCACCTCGACCTGCTGGCTGGTCGGCTCGACGCCGCCCGCAAGCAACAGCGACTGGCGGAACATGATCGCGCCTTCGCTTTCCCAAAGGTCGAAATGGCCGAACAGCATCTGCTCGTTGATGAGCGAGAGCAGCCGCAGGATCTCCAGCGTACGGCTCTCTGGAACCTTGATGTCGAAAGCACAGGCCAGGTGCAGTGCCTCGAAATCCTCCATCCAGGAGAACGAAACCTGGTAGTCGGTCCAGTTGCCGGTGACGGAAATGGAGATTTCGTCGTCGCCCGCGCGGTCGAACGACCAATCGTTGTTGTGAGCAACCTGCTCGATGACATCCACGGGGTGGATTTCGCGGGAGAATTCGAGCTCGAGAAGTTCCATCAATTCTTCCTGTCGTTGCGCGCGCGCCATCGCGCTCAGCGCGGGGGACACACACGACGAACAATCTTATTCTTGAACTCGGACGAGCGACGCTGCCGGACTCAATACCTCCCAGCCGGACCGCGCCATCCGGTGCACGATTCCGTTCCGAATCGTGCAGTAAATTCAGTGTATTGAGCGGGAGTCGCGTGAACAGCCCAATTTTTCGCACTGCCGCAT
>MEEF01000065.1 GCA_001724355.1 Mesorhizobium sp. SCN 65-20 | reverse complement strand
GCTCAAGATGAAGACAGTGATCGGCAAGACCACCAACCAGACGAGCTTCTTCCAGGACGAGATCGAGCAGGTCGACTACAACCCCTATTGGGGCGTGCCCCAGTCGATCATCGTCAACGAGATGCTGCCGCGCCTGCGTAGCGATCCGGGCTATCTCGACCGCGCCGGCTATGAGGTCACCGATTCAAGCGGCAGACGCATCCCGTCGTCGGCGATCAATTGGGGCCAATATGGCGCCAAGGTGCCCTACAGCGTGCGCCAGGCGCCGAGTGAGGCCAATGCGCTCGGCGAACTCAAGATCCTGTTCCCCAACAAGCACGCCATCTACATGCACGACACGCCGCAGAAGGACCTGTTCAACCGTGACAACCGGGCCTTCAGCCATGGCTGCATCCGCTTGTCGGATCCCCGCGGCATGGCGGCGGCTGTGCTCGGCACGACGGTCGATCACGTGGCGGAGAAGCTCAAGGAGGGGCATTCCTCGGAGAAGGTCACCCGCAAGATCCCTGTATACGTGGCGTATTTCACTGCCTGGCCGGAACTGAACGGCAAGGTGGACTACTTCGCCGACGTCTATGACCGCGATGCGCGGATGAAGGAGGCGATGGCCAAGACGGATGCAGCGCGCGCGCCGAGCATCTGATCCCCCAAAGTGCACGCGAGTCTGGCCCGACCAAGCGCCATGGAATCAGATGCTTGCCGGGGGCGGTGAATGTGACGTCGAAGCTAGTCGGCGGCCGCATGAGCGGTCGTGCCTAGTTCCTGCGGTCGC
Organism: Mesorhizobium sp. SCN 65-20; assembly: GCA_001724355.1. Taxonomy (GTDB): domain Bacteria; phylum Pseudomonadota; class Alphaproteobacteria; order Rhizobiales; family Rhizobiaceae; genus Aminobacter. The sequence continues at coordinate 19,163 of MEEF01000065.1, read as the reverse complement.
CACAAGCTTGCAGGGGCATCTCGACAGTGGTTTCGAACCATTCGCGGATGATGCGGTTCGCGACCTCCTGCCTGCTCATGCCGATTTCCCTGGCGAGCGAACTCACGATCTCGTCGACGTCGCGGTCAAGGATCAGCCCGGGAGGGTTGCGCAGGCGAATGGCAGCGCGCCGGAGAAGCGCCTGCAGGTCCTCGCTGTGGGCGTCGCCGATCCTGTCGGCCATCGCTTCGAGATGCTCGATGAAACGCTCGCACGTGTCGGGCATGGCGCACTCTCCATCTGAGGTGCGAAATCTGCCATGGCTGCCTGCGTGAGTTTACCTGCTCTTTGGATTTATCCCGGGGCCGCATCCCCTGTACCGGCCTGGGCTTTCGGTTCCTCGACCTCGATCTTTGGTTGCCCGGCCGTCTCGAGCCTGACCCAGGCGACGATAAGCTCGTAGAAGACGGCGAGGACGATCGGGCCAAGGAAGAGACCGATCAGTCCATAGCTCAGCGTGCCTCCGATCACGCCCGTCAGGACCACCAGCGTCGGCGTGGACAGGCCACGCCCCATGAGGATCGGCTTCAGCACGTTGTCCAGCAGCATCACCGGTATCAGCACCGCCGTGAGGGCGAGGGCCGCTCCCCCCGTCTTGACCGACCATGCCCAGATGATGACCGGCAGCAGAACAGGGGCGCCCCCGATCTGGACGATGCACAGAATGAGCACGCCGAAAGCGATCAGTCCGGCTCCCGGCACGCCCGCAACGACGAGCACTATTCCCGCAATCAGCGCCTGCAGCAGCGCCACGCCGATGATGCCGCGCGATACATTGCGGATCGTGGCGCCGGCGAGGTCGACGAATTGCGCGCCCCGCGGTGCGACCAGCCGCGCAGCGAACTGCCGTGCCCCGGAAGCCAGCCGCGGGCCCGGTAGGAACAGGAAGCCCATGATGACGACCGAGGCGATGAACTTCAGCAAGTCGCCGCCGAGGCCTGCGATCCTGATGAGGATCTCCCCGCTTGCCGGCAGCAACGTTGGGCCATAGCGCTGCAGGGCCTCGTCGAGGCTGCCTGACGCAACGGTCCAGACCTCATACGCCGTCTTGCCGATGATTGGCCATTCGGCCACCTGTGGCGTCGGCGGCGGTACGCGCAGGGTTCCTGCTGCAAGCCCTGCCGCGAGCAACTGCACGCTTTCCACGAGACTGGCGAGCAGCACGCTGACGGGCCCCAGGATCGTCAGGAGCGCAAGTCCCGTTACGACGGTGGCGGAAATGCGATTGCGGCCGCCAAGGATGCGGGCAAGCCAAGCATATACCGGATAGAGCGCGACGGTGAGAAGGATCGCCCAGGCGACGATCGGCAGGAACGGTCGAACCAGTTGGAGCGACAAGTAGGCGAAGAGGCCGAGAAACGCCAAGCGGATGACGAGGTCGGTCACCCTTACTTCCATGTCGGGGCCGGTGCCGTCGGTATCCTGGACCCTGTCAGCCATGCGCACCTCCGCCAGCATGCGGTGGAACCTGGAAGGCGAAGCTCCGCATGGCGCCTGCCGGAGCGGATAGGCGACTGTGGGGCCAATTTTTCGGAGATACAAGCGGTGCGTGTCCAGCCGGCCGAGCAAACCGCGGCTCATTCGGCAAGAAGTCGGGTGCGACCAATGGACGGTAGTCACAGACCTGACACTCGGCTAGCCTACGTTTTCGCAGGACTGTTCCGACGCCGTTTCCGGAGAGGCGGCGCGCGCAAGCGGATCGCACAGGAGCGTGATCATGGCATCCAGGCAGCATGACAGGGCAGCGTTCGACCTCTTTTCACCAGCCCTCGACTACATGGTCGACGCAGCGCAACGGAGCGTCCTTTTCTGGGACGTGATGGGCCAGCGCGCCGACCAGAACCGCGAGCAGCAAGCGAAGGAAGCACCGAACGTACTGAGTTACGACGCGGAAGTGGTGCTCGACGGGCGCACGCTCGATCCTCCGGTCAACTACGCGCTCGTGCGGATCGTCCCGCCCGCCGGAACCGCAGTCGACGAGACGCGGCGGCCTTTCGTCGTCGTCGATCCGCGCGCTGGTCACGGCCCCGGGATCGGAGGCTTCAAGGCGGACAGCGAGATCGGCGTGGCGTTCAAGGCCGGCCATCCCTGCTATTTCATCGGCTTCCTGCCGAAGCCCATGCCCGGCCAGACGATACTGGACATAACGCGGGCCGAGGCGACCTTCCTGGAGAAGGTGATCGAGCTACACCCCAAGGCGGATGCCAAGCCATGCGTGATCGGCAACTGCCAGGCCGGCTGGGCGGTGATGATGCTTGCGTCGCTTCGCCCGGAATTGATCGGATCGATCATCATCGCCGGCGCGCCGCTGTCCTATTGGGCCGGCGTGCACGGACAATATCCGATGCGCTATTCAGGCGGGTTGCTCGGCGGTAGCTGGCTGACCGCGCTGACGAGCGACCTCGGGGCCGGAACATTCGACGGTGCGTGGCTCGTCCAGAACTTCGAGAACCAGAACCCGGCGAACACGCTCTGGTCCAAGCCGTACAATCTCTATTCGAAGATCGACACGGAAGCGCCCCGATATCTCGGCTTCGAACGCTGGTGGGGAGGGCATGTCGATCTGAACGCCGAGGAAATCCAGTTCATCGTGGATGAGCTGTTCATCGGCAACAACCTCGCCGCGGGCCGGATCACCACGCCCGAGGGAGCCACTATCGACCTGCGCAACATCCGCGCGCCGATCGTCGTCTTCTGCTCCAAGGGCGACAACATCACTCCGCCCCAGCAAGCGCTCGACTGGATCCTCGACCTCTACGACAACGTCGATGAAATCCGCTCCCACGGCCAGACCATCGTCTACACCATCCACGAGTCCGTTGGGCACCTGGGCATCTTCGTTTCCGCCGGCGTCGCTCGCAAGGAACACGGCGAGTTCTCGAGCAACATCGATCTCATCGACGTGCTTCCCCCTGGGCTCTACGAAGCCGTCTTCGAACCGAAGACAGAGGAGACGGCCGGCTCCGACGGCGTGACCGGGGACTGGGTCATGCGCTGCGAGGCGCGGACGCTGGACGACATCAGGGCATTGGGCGGGAACGACGCGGCCGACGAACGCCGCTTCGCCACCGCTGCCCGAGTGTCCGAAATCAACCTCGCTCTGTACCGGACCTTCGCTCAACCTTTCGTGCGGGCCATGACGTCCAAGTCCACGGCCGAGCAGATGCATAAGCTCCACCCCTTGCGGCTGCAGTATGAGTTCTTCTCGGACGAAAACCCGATGATGGCGTGGGTCAAGTCGGCAGCCGAGATGGTCGGTGGCGACCGACGGCCGGTCGCCGAAGACAATCCGTTCCTTGCCGTGGAAAAGTCCGCGTCGAGGCAGATCGAGGAAGGCCTCGATGCCTGGCGGAAAATGGCCGAGGCGCTCTCCGAGAAGGCGTTCCTGACGGTCTATGGATCGCCGGCGCTGCAGGCCGCGGTCGGCATCGATCCGGCCGACGACCGCCCGAAGAGGAGGGCAGGGAAGACCCAACTCCACCGCGAGGTTCTGCAGGCGCGTCTAGCTGATCTGCGTTCCCGCATCGCCACCGGCGGCCTGCGCGAATGCATGGCGCGGGCCTTGATCTATGTGGGCGCCGTCAGGGGTGGAGCCGACGAGCGGGGTTTCGCCGCCATTCGCAAGCTGCGCGGCAGCGGCGGAGAGACCACCAAGATGACCCTGGCCGAGTTCAAGGCTCTCATTCGCGACCAGTTCCTGATGCTGCTGATGGATCAGGAGGCGACGCTGGAGGCAATTCCCGGCCTGTTGCCAGCGGAAACCGAGACGCGCCAGCAGGCGCTTGCGGCACTGCGCGACGTGCTCAGTGCGCGTGGCGAATTCTCCGGCGAGATGGCCGACCGGTGGCAGCGCATCGTCAGCCTGTTCGCCGTCGAGGAAGTGCCGGAGGCTGTGTCGGAGCGGCCGTCCCGGCCGACAGGGATGGCGAAAGCATCGTAAGCCCGAATATTCTCAAACCCATGCCCCTCAGGAGGATAGGCTCTTGGATGATGTCGATGGCGATGGGGCTCGGCGAGCCCATGCGAGATACGAGCAAATGATCACGCGGGCGAAGCAGGTTCCCGCAACCAGGACCATCGTGGCTCACCCTTGCGATGAGACCTCGTTGCGGGGGGCTGTCGAAGCAGCGGAAGAGGGGCTGATCGTTCCGATCCTGGTCGGACCCACCCACAAGATCCGGGCCGTCGCTGAGAAGGCCGGCCTCGACACCGGTCACCTCGAGATCGTCGATACGCCGCACAGCGACGCCTCGGCCGCCAAGGCGGTCGAGTTGATCCATGAGGCCAGGGGCGAACTGCTGATGAAAGGCAGTTTGCACACCGACGAACTGATGCGTGCGGTGACCTCTTCGACCAGCGGCCTGCGCACCGCGCGACGGATCAGCCACGTCTTCGTTATGGATGTGCCCGGTCATCCGGAGACGCTGTTCATCACCGACGCGGCCATCAACATCTTTCCGGATCTCGACGCCAAGCGCGACATCATCCAGAACGCCATAGACCTGTTCACCCAAGTGGGCCTCGGCGAGCCGAGGGTGGCGATCCTGTCGGCGGTCGAGACGGTCACGTCAAAGATCCCCTCGACGATCGAGGCCGCGGCCCTTTGCAAGATGGCCGAGCGCGGCCAGATCACCGGCGGCCTGCTTGACGGTCCGCTAGCCTTCGACAACGCGATCGATCCGGAGGCGGCAGCCATCAAGGGCATACGCTCCGAGGTTGCCGGGCGCGCCCAGATCCTCGTGGTGCCGGACCTGGAGGCCGGCAACATGCTTGCCAAGAACCTGACCTTCCTCGCCAAGGCGGATGCGGCCGGGATCGTGCTTGGCGCCCGCGTGCCGATCATCCTGACATCGCGTGCCGATTCCGTCCGCACGCGGCTCGCCTCCTGTGCGGTGGCGGTGCTGCTCGCCGAATCTCGGCGAAAGGCCGCGGCCCAACCGGTCGCGTCGTAGCCATGGATGCAATCCTCGTCCTCAATGCCGGCTCTTCCAGCCTGAAATTCCAGCTCTTCGGGATCGGCGGCCCCGACGGCCCACAGGCCCTGGTCAAGGGCAAGATAGACGGTATCGGCACCCACCCGCATCTGCGCGCGACCGGACCGGCAAAGACGCTGCTCGTCGACCGTGATTGCGCGCCCTCCGAGGTGCCGGACCTGCCCGCGGCAACGCACGCCATGGCAGGCTGGATGCGCGAGACGCAGCAGGTCAATCTCGTCGCCGTCGGTCACCGGGTCGTCCATGGCGGGCCGGACTATTCGCAGCCCGTACGGCTCGACGAGCAGGTGTTGCAGTATCTCGAACGCTTCATTCCGCTTGCGCCCCTTCACCAGCCGCACAATCTGGAGCCGATCCGGACCATGATCGAGCGGCGTCCCGAATTGCCCCAGGTTGCGTGCTTCGACACGGCGTTCCACCGGGGCCACAGCGCGGTCGCCGATCACTACGCGATCCCGGAGCGGTTCCACGCCGAGGGCGTACGCAGGTACGGCTTCCACGGGCTTTCCTACGAATACATTTCGGGGCGCCTCCGCGAGGTGGCTCCAGATGTCGCCGGTGGTCGGATTGTCGTCGCGCATCTGGGCAGCGGCGCGTCGCTATGCGCGCTCTCCGACGGCCGCAGTATCGAGAGTACGCTCGGCTTCACCGCGCTCGATGGCTTGCCCATGGGCACACGCTGCGGCCAGATCGATCCGGGGGTGATCCTGTACCTGATCGACCAGAAGGGCATGACGGCCAAAGAGGTGCAGGACCTGCTCTACAAGGAGAGTGGGCTCAAGGGGCTCTCCGGCGTCAGCAACGATGTGCGCGACCTGCTTGAGAGCGACGATCCCCGGGCCGCCTTTGCGCTGGACCATTTCGTCTACCGCGTTGGACTACATGCCGGCGCGATGGCAGCGGCGCTAGACGGGCTCGATGCCTTTGTTTTCACCGCAGGCATAGGCGAGAACTCACCCGAGATCCGCGCGGCCATCGCCAAGCGGCTCGAATGGTGCGGTGCGGAACTCGATCCGGCGGCCAATGCGGCGGGCAAGTCGGTGATCTCGACCGAACGCAGCCGGGTGAGGCTGCTCGTGGTTCCAACGGATGAAGAACTGATGATCGTGCGCCACACGCTGGCGCTTTTGTAGGGGACGGCCAGATGATCCCAGTCGTGAAGGCGAAGCTGCTCGAGGGCAAGAGGGGGCTAATCGTCGGGATCGCCAACGATCATTCGATCGCCTGGGGCTGCGCCAAGGCGTTTCGCGCGCTCGGTGCCGAACTCGCCGTCACCTATCTGAACGACAAGGCCAAACGGTTCGTCGAGCCGCTTGCGGGCGAACTCGAGGTGCCGATCTTCCTGCCGCTCGACGTCGGCGTGCCGGGCCAGATGGAGGCAGTGTTCGAACGCATCGAGCAGGACTGGGGCAAGCTCGATTTCGTGGTCCATTCCATCGCGTTTTCGCCGAAGGACACGCTTCAGGGCCGCGTCGTCGACGTGCCACGCGACGGCTTCCTGACTACAATGGACGTTTCCTGCTGGTCGTTCATCCGCATGGCCCATCTTGCGGAACCACTGATGAAGGACGGCGGCACGCTGTTCACCATGACCTACTACGGAAGCCAGATGGTCGTGGAGAACTACAACATCATGGGCGTGGCCAAGGCCGCACTCGAAAGCGCGGTGCGTTATCTGGCTGCGGAACTCGGTCCCAAGGGCATCCGCGTCCATGCGATCTCGCCCGGACCGCTGGCGACCAGGGCCGCGTCGGGCATCCCGGAGTTCGATGAACTGCTGGACAAGGCCAAGGAGAAAGCTCCGGTCCGGAGCCTCGTCAGCATCGACGACGTCGGCATGGCGACCGCTTTCCTCGCGCATGATGCCGCCCGCCTCATAACCGGCGAGACGCTCTACATCGACGGTGGCTACCACATCATCGACTGATCCGGCAGAAGCTCAGTCACTGCGGCGACTCCGTGTGCCTGCGGGTGCGCGGAACCGGGTGGGGCTTTCGCCCACCCGGCCACCCGTGCCGCTATTGAGGCATCAGGCGCTCAAGTTCGCCCAGCCGCTTCAGGGCCGCCTGTTGTTGCAGCCAGCCATAGTTGATGCCGCTGGCATTCAGCGTGCTGCCGGTCTGGAACGGAAACTGGTCGAAATCCTGGAAGAACTCCTTGATCTTGCCCTGGACCGGAACCAGCAGCCACATGTTGCGGGCGAGGAACTCGATGGCGCCCCCGCCGTCCTCCATGCCCCGCTCATAGGGATCCATGCGCAGGTTTGCGATGACCGCCCAACTCGGCACCTCGCGAGTCGCCGTGGCAATATTGCCGTGGCTCGCCTGCGCGAAACTCAGCTTCCAGTCGTTCCAGCGTATGGCGTTGAGGTTGCCGCCCTGGTCGAAGTAGTAGACGACGTCGCGCGGCGGCGTCTTGGCTTCGCCCTTGAGCAGTTCGGTCAGGTCGTAGCCGTCGAGATGCACCTTGAAGGTCTTGCCGCTGGCCTGGAAGCCCGTCTTCATCTCTTCCTTAACGTCGGCGATGCCCGCGACCGCCGCGAATGTCGGCATCCAGTCCATCAAGGTCACCGGCTCGTTGATCTGCGTGCCCGGCTTCACCACGCCCGGCCACCGCACCATCATCGGAATGCGGAACCCGCCTTCCCAGGTCGTGCCCTTTTCGCCATGGAACATCGTCTGTGCACCATCAGGCCAAAGGGCAAGCTCGGCGCCGTTGTCGGTCGTGTAGACCACGATCGTGTTGTCGGCGATGCCGAGATCGTCGAGCTGCTGCAGCAATTGGCCGACATGGCCGTCATGCTCGACCATGCCGTCGGCATGGATGCCCTTGCCGGTCTTGCCGAGCGAATCCGGCTTGAGGTGGGTAAAGACGTGCATGCGCGTCGAGTTGAACCAGCAGAAGAAGGGCTTGTCGGCCTTGGCCTGCCTGTCGATGAAGTCCTTCGCGGCCGCCAGGAATTCTTCGTCGATCGTCGGCATGCGCTTGGTGTTGAGCGGCCCGGTGTCTTCGATCTTGCCGTCGGCGGTTGACTTGATCACGCCGCGCGGACCGAATTGTTTCCGGAACTCCGGATCCTTGGGGTAGAAGTAGCCTTCAGGCTCTTCCTCGGCGTTGAGATGGTAGAGGTTGCCGAAGAACTCGTCGAAGCCGTGTTTTGTCGGCAGGTGCTCGTCGCGGTCGCCGAGGTGGTTCTTGCCGAACTGGCCGGTGGCATAGCCCTTGCTGCTCACCACATCGGCAATCGTCGGCATCCAGTCCTGGATGCCATGCGGATCGCCTGGCATGCCGATCGTCAACAGCCCCGTGCGGAACGGCTCCTGGCCGAGGATGAACGAGGCGCGGCCAGCCGTGCAACTGTTCTGGCCATAACTGTCGGTGAAGATCGCGCCTTCGGCGGCGATGCGGTCGATGTTGGGTGTCCGGTAGCCCATCAGCCCCATCGTATAGGCGCTGATTTGCGGAATGCCGATGTCGTCGCCGAAGATGACGAGGATGTTCGGCGGCTTGCCGCCCGCGGCGGCGGGTTGCTGCTGGGCGCGCGCCTTGCTCACGCCGGCACCCGAAGCCATCAGCGAGGCGGCCGCCAGGGCGGTGCCACCGAGCAGCAGGTTCCGACGGCTTAGGTCGAGCGAATTGTCTTGATTGTCGGTTGGGGGGACGGTGCGCATCACTTACTCCATGTCGGGACAGGGTGTCGAATGGCGTCCAAACCTGTCCCGGCAGCAGATGCCTGGCGTTCGCAGTGCTGAGGGCAGGCGCAGGTGACGGTTGCCCGCCACGCAGCCGGCAGAATGGCCTCCGGAGGGATTTGCGCCAAGTAACGTTACGGTAACGGGGAGGGGCGCGACCGTCAGTAGCAGTCATTCTGCCTACTTCACACCCACCGCCATCTCTTCCCGGATGGCGCAGTGCCTTCGTTCCGTCATGCCGACCTGGCCCAGGCCGATGCGGAGTTCGACCGTGGAGGCGAAGGGATACGACCATTTCACTCGGAATTGTTTCAGAAAGCAGCCTTGGTTTAGGGCGCTTTGGCGGTCGGCCTTTCCTGTTCGCTAAGGCGCGGCAGCCGCCGTGAAGAAGGCGGAAATTGGCCGGGCACTAGTCAGGCCCGTCCGAGCAAAATCGCTGCTTGCTACTTTATGCCCATAGCCTGGGGGGCCAGGCGCGAGGGTATTCGCGCGCCCAATCGCCGCAGCCGCTTGTAGGTTTCGACGTCAGCCACGCCCAGAACGAGTCCGGAAGCCAGGGAAAGTGCCAAGATGATCACCCACATCGTGAACGGCGAACTGATCTTGTGCGCGAGTAGGCTCATCGCAAAAGCGGAGACCACCTGGTGAATAAGGTAGATGCCATATGACGCATTCCCGAGGACGTTAAGGGTCCGGGATCGCCATGCCGCCGTCGTTGTAAAGGCAAAGGCCAGCACCATCGCCAGAAGCGTAGCGACCATGATGGCCTGATAGCCTGAGGGCGATGATCCGAACAACGCAAATGCCATCGTAAGCACTAGAGCGTACGGGCCAACTTTCATCGACGTATTGCGAAAGCTCTGGTTCTTGAGCGCGTGGAACGTCAACCCTCCCAATACAAAGCTGAGAGACCACATCGAGAACGGCAGTTCGTAAAACGCCGGGAACTGTGAGGTGCCGAACCCGTCGAACCCATAATAGGCGATGAGAATGCAGCACAGCCAGACCACCAGGAAATGCAGATGGAACCGCCGCGCGGCCGGCAGACAAAAGACGGCAGTCAGGGCATAGAAAGCCAGCTCGTAGTTCAACGTCCATTCGACCTGCAAAGGTCCATAAAGTTGCAAAGGCAGAAGCGTGAGGCTCCACCAGTTCATTTCCGGCAGGCCGCCGGCAAAGATCAGGCAAAGGGCAAACGTTATGCCGATGGCCATGAAAAACGCTGGATAGATTCGAGCGAGACGATGCCAAGCAAACGTTAGTATAGGGGTTGTCGTGGCAAGCGAGGCCATCAAATAGCCCGACAGGCAATAGAACAGATTGACTCCGAGGTATGCTAGTGCGTGACCGTTCCCGATCGCATCGAGCGGCGCGGCTCCATACGTTTGTTCGACCCTTAGTGACGTATGGTGCAGCACCACAAAAATGGCTGCAATACCTCGGAGATATTGCACGTAGGCGTTCATGTTTTTTGGAAGCCCCGACGTAGACTTATTAGACCCGTCTTGCCCGCAATCCTGAGAAAAATCTACGGGAGGTTCCGACTAACCAGGTGATCCCGCGGCATGGATCAGTTTCTGTCGTGCTCACTTGCAAATTTGCAACAGCGGCACGTCACGCGAGGATGTTGGAGCGCGGCAGCAGCCTGCCCATCCATCCACGCCTCGACAGCATCGAGGTGGCCATCCGCGAGAAGCTGAAGTTTGAACTGGCGGGCAGTCACACGGTCAGGGTTCGGCGCAGGCGGATTGAGGAATGCCACCACATCTGGATGATCGAAGATAAGTTCCTCGTCGGTGCAGCCGGGCTGGAGATTGGAATATACGCGCCAAATTGCACCGAATTAGTCACGTTCGACATTTACTGTCATGTATCTATCCTCTCAATATCGTGAAGCCTCTTGTGAGAATATTTAGTGCCGTACCAGAATAACTTGCATTCAGGCGTGACTGTATTTGCACTGACGCGTTTGTCATGACTTCAACACCTGATGTCCCTGGGTTGAAGACGCCGCCGCCCGACGCAATGGTCAGCAGATCGAGTTGGAAGTCCTCGCTGCCGTGTCAGTCTTAGAGAGGTCGGATAGCAGTCGCCTTGGCCGCCTGGAATGCCGCGTCAGCGACGTCGAAGTGGTTGGCGGCCGCGACATGCGCGATGGTGTTGCCGTTCCGCTCAACCTTCGTAGACCTGAAACGTGAATGCCCAGATTGTATTCTTGACCATGGCGGCCTCCTTCAACGGGTTGAGATTTCGCCGCACAGGATAAGGATTTATTCCTCACTGCTTTTAGGGTCAATGCGACATCGGAACATGCCGCGAACAAAAGTCCACGGATTCTCCACGGATATTGCTGCCGAGTTCTGCTTGTGTTCGCCGACTGGTGCCGGCTAGGTTTTGGGGCTGGGATTGGGCCTGGCGCGGTTTGCGCTGGCAAATCAGTAAGATAGGTTATAGGACAATGGTGGGCGATGTAGGGATTGAACCTACGACCCCACCCGTGTGAAGGGTGTGCTCTCCCGCTGAGCTAATCGCCCGTCCGTGGCCCGAGGGCCGAACGTGACGGCGATATAGGGGAGGCCCGGGAGGCCTGTCAAGGCGCGTTTAGCGACTTGTCGCTGTGATCAGCTTGCGCGCCAGATCGAGCGTCAGTTCGTCATAGTGGGAAATGACCACCGAAGGCTCGAATTCGCTCACATGGCGGTCGGTGTAGCCGAAATCGACGGCGACGACCGGTATGCCCGCGGCCTTGGCGGTGTCGATATCGGTCCGCGAATCGCCGACCATGATCGCGCGAGATGCATCGCCGCCCGCCAAAGCGATCGTCTCGGTCAGGTGCCTGGGGTCGGGCTTGCGGATGCCGAAGGTCTCGGGCCCGCTGATCGCGGCGAAACGATTCGACAGCCCGAGCGCCTCGATCAGGCCGACGGCAAGGCTCTCGTATTTGTTGGTGCAGACCGCGAGCAGGTACCCCTCGGATGCAAGCCGGTCCATTGCGGCGACGACCCCGGGGTAGGGTTGCGAGCGGCCGGGAATGTTCTGGGTGTAGTGACCGAGGAAGACGTCGTGCATCCGCTCGTGCTCTTCGCCGGCGAGCGCCTTCTTCTGCGCGGCGTAAGCGCGTTCGATCATGATCTTGCCGCCCATGCCGACGAACCGCCGGAATGCGCTGTCATCCACCTCTGCAAGGCCCCCGGTTACCAACGTGTGGTTCAGGCTGTCGAGCAGGTCTGGGGCGGTGTCGACGAGCGTGCCGTCGAGGTCGAAGACGATGATCGGTCGGGGCATGGCTTCGCTTTCAGAGGTTCGTTCTTGAGGCAGAGGCCTAACCTTCACGCTGTCGCGGTGCAAGCCGCAGCCTACAAAGGCTTTGACCAAATCGGCAAAAATGCTAGGACCCAGACCGTTATTCGGGAAAATTGCGACACTGTGATGGATGCCAAGGCGTTGAAGATCGAGGCTGCGCGCGCTGCCCTCGGCTATGTCGAGAGCGGGATGCGACTCGGCATCGGTACCGGTTCCACTGCCGAAGAGTTCGTTCGGCTGCTGGCGGATAAGGTTGCGGGCGGGATGCAGGTGATTGGCGTGCCGACCTCCGAGCGCACGGCTGCGCTATGCCGCGAGTTGTCGGTGCCGCTGTCGACGCTCGACGAGACGCCCGAACTCGACCTCACCATCGACGGCGCCGACGAGATCGATCCCGCGCTCACGCTGGTCAAGGGCGGGGGCGGGGCCTTGCTGCGCGAGAAGATCGTTGCGGCTGCTTCCTCCCGCATGGTGGTGATCGCCGACGAGACCAAGCTGGTCGATACGCTCGGCCGATTCCCCTTGCCCATCGAGGTCAATCCCTTCGGTCTCAAGGCGACCGAAATCGCCATCGAAAAGGCTGCCCGCGACCTCGGCCTTTCGGGTCCGCTGAAGCTGCGCAATTCGGGTGGCGAGACCTTCGTGACGGACGGTGGACATTTCATCATCGATGCATCTTTTGGCCGCATTCCGGATACAAGAGCGCTTTCAGATGCCCTGCACGCCATCCCCGGCGTCGTGGAGCATGGCCTCTTTCTGGGTTTGGCTACCGTTGCCGTCATCGCCGGTGCCGACGGTGTCAGAACCGTGCACCCGATCCGCTAAACAGGAGTTCTATTCATCATGATTTCGACAAACCGGCTTCGCCGCTTCTCCGTCATGGTGGCGGCTTCGGCTTTTGCGGCCGTCGCATTCTCGGCGCAGGCCCAGGAAATCAGCGAGAGCCACCTCAAGGCGGCGCATGCCGCGATCGCCGCGATCCACGCGACCGATTCCTTCGACATGATCCTGCCGCAGGCTGCCGCCGCACTGAAGGGCCAGCTCATCCAGCAGAACCCGGACATCCAAGAACTGATCACCCAGACCGTCGACGAGAAGTCGCTGGAGCTCGCCGCGCGTCGTGCCGACCTCGAGAAGGAATCGGCGCTCGTCTATGCGCGCGCCTTCTCCGAGAAGGAACTGACCGACATCGCCGCCTTCTACGAGTCCGAAGCAGGCAAGAAGCTCATCGAGAGCGGCCCGATCGCCACGCGCGAATTGGTCAAGGCCGCGGACATCTGGCAGAACGGCATCGCCCGTGACCTGGCCCAGCAGGTCGGCGAAAAGCTGAAGATCGTGGCGGGTGCAGCAGCGACCGCCGAGGGCGCCACCGCGCCGGTTGCGCCGAAGAACTGATCTCCCGCGACCAACGGTCACCTTCGTATCAGCCCGGCCCCGGCCGGGCTTTTATTTTGCGCCGCTTGCCACTACCTGTGGCGCACCAAACCCGCCCGTCGGCCAACAAGCGAACGCTCGCACCGGTCCGATGCGGCTTCGAGAATTCGAGCGTCGCGGCGTGCCAGATACGCTCGCCCGCGCAGGAAGGACATCATGGCCCAGTACGACTACGACCTCTTCGTCATCGGTGGCGGTTCCGGCGGCGTGCGCGCCGCGCGCGTGGCCGCAGCGCTCGGAAAGCGCGTGGCGCTCGCCGAAGAGTTCCGGTTCGGCGGCACCTGCGTCATCCGTGGCTGCGTGCCCAAGAAGCTCTATGTCTATGCCTCGCAGTTCCCGGAGCATTTCGAGGATGCCGCTGGCTACGGCTGGACCGTCGGTGAAAGCACGTTCGACTGGAAGACGCTCGTCGCCAACAAGGAGCGCGAGGTATCGAGGCTCGAGGCGATCTACGAGCGCAACGTCAAGGGCGCCGGCGGCGAGACGATCCATTCGCGCGCGACCCTGGTCGATGCCCATACGATCCGCATCGAAGCCGAGAACCGGATGGTTACGGCCGACCAGATCCTGATCGCCACCGGCGGTCGGGCGGCAGCGCATCCGGCGCTTCCGGGCCACGAGCACTGCATCTATTCGAACGAGGTCTTCGATCTTCCCGAATTGCCGAAGGCCATCATGATCGAGGGAGGCGGCTACATCGCCGTCGAGTTCGCCAACATCTTCCATGGACTCGGTGTCGATACTACGCTCGTCTATCGCGGCAAGGAGATCCTCAGCCGCTTCGACATGGATCTGAGGCGCACGCTGCACGAGACGATGGAGCAGAAGGGCATCAAGATCCTGCTGCACTCGGTTTCGCAGGAGGTTGCGAAACGCGACGACGGCCGGCTCGACGTCAGGCTCAACACCGGCCAGCAACTGACGGTTGACGAGGTGCTGCTCGCCATCGGCCGTACGCCGAACACCGAGAAGCTGGGGCTCGAAGCGGCTGGCGTCGAGCTGGACAAGTCCGGGGCGATCGTTGTCGACGCTTATTCGCGGACCAGTGCCGGCAACATCTGGGCCGTGGGCGACGTGACCAATCGCGTGCAACTGACCCCGGTCGCGATCCACGAGGCTATGTGCTTCATCGAGACGGCGTTCAGGGACAACCCGACAAAGCCCGACCATGACACGATCCCGACGGCGGTGTTCTCGCAGCCGGAGATCGGCACTGTCGGCCTGTCGGAGGACGACGCCGCCAAGCGCTACAAGAACCTGGAAGTCTATCGCGCCAGCTTCCGGCCGATGCGGCACACGCTGTCCGGACGTCAGGAAAAGATGCTGATGAAGCTGGTGGTCGATGCCGATACGCGCATCGTCGTCGGTGCCCACGTGCTCGGGCCCGACGCCGGCGAAATGGCACAGTTGCTCGGCATTTCGCTGAAGGCGCGCCTGACCAAGGACGCCTTCGACCACACCATGGCCGTGCACCCGACTGCGGCCGAGGAACTGGTCACAATGTACAAGCCGAGCTACCTGGTGAAGGACGGTGTGCGCGTCGACGGCTGACGTCGCTGCGCGCGGCTCGCCTGCCGCAGCGAAAGCTTCGGGTTCGGGGCCATTCCGGGGTAGAATACAAGCGCGGCATGATGTAAGGAGCCCCGTTCCCGTATTGGCGGGTCATAACGCGGGTGAGGTGCCCGCTGGCAAAAACTTTTGGGTGCGAACATGACGAAATGGTCCCCGAATTCCTGGAGAAGCATGCCGATCCAGCAGGTTCCGGCTTATCCGGACGCTGCGGCTCTCGCGGAAACGGAAGCTCGTCTCGCGACCTTTCCCCCCTTGGTTTTTGCAGGTGAAGCGAGAAAACTGAAGAAGCAGCTTGCCGCCGTTGCCAATGGCGAGGCCTTCCTGCTCCAGGGCGGCGACTGCGCCGAGAGCTTCGTCGAGCACGGCGCCGACAACATCCGCGACTTCTTCCGCGTCTTCCTGCAGATGTCGGTCGTGCTGACCTTCGCCGGCGCCCAGCCGGTGGTGAAGGTCGGTCGCATCGCCGGCCAGTTCGCCAAGCCGCGTTCGGCCGACAACGAGACCAAGGGCGACGTCACGCTGCCGAGCTATCGCGGCGACATCATCAATGGCCCCGGCTTCGACGAGAAGTCGCGAGTGCCGGATCCGGCACGCCAGGAGATGGCCTACCGCCAGTCGGCGGCGACGCTGAACCTTCTGCGCGCTTTCGCCCAAGGCGGCTATGCCAGCCTTGAGAACGTGCACAAGTGGATGCTCGGTTTCGTCTCCAACAGCCCGCAGGGCGAGCGCTACGAGGCGCTGGCCAACCGCATCACCGAGACGATGGACTTCATGAAGGCCGTCGGCATCACCTCGGAGACCAACTACGCGCTGCGCGAGACCGATTTCTACACCAGCCATGAGGCCCTTCTGCTTGGTTACGAGCAGGCGCTGACCCGCGTCGACTCGACCTCGGGCGACTGGTACGCGACCTCTGGCCACATGATCTGGATCGGCGACCGTACACGCCAGCCCGACCACGCGCATGTCGAGTACTGCCGTGGCGTGAAGAACCCGCTAGGCCTCAAGTGCGGCCCGTCGCTGACGCCTGACAACCTGCTCAAGCTGATCGATCTGCTCAACCCGGAGAACGAGGCCGGCCGCCTGACGCTCATCGCGCGCTTCGGCCACGACAAGGTCGGCGAGCATCTGCCGAAGCTGATCCGCGCCGTCGAGAAGGAAGGCCGCAAGGTCGTCTGGTCGTGCGACCCGATGCATGGCAACACGATTACCGCTGCCGGCTACAAAACGCGTCCGTTCGACCGCATCCTGAGCGAGGTGCAGGGCTTCTTCGACATCCACCGCTCCGAGGGCACCCACCCGGGCGGCATCCATGTCGAGATGACCGGCAAGAACGTCACCGAATGCACCGGCGGCGCCCGCGCAATTACGGCCGAGGAACTGCAGGACCGCTACCACACGCATTGCGACCCACGCCTCAACGCCGATCAGGCGATCGAGCTGGCTTTCCTGGTGTCCGAGTTGCTGCGCAAGGGCTCCGTGACCCAGGAGAAGAAGGCCGTCAACGCCTGATCCGAAGCTCGGATTTCTTATGGGAGGCGCCGGTTTCGACCGGCGCCTTTTTCATTTGCGGGCCCAGCGCATGCCCTCGAGGCGGGGATCGCCGGCGAAGCTTTCTCGGTCGAAGCCGATGCGCCGCTCCGGGAATTCGCAGATAGCCTGGACGCCCGACGGCCCCAACCGGATGCGCCATGTCTGTCGCTCGGTCGGGGCCGGCTTGGCAAAGACGGTGCAGGTCAGGAGCGCCAGGTTGGCGCCTCCAGCCGGATCGCGAACCGATAGGTAGCGTATCGCCTCGATGCCTCCGGCGCGGGAAACGTCGGCCAACTGCTGGCAGTGGGCGTAGTCGGTTGGATGCGTCCAGTTGCCGGCGTCTTGCACCAAGGGCGGCAAGGTCAGGTCGATGGCGCGGTCGGTTCTGAAGGACGCGGCGAAGGCTGTGTACTCGGCCGCGTCGGTCGGCCAGGGCGTGTCGGGCGATTCCGAGAAGAACAGCAGCCGGTAGAAAGCCATTTCGGCGACGGCCGCCTGCACCTTCTCGGCCGCGTAGTAGACGCCGAGCGACTTGCCGGCACGGCGGAAGCGCGAGCCCGTGGGATAGTTCGAGCCATAGCGGAAGGGTGTCGCCAAAAGGTAGTGCAGCTTGCGGCACTCCATCGGGATAACCGGCTTGGTCGTCTCGATCAGTTCTTCCAGCATGGCCTGCTCGTCGAGGTCGTCGACGAGCTTGAGCGTCGAGACACGATGCTGTGCCTCGACGAGGCGCCAGCAGCGGCCTTCGAGAGCGCGGACTTCAGACGAGAGCGCGGCGGGCGTCCAGATAGGCGATGACATCCACGAGCCCGGAAATGGTGACGATCTTGTCCAATGGTACCGCGCCTAGAGCCGTGTTCTCGCTCCGCAGCCAGGCCTTGGCCACCGGCTCTTCTCCGCCGACGATGGCGTCGAGCGAGCGGAACAGGCGCACGAACAGCACGGCCAGTTCGAACGGCTTGGTTCCGGCTTCGAGCGCGAATTCCTGCTTGCGCATGCGCGACACGGTCGCTTCGGACACGCCGATGATGGACGACAGCAATCTAGCGGTGATCCCGAGCATGTCCGCGGCGCGCAACGTCGCCTTGGTCACGACCGTTCCCGGATCGGCCGACGTCGCGGGGCTTGGCTTGCCTGACATTGCATTCTCCATTTCCATGGAAAATATAGGTCAGGAAAGTTCATGAGGAAAGAGGCGAAGACGCCTCAGTCCTTCTTGTAGAGCAGCCAGTTCTTGCCCTGTCTTTCCGCGATCGTCGAGTAGCGGGTGACGCGATTGCGGCCGACCAGCTTGGAGCGGTACAGGGCGCGATCCGCCTTGGCGTAGAGGTCGTCGGCGTTGTCGGCCTCGGCCGCCATGCACACGCCCATCGAAACCGTCACCTGGCCGCAGTTCAGCCCGGGTTCGAGGTCCACGAGTTGGGTCTGCGCGACCAGCAGGCGGATGCGGTCCGCGATCTCGAAGGTCGCATCCTCATTGGTGCCGTCGATGATCAGTGCGAATTCCTCGCCGCCGGTGCGGGCCACGAACATGTCGCGATGGGCACTGCTCTGGAAGATGTCGGCGATGACCCGAAGGATCTTGTCGCCGACGGGATGACCGTGGCGATCATTGATTTCCTTGAAGCGGTCGATGTCCGCCAGGATCAGGGCGCCGAACAGCACGCCGCGTTTGTCGTTGTAGATGCCGGCGATGCGCTTGTCGAAGGCGCGGCGGTTCCAGATATGGGTGAGGGGGTCCGTGTCGGCGAGCTTCTTGTACTCCTCGAGCTTCGACTTGACGGTCTCGAGTTCGGCCGACTTGTCGCCGAGCGTGCTGGCCACCTGCTTGCCGTGGTCGATGGTCGAGGCAGTCGCCACCGACATCACGCCGACGATCTTCTGGAGCAGTTCCTGCGACATCGCCGTGCGGCTGTTGAGGCCGCTCGACGTCTCGTCGAGCACCTTGCCGTAGCGTTCTATGTGGCTGCGCTCTGAGCGCAGGAGACTGGCGACGCCTTCCAGTTCGCGAGCCAGCACTTCGCGCGCCTGCTCGACGATCCCCTGGCCGTGGTTCTGGGCGAAGAACTTGCGCCCGATCTGGTCGAGCTGTTCCTGGGTCGGACGATCGCCGAGCGCGATCAGTTCGAGGCTGAGGGCCGGGTTCGATCCCGTCAGCGCCTCGTAGAAGATTTCGTAGTTGCGCGGCAGGCCGACGACCCCCATCTGGCCCATCGTCGCCACGATGGTGCTCGCGATTTCGTTGCCCCGATCTGCCGGGGCCGCTGCGGTTTGCATCTGTGTCCCGTTCCGGTTGGCCAGCCAAACGCCAGCGCGCCGGCAGGATTGCGGGCGTGCAGGCCGATCGGGGGGCGCGAGCGGCGTTCGATTGTGTGCATGCAACGACGCAGGTCCCCTCTGCGCCCATCGCTTGTATCGAGGCTTAGTTTGCTCTGGCTAAAGTTTCATTAATTTGCACCGAATCTGACCTGAAATTTCTACTATAGGATGTACTTGGTCCGACATTCCCCAAGTGGCCTGCCGCTTGACTTCAAGATCGCCTGATTTTGCTCGCTGGGCAAGCGTTTTTCGCCCCGAGCGGTGTCTGTCGTCGCGC
>MEEF01000064.1 GCA_001724355.1 Mesorhizobium sp. SCN 65-20 | reverse complement strand
AGCCCCAGATAGATAGCTTCGCGCAAGCTCCCCGAACATAAATTCCCCCACGTAAGCAATTGTCGTCCCGTCGGCGCGCTTAATCGGCTGTTAACCATGAACGCCTATTCATGGTTAACCAATAGCTACGACGGTTCGGGCCGGCGCCCGTGCGGCGCGACAGAGGGGGTTCTATGTCCAGTATCATGACCAATGCGTCGGCGATGACGGCTCTGCAGAGCCTCAACACGACCAACAAGGCTCTCCAGACCACCCAGGGGCGCATTTCGACCGGCTTCCGCGTCGCCGAAGCCAGCGACAACGCCGCCTACTGGTCGATCGCCACCACGATGCGTTCTGACAACAAGGTCAACTCGGTCGTTCAGGATGCGCTGGGCCTCGGCAGCGGCAAGGTCGACACCGCGTACACAGCGATGAACCAGGCGCTCGACGTGGTCGACAAGATCAAACAGAAGGTGCTGCTGGCCAAGACGGCAGGTCCCGAGGACCGTGCCAAAATCCAGAGCGAGATCGACACATACGTCAATCAGCTGAAGGACAGCATCAACGGCGCCAACTACGCCGGATCGAATCTGCTCAAGACCGATTCGTCAAAGGACACCTTTGATCCGGGCGACCCTACCGCCACGCCCCCGGTTCCGGCCACGCCTGAATCCAATAAGCTGAACATCATCTCGTCATATGGCCGGGACGGCAGCGGCAACGTCTGGACGGGCACGATCGACATCACCTTCTCGAACATCCGTCTGATCGATACGGTAACTCCGGATGCTAGTGCCACCCCCCCTGTCGTTTCCTCCGGCATTCTCGACAAAGCCGGCTATGCGTCCAATATTTCGATCCTCAACTTCAAAGTGACGGACCTTACCGGCGTAACCGCGCGCGATGCAACTGGCACGGTCATCACTAGTCCGACCGAGTCCCAGCGGTTCGACGCCCTGCTGACCGACGTGGAGGCAACACTTGCGAAGATGGCGGATGCCGCCTCCGAGCTCGGCGCCGCCAAGTCGCGCATCGACATGCAGAAAGACTTCGTCTCGAAGTTGATGGACTCGGTCGACCGCGGCGTTGGCCAGCTCGTCGATGCCGACATGAACAAGGAATCGACCCGTCTCCAGGCCCTCCAGGTCCAGCAGCAGCTCGGCATCCAGGCGCTGTCGATTGCCAATTCCAACTCGCAGTCGATCCTCGCCCTGTTCAAGGGCTGATCCGACGCAAGGACGACTGAAGGATTTCGATGGGCCGCGCCTCGTGCGCGGCCCATTTCATTTTCGCACAAGCTTCGGGTTCTAGGGTCGTCGCGGAAGATATTGCGGGGAGCCTACGCACGTGCCCGAACAGATACAGAGCATCGTCGCCAATCTGCAGAGCTTCGGCCCGCGCCGGCTCGCGATTATGGGCGGCATTGCCGCCCTCGTCCTCGCGGTCATCGCGGTGGCGTCGGTCTATCTCAATCGCCCCGCCTACGAGACGCTCTATGTCGGGCTCGAACGCTCCGACGTGAACCAGATCGGCATGGTGCTCGGCGAGGCCGGCATCGGCTTCGACGTCGCCGCCGACGGCACCACGGTTTTGGTCCCCGCCGGAAGCACGGCCAAGGCGCGCATGCTGCTCGCCGAAAAGGGCCTGCCGACCAGCGCCAATGCCGGCTACGAGCTGTTCGACAATGTCGGCTCGCTCGGCCTCACCTCCTTCATGCAGCAGGTCACCCGCGTGCGTGCGCTCGAGGGTGAGATCGCCCGCACCATCCAGTCGCTGCAGGGCATCAAGGCCGCGCGCGTGCACATCGTCATGTCCGAGCGCGCCAATTTCCGCCGTGACGAGCAGCAGCCTTCGGCCTCCGTCGTCATCCGCGCCTCGAGCGCCGACGCCGAGAAGGCCGCCATGTCGATCCGCCACCTGGTCGCGGCCGCCGTGCCGGGCCTCGATGCCGAGCGCGTCACCGTACTCGATTCGGGCGGCAACCTGCTTGCCGCCGGCGACGATCCCAGCAATTCGAGCGCGGCGCGCTCCATCGGCATCGAGCGCACCGTCGAAAGCCAGATCGAGGACAACATCCGCCGCGCGCTGACGCCCTATCTCGGGCCGGACAACTTCCGCTCCAGCGTCAAGGCCGAGGTCAACACGGACTCGCGCCAGACCGAGGAGACCATCTTCGATCCCGAATCCCGCGTCGAGCGCTCCGTCCAGATCGTGCGCGCCAACGAGAACAGCAACCAGAGCCAGTCGTCCACGCCCACCAGCGTCGAGCAGAACCTGCCCGACGCCGACACCACCGCCGTCGAAGGCCCGCAGTCGAGCTCGGCCAGCGACCGCAAGGAAGAGACCACCAACTACGAGATGAACTCGAAGCGCATCGCGACGGTCTCCAACGGCTATTCGGTGACCAAGATGTCGATCGCGGTGGTCGTCAACCACCAGCGCCTCGCCACCATCCTCGGCCAGGGCGCCACGCCCGAGGCCGTTGCCGCCCGCGTCGCCGAGATCCAGAAGATGGTCGCGTCTGCGACCGGCCTCGACGAGAAGCGTGGCGACGTCATCAACGTCTCGGCGGTCGAGTTCATCGACGGCCTCGACGGCGAGGAGGTCGCCGGCCCCGGCGTACTGGCTTCGCTGGGCGAACACACCGGCACGATGATCAACGCGCTCGCCTTCGTCATCGTCGTCTTCCTGCTTGGCTATTTCGGCCTGCGCCCCATGGCCGCCGCACTGACCAAGCCTGCCGCGCCCGCCATCGCCGCGCCGAGCTTCGAGGAGGTGCAGCGCTCGCTGCCGACGCCCGAGACGCCGGCCGTCACCGCCGAGGCCCCGCCTGCCCTGCCGGGCGCGCGTCCGAACGCCATGGACGACCTGCGCAACAAGCTGCGCCCCGCTCCGCAGGACCGCCTCGCCCGCATGGTCGACCTCAATGAGGAACGCACAGCCCTCATCCTGCGCAAGTGGGCCGCAGCCGAGGCCGCCGCCTGATGTCGATCGCCGCGCTCTTCGAGAGGCTGACCGACTTCGCGCCGCAGGCTCAGCGCGAGCCGGAGTCCGCCGACGCTGCCGCCGCCCCCGCCTATCCCAAGGCGGTGCCGGACCCGGATATCCCGGGCATGATCGCGGCAGCTGTCGCCCTGGCCGAAGCAGAACTGACAGAGAGGCTGTCGGCGGAGCACCAGGCCGCGCTCGAAGCGGAGCAGCAGCGCCACGCCGCCGAGGTCGAAGCGCTCGGCTCTCGCCTCGGCGCCGAGACAGGTGCCGCAATCTCGATCCGCATGGCCGAAATGGAGGCCCGCCTGGTCGAACTCACGACCGATGCCGCAGCCCGGATCGTCGCCGGCCTGGTCAGCGACGACATCCGCAAGCGCTCGATCGACGCGCTCGCCAAGGCGATCCTCGCAGCACTCGAGGACCGCGAGGCGGTGCGCGTCAAGGTCAGCGGGCCGCCACTGATGTTCGAGGCGCTCGCAGAGTCCCTTGGCGACCGACGTGACAGCGTCGACTTCACCGAGACGTCGAGCTTCGACCTCAGCGCCTCGATCGACGACAACCTGTTCGAGACCCGCCTCGGCGAATGGTCCGCAGCCCTTTCGGAAACCTTGCCATGAGCGTCGCCGACGGCAGCGAACCGCGCCACGAGATCATCATCGTCCGTCGCGCCCATTCCGATCACGACGAAGGTCACCACGGCGGCGTCTGGAAGATCGCGTTTGCCGACTTCATGACGGCGATGATGTGCTTCTTCCTCGTCATGTGGCTGATCAGCGCCGCAAACGAGCAGACCAAGGCGGCCGTGGCGAGCTATTTCAACCCGGTCAAGCTGATCGATCGCAATGCCAGCCGCAAGGGGCTCGAGGATCTCGGCGACGGCCCGAACGCCGTCGGCCTCACCGCCGAGGACCCCGAGCAGGCGAGCACGAAGGCCGGCACGGATGGACGCGGCAACGCCGGCCCGTCGACCGAGCAGAACTCCGTCGACAGCTCCGACACCGTGGCCCGCTCCGACGAACAGCTGTTCAGTGATCCCTACGCGGTCCTCGCCGAGATCGCGCAGGAGACGGGCATGAAGGCCAACGTTTCCGATCGCGGCGAAGGCGGTCAGCAGCTTTCCGGCCCCGCCAGCGGCGCCTCCGGCGGCGAGGCCTATCGCGATCCCTTCGCGCCCGATTTCTGGACCGAGCAGGTGGCGAAGCCGGCGGCCGAGGCGAGCGCCGAGCGCGCCGCCATCGAAGGCGAGCCGGCCAAGGACGGCGACAAGACCGCGCGCACCGCAACAGCGCCCTCGGTCAAGGAACAGCAGCCGCTGTCCGCCACCCAGCCGTCCGAGCCCGCGCAGTCTCCGGCCGTCGCGGCACCTGCGCCAGAAGCACGCCCCGGCGATGCACCCACGACCGACGCATCCGAGGCGCAGGCTGTCGCGGACGCTCCGAAGCCGAAGGACGAGACGCCGAGCCGCGAAGCAGTCGAAAACGCCGATGCGATCCGCCGCGAGCTTGCCGAGGCGCTCCGGCCCGGCGGTACGCTGCCCGAAGGCTTGTCGGTGGTCGCCACCGACAAGGGCGTGGTCATCTCCGTCACCGAGCAGCTCGAATTCGGCATGTTCGAGGTCGGTTCCGCCGTGCCGCGCCGCGAGCTCGTGCATGCGATGGAAAAGATCGCCAAGACCATCGCTGCCCATGACGGCAAGGTCTCGATCAACGGCCACACCGACGCGCGGCCTTTCAAGAGCGGCAATTACGACAACTGGCGGCTCTCCACGGCCCGGGCCCATTCGGCATACTACATGCTGGTGCGCGCCGGTCTCGACGAGAAGCGCGTGGTCGAGGTCGCCGGCTTCGCCGACCGCAAGCTCAAGGACGCATCCGACCCGAACGCAGCCGTCAACCGGCGCATCGAGATCCTGCTGGAGCACGACGAATGAGGCTGGTGGCGACCCTCTCCGGCGCCGCGCTCATCGCGCTGGTTGCGGCCGCCACGCCAGATGTGGCGCGCGCTGCCGAAGCGCCTGCGCTCGAACCCTACCAGATGGTCCGCTGCCTGCAGATCGTCCAGGATCGCATTGCTTCCGGAGACCAGGCCTCGCTGCCGATGCAGCGCAAGCTGCTCGAACTGACCGACGAGCGCATGCGCACCGCCGATCCGGCGGAGTTCAAGAACCCGAAGAACTTCCGCGCCCTGCTCATCTACGCCATGAGCGGCGGCAACCCGATCACCATCGAAAAGGTCGTGTCCCGCCTGACGCTCGACGAGGCTGACGGCACCATGGCCCAAGGCATCATCGACTATCTGCGCGGCAAGCCGAAGGAAACAGTCGCGGCCCTCGCCGGCGTCGACCCCATGGCCCAGACCTCCGAACTCGGCGCCTTCCTGGCTTTGGTCAAGGGGTCGGTCGAGATCGCCGAGAAGCCGGAGAGCGCCATCAAGCTGTTCGACCAGGCCAGGCTGCTCAGCCCCGGCACGCTGGTCGAGGAGGCCGCGCTGCGCCGATCGGTGGCGCTCACCCCGCGTCTCAACGACGGTGGTCGCTTCCTGCGCAACTCCGCCCAGTATGTCCGGGGCTATTTGCGTTCCCCCTACGCCAGCCAGTTCGCCGATGCCTTCGTCACCGGCGTGGTCGCGCTTCACGGCTCGATCAGCCTCGACACGCTGGCCGACATCACTGCGATGATGGACGCCGAGCAGGAGCGGGTCATCTACCTCCGCATCGCCCGCCGCGCGGCGATCGACGGCCTCAAGGATCTGTCCGCCTATGCTTCGCGCAAGGCCGAGCAAAGCCGTGACGGTCTGCCCAGCGAGGATCCGCGCTCGCAGCTCTATTCGGGACTTTCCGCCGTCACCTCCGGCTCCGCCGAGGAGATGCTGAACAAGCTCACCAGCATCGACCGCGACAAGCTCTCGAAAGGCGATCGCGCGCTTCTCGATGCAGCCGAGGCCGTTGCCTCCGAACTGGTATCGGCGGTGCCGACCGGATCGACAACTTCGCAGAAGCCCGTCGACATCGGCGAGCTGCCGCCACCTTCCATCGAGATCGAGCCTGTGAAGGACGATCCCACGATCCCGGACGCCGCAGAGCCCGATGCAGCACCCGCCGAGGCAATGACGACGATCCGCGAAGACGTGCCGCCGGCACCTGAAGACGCTGCCGTCGCCGCGAAACCCGATGAGGCGGAAGAGAGCGATCCTCGCGTCATCGATGCTCGCCGCAAGATCGAAGCCATCGACGAACTTCTCGGAGGCGCACCGGAATGACCGACACCATCAGTTCGGCACTGGCAAGCCCGGTCGCCAGGCAATCTCACCCCTCGGCGCGCTCGGCGCTTGCCGGCGACGAGGAACAGGCCGATTTCGGCAACGCACTGGCCGAGACGAAGGAGCAGCCGCGGCCGGAGAAGGGCAAGGCGGACAACGCTGCCCTGCGCGACCTGCGCAAACTGGCGGAACGCCTTGCTGCGCAAGACACGCAGGACCAGCCCAAGGATGACGTCCCACCGGAGACAAAGACCGCTGGCGACGAAGAGATGCTCTTGCCCGACGAGCCACAGGGTACCAAGCAAGCGGAACCGGACCCCGCGCATGGACCGGCACTGCAGCTGGTGATCGCGCTCAGCGAGTTGCGCAAGGCAGGCAGCCAGGCTAGCAGTTCGCTTTCGGGCGATGGCACCGCCGATCCGGACAATCCGAACATCGCGGCCGAGCGACCCGCAGGCGATCGTGCCGCATCCCAATACGCCAGCATCTCGGCGCGCTCCGCCGTCGCAGGCAGCGCCCTGCAGCCCGCCGCGGCTGCGCCGGAAGAGACAAAACCGATGTCCGAGGCGTCGGAGGCGGCTCCGAATGCGCGACCGAACATCGTCGGGGAGAGCACCGGCGATACGGAAAAGAACCGCCAGTCGCCGCAGCTCCGGCAGGCCGAACAGGCACCTGTCGCGGCCCGCGTCAGCGTCGTCGCGGAACAGGTCATCCCCGCCCCGACACAACCGTCGGCGAACACTACGGCTGGCGCTTTGGCACTGGCTATCGCCTCCGACGCGCCGCACGCAACCTCCGCCGCGGCAGCTGTGCAGCAGGCACTGAACAACAATTCCGGCACCTCCGCCGCGCACGTCCTGAAGATCCAGTTGAAGCCCGTCGAATTGGGCATGGTGACCGCCAGCCTCCACCTCTCCGGCGAGCAACTCACGGTTGAGATCGAAGTTGAGAACGCCGAGGCCTATCACCGCCTGTCGGCCGACCGCGAAGCCCTCACCAGCGCCCTGCGCGGGCTCGGTTTCGACGTCGATCGCCTGACCATCCAGCAGCCGCAGCCCGGCACCAACGCTACGGGCCGAGGCGACGGAGCGGCGACCTCGTCGGGCCGCGACCAGTCGGCGTTCCAGTCCGGCGGACCGGGCGGTGAAGGCGGTGGATCGGGCAGTGGACAATCAGGACGAGGAGCAGCCAATGAGGACGGCAATGCGCGCAACAGCTCGACGCCTCGCCCTGATCGCGCTGGCAGCAGCCTCTATATCTAGCATTCTGGCCGGCGCTGCTTCGGCGACAGTCAACCCTTGCGAGCCCGAGATATTGCGAGCCGCCGACCGTTACGGCGTGCCGGTCGGAATTCTCTACGCGGTCGGTCTCACCGAAACCGGCAAGAAGGGGACGCTGCAGCCCAACGCATTGAATATCGAAGGAAAAGCTGTCTTCCCCCGCAACCCGACGGAGGCCCTTCAGGCGTTCGAGAGCGCCCGCAGCGAAGGCAAGACGCTGATCGATCTCGGCTGCATGCAGATCAATTTTCGCTACCATGCCGCCGAGTTCCGCAGCGTGCGCGACATGCTCGATCCACGGCTCAACGTCGACTACGCCGCCCGCTTCCTCGTCAGCCTACGCAAGCGTCACGAGTCCTGGTCGATGGCCGTCGCCCGCTACCACGCCGGCCCCGACAACGACCCTGCGCAGAAGCGCTATGTCTGCCGCGTGATCGCAAATATGGTAGCAACCGGCTTCGGGCAGTGGACTGAAAACGCGCGGACTTTCTGCAACTCATAAGGGTTCTTTACCGCATTCGTCGCGGTGCAATAGAAACGCTAAATCGGTTCTCCACCGACGTCCCGAATATGCACGCATGTCGTGCAGTCTCCGCAACCTGGACGATTCCAGACTCCCCAAAAAATACCGGCAAAATCTCGCGATTGGAGACGCCCCGGAGCACCCGTTACCGATTGGTTAACGGGGCATTAATTTTTTGATTCGGAGGCGGGGCCGATGATAGTAGTTGTCGACGAGCGCGAGCTCGTCACCAAGGGATATAATTCGCTTTTCGACAGGGAAGGCGTGGCTTGCGCGGGCTTCCGCTCGAGCGAGTTCGGCGAATGGGTCACCAGCGCTCCTGAAGAGGACCTGCGCTCTGTTCGCGCGTTTCTCATCGGTGACTGCGACGAGGGGTCCATCTCCCCTCGCCAGCTGCGCGACCGCTCCAAGGCGCCGGTCATTGCGCTCAGCGAGCAGAACAACCTCGAAAACACCCTCAAGCTTTTCGAGTCCGGCGTCGACGACGTCATCCGCAAGCCTGTCCACATCCGTGAGATCTTGGCGCGCATCACGGCCATTCGCCGCCGCGCCCAGGAAGATACCGGCTTCACCGAGATCGGCGCCATGCGCATCTTCATGGATGGCCGCGATCCCGAGATCGACGGCGAACCGCTGCCGTTGCCGCGCCGCGAGCGCCGCATCCTGGAATATCTTGCAAGCAACAGCGGACGCCGCGTCACCAAGACGCAAGTCTTCAATGCCATCTACGGCGTCTTCGACGAAGAAGTCGAAGAAAACGTCGTTGAGAGCCACATCAGCAAGCTTCGCAAGAAACTGCGCGAGCGCCTCGGACATGATCCGATCGATTCCAAACGTTTCCTCGGCTACCGCCTGATCGTCTGACTTTATCGTCAGCTTCGCGCAAGTCATGCCACGTAGCTTCGACCCGTGGCATGAGATTTGGGGAGACCATCGATGAGCCTCTACGGAATGATGCGAACCGGAGTGTCGGGCATGAATGCCCAGGCAAACCGGCTCTCGACGGTCGCCGACAATATCGCCAATTCCAGCACGACCGGCTACAAGCGGGCCTCGACGGAGTTCTCGTCGCTGGTCCTGCCCAGCACCGCCGGCAGCTACAATTCGGGCGGCGTCACCACCACTGTGGTTAATTCGATCAGCAAGCAGGGCGCGCTCCAGTACACCACTTCGGTCACCGACCTCGCCATCGACGGCAACGGCTTCTTCGTCGTCGAGGATGCGAGCGGCACCAGCTTCCTCACCCGCGCCGGCGCATTCGTCGCAGACAAGGACGGCTATCTGGTCAATACCGCGGGCTACCGTCTCCAGGGTTGGGATCTGAGCATGGGCCCTCGCCCATCCGCGCCCGTTAGCCCGGGGCAACTGGACGCGATCCGGATCGACGACACCCAGGTCAACTGGTCGCCGAGCGCCAACGGAAAGTTCGCCGCCAATCTCCCGAGCGATGCCGCAGCCGTTCCGGCCGCCAATCTGCCATCCGCCAACGGAGCCAGCAGCGCCCCGGTCAGCTACACCGCCAAATCATCCTTGGTCGCCTACGACAACCTCGGCGGTCAGGTCATTCTCGACGTGTATCTCACCAAATCGGCGGCCGGAGAGTGGGAAGTCGCCGTCTACAATCAGGCGAATGCAACCAACGGCGGCTTTCCCTACTCAAGCGGTCCGCTTGCCACTGAAACGCTCGAGTTCGACGGCACCGGCAAGCTGCTCGGAACCAGCCCGACTGACATCACACTGACCGTCCCCGGCGGCGGCCCGCTGACCATCGACATGTCAGGCATGACCCAGGCAGATGGCGCCTACAATGTCTCGAAGGCAGTCATCGACGGCAGCCCGCCCAGCAAGATCGAGCGCATCGAGATCGACAAGGACGGTACCGTCTACGCCCAGTATGCCAATGGGTCGATGAAGGCGCTCTTCTCCATCCCCATGGCGAGCGTAGCCAGCCCGGACAAGCTGACCGTCATCTCCGGCAACGTCTTCGGCCAGAGCGCGGATTCCGGCGGCATCGACATTGGCTGGCCGTCCGAAGGCAAGAACGGAAAGATCGTGGCCGGCGCGCTTGAGAATTCGAACGTCGACATCGCCGAGGAACTCACCGCCATGATCGAGTCCCAGCGCAACTACACCGCCAATTCCAAGGTCTTCCAAACCGGCGCGGACCTCATGGACGTCCTCGTCAACCTGAAGAGATAGGACTGACGGGCCTGAGCCCGAGAGAGACTGCGCATGTCCCTGACGTCTGCACTTAGCATCGCCCAATCTGCGCTACAGAACACGTCGCGCCAGACCAGCACCGTTTCCCGCAACGTTTCGGAAGCGCAGAACCCGGACTACGTCCGCCGCTCGGCCCTGCTTGCAAGCACGGGTCCAGGCGCGCGCGTCGTCCAGATCCAGCGCGCGACCAACGACCTGCTGTTCCGCCAGAACCTCTCGGCGCTTGCGTCGTTCTCGGGTCAGAGCACCTTGTCCGACGGCCTGCAGCAGCTCGCCCTCGACGTCTATGGCAGCGACAATGCGAGTTCGCCGGCGACGGCGCTGGGCAAGTTCCAGCAGGCGTTGCAATTCTATTCGGCGACGCCCTCGAACCAGAACCTCGGCGTCGCGGCGATCGACGCGGCCCGCCAGGTGGTACGCACGCTGAACGATGGCAGCAACGCCATTCAGACGTTCCGCACCGAAACGGATGGGCAAATCGCCACGGCGGTCTACGATCTGAACAAGCTGCTCGCCGACTTCGAACAGGCCAACAAGGCGATCATCGCCGGTGCGCGTTCGGGCCGCGATGTCAACGACTCGCTCGACCAGCGCGACGCCATCCTCAAGCAGATATCCGAGATCGTGCCGGTTTCGACTTTCAAGCGCGGCGACAACGACATGGTCATTACTACGGCCGACGGGGTCACCCTGTTCGAAACCGTACCGCGCACGATCTCCTTCACGCCGTCGGCAGGCTATGCCGCCGGTGCGCCGGGCAACAGTGTCCTGATCGACGGAGTTCCTCTCCAGCCGGGCACCGGTGCCAACACCAACGCCACTGGCAAACTCGCCGCCATGCTGCAACTGCGCGACAGCGTCGCGGTCAGCATGCAGGCTCAACTCGACGAAACCGCGCGTGGGCTCATCACCGCCTTCCGCGAAACAGCGCCCGGACTTGCCGACGCAACGGGCTTGTTCACCTGGTCAGGGTCCCCGGCCGTCCCGCCCGCAGGCACCCTTGTCAACGGCCTTGCCGGCCAGATCAGCCTCAGCTTCAGGGTCGACCCGCTCACAGGCGGCAATCCGAAACTGCTGCGCGACGGCGGCATCAATGTCCCCCCTCCACCCGCCGCTGCTGACGCCTATATCAAGAACACCGGCAACAACGCCTCCTATGCCGACCTGCTGATCGCATACGGCGATCGCATCGACGAAAACATGACGTACAGCCCGGCGGCCGGTGTCAACACCAGTTCCAGCCTGAGCTCCTTCACCACCAACACGATTGGCTGGTTCGAGGGCACGCGTAAGCAGGCCGCGGAAGCGACCGAGACGAAGGAGGCCCTGGCGATGCGCACCGCAGAGGCCCTTTCCAACGAGACATCAGTCAACGTCGATGTAGAGATGTCGCTGATGCTCGAACTCGAGCAGGCCTATCAGGCCACCGCGCGGATCATCAAGGCGGTCGACGAGATGCTGGCCTCCCTGCTGGCGGCGGTGAGGTGACGCGATGAAAACAACCTTCGTCTCCACCTCGGCAGTCAACAGCGCGCTTCGCTACTCGATCCTGCGCCAGCAGGCGGAACTGACCAGGGCACAGAAGGAAGCCACCACCGGCTTCGTCGCCGACAGGGGGCTCGCGCTCGGCGCCCGTACCGCCCAGTCGGTAACCCTCAACCGTGACCTCGAGCGGCTCAATGGCATCGTCGATTCCAACGGCCTGGTTTCATCGCGGCTCGCGGCCACGCAAAAGGGTCTCAGACAGATCGGCGAATCTGCCCAGACCTTCCTGTCGAGCCTGACCAGCAGCGCCTCCGGCGACGCGGCCTACGCGCTGACCCAGAAGAGCGCGCGCGCAACGCTCGACATGCTGACCTCCGTGCTGAACACCAGCCTCAATGGCGAATACCTGTTCGCCGGCACCAACACCGACGTCAAGCCGATCAACGATTTCACGCCCGGATCGGCGACCAAGAACGATTTCGACGCCAAGTTCGCGACCTATTTCGGCTTCGACCAGAACGATCCGCAGGCCAAAAACATCACCACGGCCCAGATGCAAGGCTTCATTACCACTGTGGTCGAGCCGTCATTCCTGGGTACCGGCTGGACCGATCCGGCGAATCCTTGGTCCAACGCGACCGACCAGGGCATCACCAGCCGCATCACGCTCAACGAGACGACCGAGACGTCGGTCAGCGCCAATGACGTCGGCATCCGCAAGGTTGCCATGGCGGCGGCGGTGATCAGCGACCTGCT
Source organism: Mesorhizobium sp. SCN 65-20 (assembly GCA_001724355.1). GTDB lineage: Bacteria > Pseudomonadota > Alphaproteobacteria > Rhizobiales > Rhizobiaceae > Aminobacter. Next base: position 8,414 of record MEEF01000064.1, on the reverse strand, counting down.
CGCAAGCAATGTCGGCGACGACGCGCGCAAGGTCCTGGTCAATTTCGGGGTCTCGACCATCGGCGCTGGTATCAGCGACCTCGGCCAATTGGAATCCCGCACCGGCATCATCGAGCAGCGCGTCAGCAACGCCACCGAGCGCGTCGAGATGCAGATCGACCTGTTCGAGCGCCAGATACTCAGCACCGAGGGCGTCGATCCCTACGAGGCCTCGACGCGGGTTACCGATCTTCTTTCGCAGATCGAGAAATCCTACGCGATCACGGCGCGCATCCAGCAACTGAGCATCCTCAACTACATCACCTGAACGGCAAGCTAACGGGACGCATATGTATCAATTCTCCTATGCCGACATTCAGACCGACTCCGTCGCCGAGGCGAAGGACCGGGAACGTCAGTTGCTCAGCCGTTCGATCGATCTGCTGACGAAGGCGAGCGCGGTCGGCCCGACCTCCTACGAGGCAATCGAGGCGCTGAACTTCACAAACCGCGTCTGGACCTCGCTGATGGACGACCTCGGCAGCCCCGAGAACGCGTTGCCCAAGGAACTGCGCGCCAATCTCATCTCGATCGGCCTTTGGCTGCTGCGCGAAGCCGAGGACATCCGCCAAGGCCGCACCGAGAGTTTCGACGGCCTGATCGAGGTCTCGCAGATCATCCGCGACGGCATCCAATGAAAAACACGCTGAAGATTTCGCTGAAGGCCAACGAGAAGATCTATCTCAACGGCGCGGTCGTCCGCACCGACCGCAAGGTCTCGCTCGAGCTGCTAAACGACGTGCAGTTCCTGCTCGAGAGCCACGTGCTGCAGCCGGAGCAGGCGTCGACACCGTTGCGCCAGCTCTACTTCATCGTGCAGGTCATGCTGATTGATCCGGGCGGCGCCGACGAAGCGCGCGAGATGTTCCGGCGCTCGCTGCCGCTCCTGCTCGCCACGTTCGACAATCCCGAGATCCTCGCAAGCCTCAAGCAGGTGGACCGCCTGGTCGCCGAGGACCATGTCTACGAGGCGCTGAAGACCATCCGCTCGCTCTACCCAATCGAACAGCGTGTCATCGCGGGCAGCGACCAGCCGCCGCTCGCCGTCGCCGGAGGCACCTTCTGATGGCCATCGACTACACCACAACCCCGCCGGTCGGCACGAACACCAAGACCGCGACGGGCAACCAGACCGCCGCATCCAAGTCCCAGGTCGACTACAACTCGTTCCTCAAGCTGCTCGTCGCGGAGATGAAGAACCAGGACCCGACCAAGCCGATGGACTCGACGCAGTACGTCGCCCAGTTGGCACAGTTCTCCCAGGTCGAGCAGTCGGTGCAGATGAACTCGCGCCTGGACCAGATCCTGCAAGGCTCGGCGCTCGCCCAGGCCGATGCGCTGATCGGCCGGACGGTCACCTCGCCCGACGGCAAGACCTCCGGCGTCGTCGCCGAGGTCAGGCTGTTCAAGGACGGCGTGGTCGCCGTACTCACCGACGGCAAGCAGGTCGTCATCAATCCCGGTGTGTCGATCAAGGCCACGCCGGCGTGAACGAGGCCGATGCCCTCGACCTCGTCCAGTTCGCCATCTGGACGGTGCTGACGGCCTCGGGCCCGGCCGTCGCCGCAGCGATGCTGGTCGGCGTCGGCATCGCTTTGGTGCAGGCCCTGACACAGATCCAGGAAATCACCCTCACCTTCGTTCCCAAGATCGTCGCCATCATGCTGGTGACGGCACTCACCGGCCCCTTCATCGGCGCCCAGATATCCTCCTTCACCAACGTCATCTTCGAGCGCATCGAAACCGGCTTCTGAGCGAACCCGGCACCGGCCCTTCTGGCCCGCCGCCACGCTACTGCTTGGCCCATCCCGCTGACGGACAAATGGGTTCACCCCGCGCTTCGATCATGGTCTAGTCGCCTCACACGATTCACCAGGACAGCCGGCTCAGTCGGCGGCGGCGCATGGAAGACCATCAGATCGAGCAGGGCTCGGCCCTCGAGCCGTTCAAGCACGGCATCTTCCGTTCGGTCTGGCTCGCCAGCCTCGGCTCCAATTTCGGCGGCCTGATCCAGTCGGTCGGCGCCGCCTGGCTGATGACCTCGATCGCCACCTCCTCGGACATGGTGGCCCTGGTGCAGGCCTCGGTGACCCTGCCCATCATGCTGTTCTCGCTCGTCTCGGGCGCACTCGCCGACAGCTTCGACCGGCGCCGCGTCATGCTCACCGCCCAGTGCTTCATGCTGGTCGTTTCGGCGCTGCTGACGGTGGTCGCCTATTTCGGCCTCATCACCCCCTGGCTGCTGCTCAGCTTCACCTTCCTGATCGGCTGCGGCACAGCCCTCAACAATCCGTCATGGCAGGCCTCCGTCGGCGACATGGTGCCCCGCCCGGTCATGCCGGCGGCGGTCGCTCTGAACTCGATGGGCTTCAACATGACCCGCAGCGTCGGCCCGGCGATCGGCGGCATCATCGTCGCCACGGCCGGTGCTGCCGCCGCCTTCGCGGTCAACACGCTGAGCTACTTCGCCCTCATCTTTGTGCTGTTCCGCTGGCGCCCGCAGTACCCCAAGAGCACGCTGCCGCGCGAAACGCTGGGCCAGGCGATGGGCGCCGGCCTGCGCTACGTCATCATGTCGCCCAACATCGGCAAGGTGCTGCTCAGAAGCTTTGCCTTCGGTTTCACCGCCGTCGCCATCCAGGCGCTGCTGCCGCTGGTCGCGCGCGACCTCGTTTCCGGCGGCCCCCTCACCTTCGGCATCATGCTCGGCGCCTTCGGCATCGGCGCCGTCGGCGGCGCGCTGATCAGCGGCCGCATCCGGCGCAGCATGACGAGCGAGACGATCGTGCGCTCGGCCTTCCTCGGCTTCGCCCTGTCGAGCTGGATCGCGGCCTGGAGCACGAGCGCCTGGATCACCAGCGCGGGCCTGCTCATCGGCGGCGCCTGCTGGGTGCTGGCGCTGTCGCATTTCAACATTTCGGTACAGATGTCGACGCCGCGCTGGGTGGTCGGCCGCGCGCTCTCGATCTACCAGATGTCGACCTTCGGCGGCATGGCCTTCGGCGCCTGGATCTGGGGTGTCATCTCAGACAGCCACGGTGCGTCCGCAGCCCTCGTCGTCGCGGGTCTCGCCATGCTCGTGGGCGCTGCGATCGGCTTCTTCCTGCCGCTGCCCGAGCACACCATCCTCAACCTCGATCCGCTCAACCGCTTCCGCGAGCCGCACCTGGCGCTCGATGTCCAGCCGCGCAGCGGCCCGATCACCATATCCATCGAGTTCATCATCCGCGAAGAGGACGTCCCGGCGTTCCTCGATGCCATGGCCGAGCGCCGCCGCGTCCGCCGTCGCGACGGCGCCCGCCACTGGACGCTGTCACGCGATCTTGAGAACCCGGAGGTCTGGATCGAGACCTACCACACGCCGACCTGGCTCGAATATGTCAGGCACAACCATCGCGCCACCCACGCCGACGCCGAGATCGGCGACACGCTCAGGGCGCTTCACAGCGGCGCACAGCCGCCCCGCGTCCGCCGCACCATCGAGCGGCCGACCAGCCTCGCCGCCGCAATCGTCACGCCCAAGGGCCCCATCGACCTGCACTGAGATGGTCGCCCGCGTCGCGATTGCACCTTGGCGACGGTGGAAGCTGTCTCAGTTCACAGGTTGCGGGTCCGGGAATTTCCAGCTCCCGTCGAGGATTTCGGCCCGGGGGCGATAGAGGCGGACGGTGTAGTTCCAGCCCTGCATGATCGGTAGGCAGTTCGCCACCTTGCCGTCGCAACCGCCGAACTGGATGTCGACCGATCCGTCTGCGTCCTTCTTGGCCGTGATGTTGTTCAGCGTGTAGGCGCCCTGGTCGTTCTTCTGGAAATAGCCGTCGGAGTTGTAGAGGCTGACCGACCAGAAGCCGTCGACCGGTACGTCCTTGACCTTGAGCGTGTAGACGGTTTTGCCGTCGTCCTTGGGCGGATTGACGTTGAGATAGGTCGCGTCCTTGTCGGGATTTCCGCCCCAGCCGAGCGCGGTGCCGACCAGATGCCGGATCGGGTCGACCGCGTCCTTGGTGCCGAAAGCACCCTTGAAGTCCGGAATGGTCGAGCCGAGCACCAGCAGCGCGTCGCGCACCTTTTTCTGGCTGGCAGGGTCCCAGTTCGGCACTTCGAACGCACCTGGCCCGCCCGGCTGGTCGAGCTTCGTGGCGTCTTGCAAGGCATGCACCGCCTTCAGGTCTTCTGGGTCGTTCGGGTTCACGAGCGTGCGGATTGCAACGATCACATAGCGCGTACCGACCTTCTCCTTGTCGAACGTGTATGTTCCGGCATCGTATGCGACATCGCCGACCACATAGTGGTCTTCGTTGATGACCTGCATCGAACGGAAGCGATCGCCTGTGTCGGGCAGCGTGATCGTCACGGGACCCGCGTCGAGATCGATCACGGCCGAAGAATAGAGCGTGTCGCGGTTCGCCCGGATGACCGACTGATGGTCGATCGGCATAGGCTCCCTGTAGTGATCGAACTTGCCGACCCCGCCGGCTCCCTTCACCGCATTGCCCAGATAGAGATCGGACTCCGCGCGCGGGAAGTTGTCGACCGTGACGGCGTCCTGGGACTGGGCGTGGGCACTGCCGAGCCCTGCGAGGAGGGACAACGTGGCGAGGTTGAGAGTAAGACGCATGGAATGGCGGGCTCCTGTATATCAAGCCCGCCTATCAGCCGTCTGGAAGAGGCCGTTGCCAAGTATGTTACGGTAACAGCCGCGACCGACGTGCCGATCCTGGCCGGTCTGCCGATCCCACTCTGTGGCCGATGCGTCACACGGCAAGACGCAATGCCGTTCGAGGCAAAAAAGCAATTGATCGGCAAGCATTGATAACTCACCTTCCCACTACGGGTGGGTTTGGGCTGTTGTGCAGAGGGGGAACTCTGGATGCGCCTGAGCCATTTGGTCCGTGATGCTTCGTCAAGCAGGACACTTGGATTTACCTTCATTTCGTCATTGACGTCGCGGAAGCAATCGCCGCGGACATCAACTTCCACACTTTCAACTTCCGTCGCAGCGCCACTGCCGCAGCCTCGATTTGGCGACCGCCGGCCGCTCACCGCATCATTTGCAGCGACTACAGCCGCCTTGTTGGTTGGCGTCTCGGCAGCGCAGGCCGGCGGCTTCGCGGTCCGCGAGCAATCCGCCTACGGCCAGGGATCGAGTTTCGCCGGCATGGCGGCACCGGGCGGTTCGATCAGTTCGATGTTCTGGAACCCGGCGGCCATCACCACGGTGACCGGGATGACCGCCGAGGGCAATCTGACCGGCGTCTTCCCGCAATCGGAACTCGACGTCGACCCCTCGCGCTCGACGCTCACGCGTCTGGGCATCACCGGTAATGGCGGCAATGTCGGCGAGACGGGCGTCGTGCCGGCGGCCTATTTTGCCATGCCGGTGACCGACCAGCTGTACTTCGGGGTGAGCTTCAACGCGCCCTATGGCTTCAGCACGACCTCCGAGCCGCCATGGGTGGGTATGTTCAGCCATCTCGACGCCGAGGCGAAGTCGGTCAATGTGACGCCCGTGGTCGGTTACAAGTTCAACGACATGGTCAGCGTCGCCGTCGGGCTGCAGGTCGAGTATTTCGAAGTGAGTATCGAGACCGCGATGGCGCCAACCGCCTCGCCGCCGCGGCAGCGGCTGGAGGGCGACTCCACCGACGTCGGGTTCGTCGCCGGCCTCACGCTCACGCCCCTCGACGGCACCACCATCGGCATCGGCTACCGCTCGTCGGTCAAGCATTCGCTGGACGGCAGCCAGACCTTCGGCGTTCCCTTGAGGACGCCGCTCGGCACCATCCCCGCCGGAGCCTATCCGGTCACCGCCGACGTATCGTTGCCTGACACCCTGTCCATCGGCGTCCGCCAGCGCATCACTGATGCATTCACCATGATGGCCGGCATGGAATGGGCCAACTGGAGCCGCATCCAGACCGTGCCCTTCGTCGGTTCGCCAACCCGTTCGAACCTTGCGCTTCAGTTCGACGACGGCTGGTTCTTCTCCCTCGGTGGCGAATACAAGTATGACCCCAATTGGACGTTCCGGACCGGTCTCGGCTACGAAATCGCTCCAACCACCGACGAGCACCGCTCCATGCGCCTGCCGGATGCGGACCGCGTCTGGGCCAGCATCGGCGCGAGCTACAACTGGACCGAACAGCTGTCGATCGATGCCGGCTATTCACACATATTCGTGGAGGATGCGCCTGTCGACGAGACGACGGCGGGCTTCCGCTACGCCGGAACGGCGGAGGGGAGCGCCGACATCTTCTCGATCGGCGTGCGCTACAAGTTCGGCGGATAGGAATTCGTCGCGCCGTTAAGAGTCTCCAGAGCCGGCGCCGACAAGCGCCGGCTCTGGTTCCTTTGTCAGGAACTTTGTCAGCAATCCGCGTGGAAAAACCGCCCTTCCACACCCGTGAGAACCTCCCGTAAGATTCCGGCCAGTGCCTCCCGCGGGAACGCCGGTCCCGCACCTGGACTTGCCGGGAACAGCTCGGAATCACAGGGGGATCGCGAGATGCCCCAGAAATCTAAGGGGTTGAGCGGGCAGTGGCGAGGCGGGCGGCGTACCGCTTGACACCACCACTAGATAGAAAGCGCCACATCGGCGCTGGCTGCCGTTCAGCCGGGCTGGACCACCTAACGCGTCGCCACGATCCAGCCGCGCGTCTTGCGCTTCTGCCTGACGTCTGATTGGAAGCCAGCTTCAGCAAGCCTTGCGAGAAGGGCTTCGAGGGAGGCTCCGTCCACCAAGTCGACGTGATAGAGTATGAGCATCATCTTGACCTTTTGGAGCAGTTCGATGGGGGTCGACAAAAGGATGGGGAACTCGGCTCCTTCGCAGTTGAATTTGATGAACGAGACGTCGGCGATCTTGTGGGCAAGCATGAAGCTCGAAAGCGACATAGCTGGCACCCGTTCGCCCTTGGGCGACAATTGCTTCATGATCGAATGCCCCCAGTTGCCACGATCATGGTGAAGTGTGACCTCACCATCCCTGTCTGTCAGGGCAAGGTGGTGCGGGATGACGTTGAGAGCCGGGTTTAATGCAGCGTTGATGCGCAGGTAGTTGTAGGTTTCTGCACTGGCCTCAATTGCATGAACGATACCCTGTGGAGCTTTCGACGCCGCAGTGAGTGCGAATGTTCCGATATGCGCGCCGATGTCGATCACTATGTCTGAAGCGGTTGGCCGATACTCCGGGACGCCAGCAAAAAAGATATCATTGTCGAAGCTGTGGGCGATGACCTTCTCGTCTGCGGTGCTTTGTCGGTAAGCGACGTTGAATTGCCCATATCGCCCAATACCCAAGGTGTAATTTGCTTCGCCTGCGTGGAACGCTGCCTTGGCGTTGCTGAACCGCTTCTTTAGATGCAGTTTCATCGTGCTGTAGCCTCCGACGTCCAGGTAGAGACGCCATCAATGATGTGTTTTTCTATGCCGCGCTTATCGCGCCAATCTCGTCCGATATCGATCGCCGTCTGCTTCGTGAAAGGGCCGCCGAAATACACCGCACGGTATCGAGCAACGGCATCAAAAAGGGCCGGGTTCAGCCCGATCTTAAATTGCTTGTCGGGGTCCAAATCAGCGTTCATATGCGCGCTCGCTAGAACTGCGAATGGTCGGGATGCAAAAAGCGGGCCGACGCCAATACGAGGCTTCCGCCTTCTGCGGCCAAGCCTCGACCAATTGCATATGGCGATCTGCCCAACGCCGGGCTCAGCCATCTGCTACCTCAGTTTTCGAAGACTGATCTTATGAGACAGAACCCAGTCGTCTTCGAGGTGCAGGAACCAATCCGTCTCAGGCTGCGACCAGAGCCACTTGACGGCGCCGCCGTAGGACGGGAGTTCGGGCCGTCGCACAACCGTGTCAAAGTAGGATCGAGCGATTGCTTCGACCTGATCCGCATCATTTGGGGTTCCCCAGATCGGGTCAATATTTAGATATAATTTCCTCACCGGAAGCCGATTGAACAGCATATCCTGGAACGATGCTAAGGTACGTTCAAACAAGTCCGGCCGCCGAGCGGCCGTCATTGTTAAGTCGATCATGTTATAAATCCCCTGCCCAAGCGATAGATACCGTCTAGACGCCGTTCAACCCTTCTTCAATAGACCATTCACCAGTTCATTGTGGATCCGGTTGTTCATCCCACTCAAGTACACGGCAGGCGAAACGCACTTGGCGTGTCCTTCCGACAGGGAAGCGTGGTCATACGTATCCGCGGAAGGATGATTTAAAATCTTGCAGAAACAAAATGCTTGGACAACCGCACTGCCTGTTCCGTTGCCATCGTGCCTAGGCGCTGCAATAGGGGGCTGCTTGGCCTCAATTGATATGGGTGCATGATTGCGTCCCAATAGGGGTCGTTCCCCGCCCACTCG
>MEEF01000063.1 GCA_001724355.1 Mesorhizobium sp. SCN 65-20 | reverse complement strand
GCCTGCCCGCCCGTCGCAGCCCGCGGTCTTTGCGCACAAGCCGTGCCGTGGCCTAGGATGTCGCACCGGCGGGGCTCCGGATATCCGCGGGAAGGTTTTTCTCAACGAAACTTCGAACCTCGTTGCGAAGGGCAGTCGCTTCATTGTCGGACATTTGGATCCTCTGTCGTGCTTGTCGTGTCGCGGCTCTGCTCGCCGCCGAACCTTTTCCTCAGACGCCGACGATGCCCTCGCGGAACAGAAGCACGGCCACGACGAAGACCACCCCCTGCACGACGGTCACCCAGGCTCCCAGGGTGGCCAGATAGTTCTGCATCGTGATGATGATCGCGGCGCCGACCATCGGTCCGAACACTGTGCCCATGCCGCCGAGCAGCGTCATCAATACGACCTCGCCCGACATCCCCCAGTAGACGTCGGTGAGTGATGCCAACTGGACCACGATTGCCTTGGTCGCGCCGGCGAGGCCGGCCAGCGTCGCCGACAGCACGAACACCGCCAGCTTGTAGTGATCGGTGCGGTAGCCGAGCGATATCGCCCTCGGCTCGTTGTCCCGGATCGCCTTCAACACCTGGCCGAAGGGCGAGTGGATTATGCGGTAGATCAGGAGCACGCCGAGCAGGAAGATGGCGGCCACGACATAATAGAGCGTCATCGCGTTGGAGAGGTCGAGCAAGCCGAACAGATACCCCTGCGGCACGGCCTGGATGCCATCCTCGCCGCCGGTGAAGGGCGCCTGCAGGGCGAAGAAATAGGTCATCTGGGCGAAGGCCAGGGTGACCATGGCGAAGTAGATGCCCTGGCGGCGGATGGCGAGGGCGCCGAAGACGAGACCGAGGACCGCTGCGGTGACGACGCCGGCAAGAATGGCGAGTTCGGGTGAAAAGCCCCAGACCTTGGCGGCATGTGCCGAGACGTAGCTCGCCATGCCGAAATAGGCGGCGTGGCCGAACGAGAGCAAACCGCCATAGCCGAGCAGCAGGTTGAAGGCGGAGGCAAACAGGGCGAAGCACAGGAGCTTCATCAGGAAGAATGGGTAGAGCAGCCCCGGCGCGACCAGGAGAAGGCTGGCGAGGCCGAGGAAGATCATCATATGCAGGCGCTTGCCGCGGGCGGCGCGATCGGCCAGCGCAGCGCTCGTCCCTGCCGGTTGAGCTTCGGCGCTCATGTCAGGCCTCCCTTCCGAACAGGCCGGCCGGCTTCACCAGCAACACGATCGCCATGATGATGAAAATGACCGTTGCGGCGGCCTCCGGATAGAAGACCTTGGTCAGGCCCTCGATGAGACCGAGCGAAAAGCCGGTGACGATGGCGCCGAGGATGGAGCCCATGCCGCCGATGACGACGACCGCGAAGACGACGATGATGAGGTTCGAGCCCATCATCGGGTTGACGGCGTAGATCGGTGCCGCCAGCACGCCGGCGAAGCCGGCGAGAGCAACACCAAATCCGTAGGTGAGGGTCACGAGCAACGGCACGTTGATGCCGAATGCCTGCACCAGCGTCGGATTTTCCGTGGCGGCGCGGAGATAAGCGCCGAGCCTGGTCTTTTCGATGATGAACCAGGTGGCGAGGCAGACGACGAGCGAGGCAACGACCACCCAGCCGCGATACAGCGGCAGGAACATGAAGCCGAGATTGACGCCCCCGGAGAGTTGCGGCGGGATGGCGTAGGCGAGGCCCGAGACGCCGTAGCCGTTGCGGAACAGACCCTCGATGATGAGCGCCAGGCCGAAGGTCAGCAATAGCCCGTAGAGATGGTCGAGCTTGTAGAGGCGCGAGATCATCGTCCGTTCGATGATCATGCCGATGGCCCCGACGATCAGCGGCGCCAGGATGAGGGCGGGCCAGTAGCCGATGCCGAGATAGGTAAGCAGCATCCAGCCGACAAACGCGCCCATCATGTATTGGGCGCCGTGGGTGAAATTGATGATGTTGAGAAGTCCGAAGATCACCGCAAGGCCCAGGCTCAGGGTTGCGTAGAAAGCGCCATTGATGAAGCCGAGCAGCAACTGACCGAAGAGCGCGGCGGCCGGGATACCAAAGATTTCAGCCATCGGACCTTGTTCCGGGAAGGGCATTGCCCGGGAGCGCGAACTCCCGGGCGAGCGGTTTCGATGTTAGTTGACGAGGCTGCAGCCGCCGTCAGCCAGCGGACGGAAGGCTTCCGCAGCCGGAATGGTGGCGACCGTCTTGTAGAGGTCCCATTCGCCCTTGGATTCTTCGGGCTTCTTGACCTCGAACAGGTACATGTCGTGGATGTGGCGGCCATCGGCGCGAACCTGGCCCTTGCCGAACAGCGGATCGTCGGACGGGGTTTCCTTCATCTTGGCCATGACGGCGGCGGCGTCCTTGCCCTTCGTCGCCTCGACCGCCTTCAGGTAGTGCAGCACCGAGGCATAGACGCCGGCCTGGACCATGGTCGGCATCGCGCCGCCGTGCTTCTCGGCGAAGCGCTTGGAGAACTCGCGCGTGCCCTCGTTCTGGTCCCAGTAGAAGGCTTCCGTCAGCACAAGGCCTTGCGCCGTGCTGAGGCCGAGCGCCTTCACGTCGGTCACGAAGGTCAGCAGGCCGGCAAGCTTCTGCCCGCCCTGGACGATGCCGAACTCGGCGGCCTGCTTGATGGCATTGGTGGTGTCGGCGCCGGCGTTCGCCAGGCCGATGACCTTGGCGCCCGATCCTTGAGCCTGCAGCAGGAAGGACGAGAAGTCCTGGCCCGGGAACGGATGACGGACGTTGCCGAGCACCTTGCCGCCGGCCTTCTCGACCACGGCGCCGGTGTCGCGCTCGAGCGCATGGCCGAAGGCATAGTCGGCGGTGAGGAAGAACCAGGAGTCGCCACCCGCCTTGACCATGGCGCTGCCGGTTCCGTTGGCCAGCGCCCAGGTGTCGTAGGTCCAGTGGATGGTGTTGGGCGAGCAGGCCTTGCCGGTGAGGTCGGACGAGCCGGCGCCGGAGTTGATGAAGATCTTGTTCTTTTCCTTGGTGATCTCGCTGACGGCAAGCGCCACCGACGAAGTCGGCACGTCGAGGATGACGTCGACGCCGTCCTGGTCGTACCACTGGCGGGCAATGCTCGAGCCGATGTCCGGCTTGTTCTGGTGGTCAGCCGAGATCACCTCGACATTGATGCCCTTGTCAGCAGCCTTGAAGTCCTCCACTGCCATCCTGGCGGCGACGACCGAGCCTTCGCCCGACAGGTCGGCATAGGTGCCGGAGCGGTCATTCAGCACACCGAGCTTCACGTTGATCTTTTCCTGGGCGAGCGCACTGCCCGACATCAGGGCCGCAGCGGCTGCGGCCAGGATCAGTTTCGCGACCTTCATCTGTTCTCACTCCCTTGTTTCAGACGAACTCTCAAACGCCAAGATAGCGATGAAGCTTACCCATGCTGGCCTCCAGCTCCTCATTGGCGATCTCGTCGACCACGCGTCCCTGCTCGACGATGTAGTGGCGGTCGGCGACCGTCGCCGCGGCATGGAAATTCTGTTCGACCAGGATGATGGTGAACCCCATCGACTTCAGCCTCCGGATCATCTGGCATATCTGCTGGACGATGACGGGCGCGAGGCCCTCGGTCGGCTCGTCGAGCAGCAGCAGGCGCGCCCCGGTGCGCAGGATGCGGCCGATCGCCAGCATCTGCTGCTCGCCGCCGGAAAGCTTGGTGCCCTGGCTGTGCAACCGTTCCTTGAGATTGGGAAAGAGCTCGAAGATCTGTTCGAGCGTGAAGCCGCCCGGCGCCACGACCGGCGGCAGCATCAGGTTTTCCCTGACATCGAGGCTCGCGAAGATGCCCCGCTCCTCCGGACACCAGGCGATGCCCTTCCTGGCGATGTGCCGAGACGCGAGGCCGACCAGCTCGCTGCCCTGGAAACGGATCGAGCCCCGGCGCTTGTCGATCACGCCCATGATCGACTTGAGCGTGGTGGTCTTCCCGGCGCCGTTGCGGCCCAGCAATGTGACCACTTCGCCGGCGCGTATGTCGAACGCCATGCCGTGCAGCACATGCGATTCACCGTACCAGGCATTGAGGTCGCGGACGGCAAGCAGCGTGTCCGCCGTGGTGGCCGGGGCAGGTTGGGCAGCGCTATGCATGGCCGGCACCGATATAGGCTTCGAGAACGCGCGGATCCTTAGACACCGTGGCGTAGTCGCCTTCGGCCAGCACCTTGCCGCGGGCAAGCACGGTGATGAAATCGGACAGGGTCGAGACGACCGACAGGTTATGCTCCACCATCAGCACGGTCCGGTCCTTCGAAACGCGGCGGATCAACTGGGTGATGCGGTCGACGTCGTCGGCGGCCATGCCGGCCATGGGCTCGTCGAGGAGCATCATTTCCGGATCGAGGGCCAGTGTGGTGGCGATTTCGAGCGCGCGCTTGCGGCCATAGGATAGCTCGCCGGCGGTCGATCCGATGAAATCGCCCAGCCCGACCGCCTCGACAAGCTCGTGGGCGCGGGCGTTCAAGTCATCGAGTACCCGCTCGGACCTCCAGAAATTGAACGAATCCGGCCGCGCTCGCTGCAGGGCGATGCGGACGTTCTCCAGCACGGTCATGTGGGGGAAAACGGCGGAGATCTGGAACGAGCGTATCAGGCCGAGGCGGGCGATATCGGCCGGCTTCCGGCCAGTGATGTCCTGTCCCTTGTAGACGATCGTTCCACGGCTCGGGGTCAGGAACTTGGTCAGCAGATTGAAGCAGGTGGTCTTGCCTGCACCATTCGGGCCGATCAGCGCATGGATGGTGCCACGCCGCACGCTAAGGTCCACGCCGTCCACGGCCACGAAGCCCTTGAATTCCTTCGTCAGGCCGCTGGCGGACAGGATTATCTCCTCGCCCATCAATCCTCCCTCAACACAGGTCTTGTGCCTGTTTTCATCGACGCTATTGGGCACTGCCTACAAAGTCAAACAAATTCAGAATAGGGCAAAAAAGTTCACGATCATGAACTATTGCGCTGCCGAACCTGTTGTGTCAAAGAGCGCTGGTCACACGGAGGCCCAATGCGCGTCAGGCAGATCGACAATGTCCTCGATTTGTTCGAGATATTTGCGCGCGATCGGTCGCCGCTTACCCTGACGGCTTTGTCCCAGACGCTGGGCATTCCCAAATCGAGCACCTTCAATGTCATCGAGACGCTTGTAGGGCGCGGCTTCCTGTATGAGACCAAGCCGAGGGGCGGCTATTATCCGACGCAGCGCCTTTTCGAATTGGCGCGCTCGATGATGGACGGCGACCTGTTGATCGCTCGCATTCACAGCCATCTGGAGGAACTCGCAGCTGCAACAGGCGAGACTGCCGTGCTGTCTGCCCGCGAGCAGGACGACGTGGTTTATGTCGACGTCGTCGAGTCAGCCGCTCCGATCCGCTATTTTGCCAAGGTCGGAGAGCGGCGGCCGATCTACACCACCTCGAGCGGCAAGGCCATCCTGACCACCTACGAGCTGGCGGAACGGGCGGACATACTCCGCGGGTTGCGCTACTTCCCCTACCAGCCGGCGACGAGAAAGGGGGCGAGCGAATTGGCGACGGACCTCGAGAAATCGATCGGTCGCGGGTGGTGCGAGGACGTTGCGGAATCGACGCCCGACGTCATGGGGTTCGGCGTGCCGCTCATGACGGGGGGGCGCCGCTTCGGATTGGCAGTTGCCGGTCCGATCTGGCGCATGCAGAACAATCGAGACGTACTGGTGGCGCATCTTCGCGCGGCCGCCGCACAGATAGGTGACAAGTAGGGGCGCCGAGGCGCCAGCCCTGCAACGCTACGCACCGCAGCCGCGGCGGGCTGCGATGGACAGCCGCTTGGAGATGGCATGCAACTGCGTTAAGGGAGGGCGGGACCACCAGCGCGGCGACAATGCCGCTGTCAAAGCAGGCCATGCAAGAGATCGAGCCACATAGGACGCGGATTGCCGGCATTCTGTCGGCCATGCTGCTGTTTGTTGTCGGCTCCATCGCAATTCTCTGCGGGCCGCTGGCAAACGACGCGTCCTGGACGTCTCGGTCGCTGTCGGCGATCGACGGCGTCGGCACCTCCGACCGTCAGACCACCCTCTTCCTGCCACAGCGTCCTGCCGTCGTCGTTGACTGGAGAACCCTCAAGGGCGCACCGGCGTACCATGACGGGAACACCGACGGGGCCTTGGCTCCCGACGGCATCGAAGTGGCCGAGGCCCGTTTCGGCAAGCGGTATCCCGACCTCGAATGCGAGGCGACAGGGCCTGACGAGCCGCAAGCCTACCAGGCCCGCGCGCCCCCCTGCAGTATCTGAGCACCCTAAGCCAGGCGGCCTCGGCTGCCGCCAAGAGATATCGGCCGCCGCTCGAGCTTTCCCAAGCTTGGGTTCGGCCAACATGGGATCAGATACATGCGAACCTCCCGATGGGTGGTGGTGACGTACACCATCATCATCCTGGCCGGCATCATTGCCGCCCTCCCGAACATCCTCACGCACCAGCAGCTTGCGGCAATGCCGGCCTGGTTTCCGAAGAAGCAGATCACGCTCGGCCTCGACCTCCAGGGCGGGTCGCACCTGGTTCTCGAGGTGGACGCCAAGACGTTGAAGGCAGACCGGCTGCGGTCGCTGCTGGACGATGTGCGTGGCACCTTGCGCAAGGAGCGCATCAACGGCCAGACGGCGCGCCTCGCCGGCGATGCCATCGTGGTCAACATCGACGACGATGCACAGCGCGCCAAGGCGCTGTCGGCGCTTCAGGCTCTCGCCGTGCCTGTCAGCGGTCTCGGCCTCGGGGCCGGCATGCCCGACATCGAGATCAGCCAGGCGGACAGGCAGATCAGGGTCGCCCTGACCGAGGCGGGCTCGCGCGACAAGCTCGATGCCGCGCTCCAGCAGAGCCTTGAGATCGTCCGCCAGCGCGTCGACCAGGTCGGCGTCGCCGAGCCCACGATCCAGCGCGTCGGCAGCGACCGCATGCTGGTGCAGCTTCCGGGCCTCCAGGACCCGACGCGTCTGCGCGAATTGCTGGGCAGCACGGCCAAGATGACGTTCCACATGGTCGCCAACGTCGCCAGTGGCGAACCGCTGCCACGCGGCGTCACCATGCTTCCCGACGCCAAGTCGGGCGCGCAATATCCCATCGAGGACCGCGTGGCGCTGGATGGTGCACGCCTCACCGACGCGCGCGCCAGCTTCGACCAACGCACCCAGGAGCCGCTGGTTTCCTTCCGCTTCGACAGCGTCGGCGCCCGCCAGTTCGCCGAGATCACCGCGGCCAATGTCGGAAAACCCTTCGCGATCGTGCTGGACGGCAAGGTGCTGTCGGCTCCCGTCATTCGCGAGCCCATCACCGGCGGGTCGGGCCAGATCAGCGGCAACTTCAGTGTCGAGGAAACCGCAACGCTTTCGGCGCTGCTGCGCGCCGGCGCGTTGCCCGCGCCTCTCACCGTCATCGAGGAACGCACCGTAGGACCCGATCTCGGCGGCGACGTCATCAAGATGGGCATCTACACCGGGATCGCTGGCTTCCTGGCGGTGGTGGTCTTCATGGTGGCGCTCTACGGCACCTGGGGCATGATCGCCAACTTCGCGCTGCTGCTGCACCTCATCCTGACCTTCGGCGTGCTGACGCTGATCGGCGGCACCCTGACCCTGCCCGGTATTGCCGGCATCATCCTCGGCATCGGTTTCGGGGTCGACGCCAACATCCTGATCAACGAGCGCATCAGGGAGGAGTCGAAGAAGGGGCTGAGCGCATTCGCGGCCTTGGACAACGGCTTCAAACGGGCCTACTCGACCATCGTCGACGCCAATGTGACCTCGCTCATAGCCACCGGCCTGTTGTTCATGTTCGGCTCGGGCCCGGTGCGCGGCTTTGCGATCACGATGTTCCTCGGCACCTGCCTGTCGATGTTCACCGCCGTGGCAGTGGTTCGCATCATGATGACCGAGGTGGTGCGCCGCCGGCGCCTGAAGACCATAAGGATAGAGCCGCTCATCCAGTTCTTCCCGGAAAAGACGTCGATCTCCTTCATGAAGGCGCGCTACCTCGGGATCGGCATGTCGATCTTCCTGTCGCTTGCCTCCATCGGCCTGTTCTTCAAGCCGGGCTTGAACTACGGTATCGACTTCATGGGCGGCATCCAGGTCGAGATCACCACGTCGCAGCCGGCCGACCTGGCGAAGCTGCGCAGCACGCTCGGCGGCCTGGGCATCGGCGAGGTGGCGCTTCAGCAGATCGGCGGCGACAGCAACGTCCTGATCCGCGTGCAGCGGCAAGATGGCGGCGAAACCGAGCAGACCGCGGCGGTCAATGTCGTCAAGCAGGCGGTCGAGAAGCTCGATCCCGGCGTGAAGTTCGATCGCACCGAGGTCGTCGGCCCCAAGGTCAGCGGCGAGCTGGCGCGCTCCGGCGTCCTTGCCGTGGTCCTGGCGGCGCTCGCCATGCTGGTCTACATCTGGTGGCGTTTCGAGTGGAACTTCGCCATCGGCGCCATCGCCACGCTGGTGCTCGACACGACCAAGATGATCGGCGTGTTTGCGTTGTTTGGCCTGGATTTCAACCTGACGGCCATTGCAGCCCTTCTGACCATCATCGGCTACTCTGTGAACGACAAGGTCGTGGTCTATGACCGAATGCGCGAGAACCTGCGCTTGTACAAAAAAATGCCGCTGCGCCAGCTGATCGACATGAGCATCAACCAGGTGTTCGCCCGATGCGTCTACACCTCGGTCGCAATCCTGCTCTCGATGCTGCCGATGGCGATCTGGGGCGGCAGCGCGGTCGAGAACTTCGCCTTCCCGATGGTGATCGGCGTCGTCATCGCGACCACCTCGTCGATCTTCATCGCAGCACCGATCCTGCTGTTGCTCGGAGACTGGTGGCAGCACCGCAAGGTCGAACCTGGACAAGCTGTGACGGCAAGTCCCGTCAACGGCTGAGATCACGGCGGGCAGCCTCGCGGCTGCCCGCCGTCCGGAACGGTCAGGCAGTCTTTGAGAAAGTGCGTTTCATCGGCTGCACCTGCCTTGTGAGCCGGCTTCCAGCTCAGGGTCGGCCGGATGGTTCTCGATCGTGCTCGGGTCGGTTTCCACTTCGCGCTGACGCTTTCGGATCGAGCTGCGCTGATGATCGGCGATCGTCGTCGCCAGTATTCTGCCGAGCCAGCCGCGGACCGTCAGGACATCGCGTAGCTGAGATGCGCGCTCGAGGGCGCGAAGCGAGAAGCGTTGAAACACCTCTTCGGCTTCGTCGCGATTGCGCAGACGTCGCTGAAGAAACGCCAGGATCCCCTGACGTGCTTCGACGAGCGCCTTCTGAACCGCCGTATCATGGGGTTTGGTGCCATCGTCTTCCCGCCGTTCATCTGCACCGTCTCCCTGCTGGTCGCGGGCATTGGTCATACTCTCATCGGCTCCTCGTCCGCCTGGGGCACGCTTCGCCCGCATACCGATCATGAGCAGGCATGGGCTTCCGGTCTTTAATGCTGATCAAGCTTTTCATGGTGGTTGGCCCAGCAGCTGCGATCTGCGGGAATTGCGACGATCACCTACTGCTTCGAGAGGCATTGCCAACCTGCCGCAGATTGTTACTGCCGCCTGAACTATGCGAGGGCATCCTCCAGGGTGTGGTAGAAGGCGCCAAACTGGAGAGCTTCGTATGCGCCGCTTCAATGTTCTGCTCGTCGTCATGGGACTTGCGTCTGGCATCCATACGGCGGCGGTTGTGCCGGGGATGGCTCAAGCCGTTGGCTTGGAGAGCGCAGAAGCGTTCCGTCAATCTGTCCTCTCCCTTGAGGCAATGCCTGCTGAGGAAAGGCAGAATAGGTTGGATCTGCTCGGCTCCGCCATCGTCGAGAACCCCGTGGCTCTAAGTGATGACCTCGAAGCATCCGTAGGTGGAAGGATGGTGCTGCGCGCTTACGTCCAGGCCATGGTAGAGGATCGCCGCCTGTCCGACCTCGCAGAACAGCTGTTCGCAGTCATGCATGCCAAACAAACGGCAGGCAGGTTTGCGGAGGTGCTGAACAGGAACGAGCGCCAGGATGGTTCGGTCTGGTATCCCTACGCGGAGCAGGCAGGCTTCTTTGCTGGCGGCATCGCGGCCGTTCTCGACGGGAAGTCCGCGACCCGAAGGGAGAGCGGTGCCTCGTTGCCAGGCAAGGACACGCGCCAGGAAGCCACGCATCTTGTCGCGCGACGTTTCGATCTCGAGCCTCCTGTAGAGGAGGAGACGGCGGCGGAATGGATGTTGGAGGCCTTCACCGGCTCCAGGAGCGAAGTCTCAACTCCCGCCGCCCAATGGTTCGAAAAGGGCTTTCTCAAGGCATATCGATAGCCAAGACCGGCCCACACCGATCTGGTTCTGCATGCCCTCGTTCAGTGGCGCCGCAAGGCGATCGCCTCGGTGGTCTTATTTGGCCGCGAACCCGGCAGCCGTGGGCTTGATCGTGCGCAGGTCGACGCCTGCCTCATTGGAAAAGCGGGCGACGGCGGCATCGCTCAGTCGGGCAAGCATCCCTGTGTCTCCGGAGGTGACGGCCTGGCTGTAGACAGCCTGCTGAACCAGGAAGTTCATCATCAGCACCTCCGAGAGTTCCTGGCGCTGTGCTTCGCTCAACCTCCTGAACTGGGAACTGCCGACCAACGCAGCACGCACCTGGTCCACGACAGGCTTGGTGGAGAACTCCTGCTCATGAGCCTGATTGGCGATTATCCAGTTAAGCATCCAGTACCCGGCGACGGCGTCTACGGCATCGCCGGGCCCCAAGCCGTCCTTTGAGACCATGCCTGCCCATAGCTCGACGGGGCTGCGCTTATCGAACTCGGCCTTGACGGCGGCAACGCCAGCGGGGCCGCTGGTTTCATGGATGAAGGCGAGAAATTGGTCCTTGGCCTTCTTGCTTACCTGAGGGCTGGAATCGTAGCTGGTCAGATCGGCACTGCCCGCCGCGGGACTGTCCTCCCTCTCGTCCATGGAACCCTGAAGCGTGGCGTTCAGCAAAGTGCTGTGCAGTGTATTCATGGCAATATCGGCCGCCAGGCCTTGAAACATATAGTCCTGCGACAAAACAGGAGGCGTAATTGAAACGCTGACAAGCAGAGCTAGGGCGATTGTTCTGAGCATCATGATCTCCAATTCACGTGCTGTATTGGCCAGAACGCGGGCAAAACTAGGGCGGCACTTTAATACTGAAAATTGGTGCTCTGCGGAGCGAGCTGTGCCGCCGCGTTCGGTCCTTTGGACCATGAACCAGATCACTCAGCCTTCCGAGCCCGCAAACACCACCCGTACCCTCAGCCCCCGCCCTCCGGCGCCGGCGGAAAGCTCCAGCCGGCCACCGAACAGCGAGGCGATCTCCTCGACGATGGGGAGGCCGAGCCCCGCGCCTGGTCGGTCGCCGGAGCGGCCGCGCACGAAGCGCTGACGCACGGTCTCGAGTTCCGCGTCCGGGATCCCCGGGCCGGTGTCTTCGACCTCGAGAATGATCTCGTCACCGGCACGCAGAACCTTCACGGTCGCCTCCGCGCTGCTTCCGGCATAGGCGAGCGCGTTCTCGATCAGGTTGCGGATCATCTCGCCGAGCAGCATCGGTTCGCCGCGCACGAACAGCGGGTCTTCGCCTTCGAAGCCGAGATCGATGCCGGCGGCGTGCGCCTGGGTGATGCGGTCGGCGGTGAGCGTCCGTGCGAGTTCGGTCAGGTCCACCGCGCCGAGGCTCTTGAGCCGCTCGGAAGCCGCCTGGTCGACCTTGGCGAGCAGCAGAAGCTGGGCGATGACGCGCTCGGCGTGTGCCACGGCCTTGTCGCCGATGCGAGCGGCGCGGCGCGCCTCCTCCAGCGAGTGGGCGCGAGCGGAAAGCGCGAGCTGGGTGCGGATGATGGTGAGCGGCGTGCGCAATTGGTGGCTGGCATTGCCGGTGAAGTGCCGCATCGCGCCGAGGGCCGAGCCGAGGCGGCCCATGAACGAGTTGACCGTGTCCACCAGGCCGCGGACTTCCTTCGGCACGGATTGTTCGATCGGATGCAGGTCGTCGGGATTGCGTTCGGCGATCGCGTCGCGCAGGCGGTAGAGCGGCTGCAGCGAGAAGGTGACAGCCATCCAGACGATGGCCGCAGCACTGCCGATCAGGATCGCCAGCCTGAGCGCCGAGCGCAGGAGGATGGTTTGTGCCAGCTGCGTCCGGGCGATGGTCGTTTCGGCAACCGTGACGACGAAGGGAATGGAGGTGGCGCCGGTGGAGGCGGCGCGCGCCAGCGACGTCAGCCGGATAGGTTCGCCGCGAAAGGCCGCGTCCGAATAGCCGCTTTCCTCCTGGCCGAGGCCGGCGATAACAGGCAGCGTCTGGTAGCCGGTGATGAAGCCCTCGGGGCCGTCGACGCGGTAGAAGACGCGGTCCTGCGCCGCCGAGGTCAGCATTTCCAGCGCGACATAGGGGATGTCGACCTCAAGCGCACCGTTTTCGGCCACGACGACGCGCTCGGCAATCGCCAGCGCCGAGCCCGCCAGCACGCGGTCGGAGACGGCGTTCGCCGTGTCGACAGCCTCGCGATAGGTGTCGATCAGCGCGATCAGGCCGATCGCGACCAGCGGCACGAGCAGCCACAGGAGCAGCCGGCGTCGCAGCGAATAGGGTCTGGTCCGCGCCATCAGGGGCTGGGAAGCCTTTCGAGGTAGTAGCCGATGCCGCGCGCTGTCCGGACGGTGAGGCCGTACGGGGCGAGCCGCTTGCGCAGGCGGCTGACATATTGCTCGATGGCATTGGCGCTGAGGTCCTCGTCGAAGCCGGCGAGCGACTCGATGATCGCCTGCTTGGCGACGACCTTGCCGGCCCGCATGAACAGCGTCTCGAGAAGGGCGAGTTCGCGCGCCGGGATGTCGATCGCCGCCCCGCGCGAGGAGAAGCTGCGCGTGGTGAGGTCGAGCACCACCTCGCCGAACGAGACTGTGGAGGCCTTGAGCCCGGCGCGGCGGCGCAGCAGCGTGCGCACGCGCGCTTCGAGTTCGCCGACGTCGAAGGGCTTGACCATGTAGTCGTCTGCGCCGAGGTCGAGGCCTTTAACGCGCTCGTCGAGCGAATGGCGCGCCGACAGGATGAGCACCGCCGCGTCGTGCTGGCGGCCGCGCATGGTGCGCAGCACGTCGAGCCCGTCCATCTCGGGCAGGTTGAGGTCGAGGATGACGAGGTCGAAGCGCTCGGTGGCGAGCACGGCAACCGCAGACGCGCCGTCGCCGACGACGTCGACGGCGTAGCCGCTGCCCTTGAGCACCGCCGCCAGCCCGCCGGCCAGCGTGGCATTGTCCTCGACCACCAGTATGCGCACTGAATTCTCCCTGCCGCTGCGCTGCCGACGATGCCTATTTGATAGGCAAAGGTCCAGCCCATCGATCGCGCTTGGCCGTTGTGCCGGCGGCGCGACTGTTGCATGGTCTCGCCGTCATGCGCCTGGCCTTTCTTCTCGCCCTTCTCAGCCTTGCAGTGCCCGCCCGCGCGGAGGTCACCGTGTTCCCCGCGCTCAACGGCGTGCCGGATGCCCGCACGCTCGTGGTCTATTCGTCGCTGGACGCGCCGCTGGCGAAACCGATGATCGACGGCTTCCAGAAGGCCAATCCGGACGTCGCGGTCCGCTACGAAGACCTGCTGACGACCGAGATCTACGACCGCGTGGTCGCCGAGACCGATGAGGGCAAGGGCACCGCCGACATCGCCTTTTCCTCGGCCATGGACCTGCAGGTCAAGCTCGCCAATGACGGCTATGCCCAGGAAAGCCGGCTGCCGCTGTCGGATCGCTGGCCACGCTGGGCCAACTGGCGCGACACCGCCTATGCGCTGACCTTCGAACCGGCGGTGTTCGTCTACCACAAGCCGAGCTTCAAGGACGCGCCACCGCCGGCGACGCGCGGCCAGCTCGTCGATTTCCTCGAGGCCCAGGGCGACAAGGTCTACGGGCGCATCGCCACCTACGACATCGAGCGCTCCGGCGTCGGCTTCATGTTCATGGCACGCGACCAGGAGCAGTTCCCCGACATCTGGTCGGTGATTCGCTCGATGGGCGCGGCCGGGGTGAAGCTCTATTCGACCAGCGGAGCGATCCTCGAACGCATCGCCGACGGCCGCTTCGTGCTCGGCTACAACATACTCGGCTCCTACGCCGCCGACTGGGCGGCCCGCGACCCCAATGTCGGCATCGTCCTGCCCAAGGACTATACGGTGGTGATGTCGCGCATCGGGCTGGTGCCCAAGGCGGCGCGTTCGGCCGACCTCGGCCGCCGCTACCTCGAATACTTCATGTCGGCCGAGGGCCAGGAGGTGATGGCGCGCCAGTTGCACATCGCCGCCGTCAATCCCGAGGTGTCCGGCGAAAACACCGCCAACCGCATGCAGCAGGTTCTCGGCGGCCAGCTCAGGCCGGTGCCGGTCAGCCCCGGGCTCATGGTCTATCTCGACCAGGTCAAGCGCCAGCGCGTCATCCAGCGCTGGAACGAGGCGCTGCGAAGCCCCTGAAGGACGGTTGTTCCCAGGCTGTTGCATCGGTTTCCGTCTGGTGTCAGTCTGGTGTCAGGTTGCTGCGCTAGGGAAGTCTTGGCCCGTCCGTTGGGAGGCGGCGAGGCCCGGAAAGTTCGGGAGGACTTCGAACAGGTTTCCGAAAAGGCTGCCCGGGTGGCGAGATTGTCGCCGAGGCGTGGGGCCGGAAACGCTGCACAATGGCCGGCTCTCCGGCCGCCAGTTCCCTCCGTCAGTCCGGGATGCCGCTCCACGAGCGGGCCGCGAAACTGAAAAGGCTTTTTGCCCCACGCGGGCAGCAAGGGAGGAACAGCAGTGAAGCAGTTCGTATTGGCATCCATCATTGCGGGCGTATTGGCCCTGCCGGCCGCTGCGGCCGAATACAAGATCATGGCTCCGGCGGCCCCCGGCGGCGGCTGGGACCAGACCGCGCGCTCGATGCAGACCGCGCTCCAGGACGAGAAGATCTCGACCGGCGTGCAGGTCAACAACGTTCCGGGCGCCGGCGGAACCATCGGCCTCGCGCAGTTCGTCAACCAGGCCAATGGCGACCCCAACCAGCTGATCGTCGGCGGCTACGTCATGGTCGGCGCCATCCTGACCAACGCTTCGCCGGTCACCCTCGAGCAGGTTACCCCGATCGCCCGCCTGACGGGCGAGTATGAGGCGCTCGTTGTTCCGGCCAACTCCGACATCAAGGACATGGCTGGCCTCGTCGAGAAGCTGAAGGCAGATCCGGGCTCGGTGTCCTGGGGCGGCGGTTCGGCCGGCGGTACCGACCACATCACGGCCGGCCTCGTTGCCAAGGCTGTCGGCGTCGACCCGACCAAGGTCAACTACATCGCCTATTCCGGCGGTGGTGAGGCGCTCGCAGCCATCCTCGGCGGCCAGGTGACCGTCGGCATTTCCGGCTACGGCGAATTCGCTGAGCAGATCAAGGCCGGCCAGCTGCGCATCATCGGCATCTCCAGCGACGCCAAGGTCGAGGGCATCGACGCGCCGACCTTCAAGGAAGGCGGGGTCGACGTTTCGATCCAGAACTGGCGCATGGTCGCCGCTGCCCCCGGCATCTCGGCCGAGCAGAAGGCTGCTGTGCTCGCAGACGTCGAGAAGATGGTGAACTCGGCTTCCTGGCAGAAGATTCTCGCCGACAAGGGCTGGGCCAACACCTACCTCGCCGGTGACGACTTCGCTGCTCAGCTGAAGAAGGACACCGACGCGACTGCCGCGATCCTGAAAGATATCGGCCTGGTGAAATGAGCCGGGATACCCAGCAACAAGAGAAGCGCCGCCCGGATCGGGCGGCGCTTGTCATCGCCGCCCTGCTCATGATGGCGTCCGTCGTGATTGCCTGGAGCACGTCCACGCACAGCGCCGGCGGCGCCTATGCCCGCGTCGGCCCGACCACGTTCCCCTATGTGATCGCAGTCGCCTTCTTCGGCCTGTCGATCTGGACGGCGATCGAGGCGTTCCGCGGCGATTTCCCCGAGCGGGAACATCAGGAGATCAGCCCGATCCTCTGGATCGTCGGCGGCCTGGCGGCGCAGATGCTGCTGCTCAAGGTGGCCGGTTTCTCGATCGCCACGGGCCTGCTTTTCGCCGCCACCGCGCGCGCATTCGGGCGCGGGCCGCTCTGGAAGACGATCCCGATCGGCATCCTGCTGTCCTTCGTCGTCTACATCATCTTTGCCAAGGGTTTGCAGCTCTCGCTGCCCGCCGGCCCGCTCGAACAGCTGTTCTGAGCGAAACAAAGGGAGCTCGGCTTCTCAATGGATACGTTCGGTCTGCTGGCCCAGGGTCTGCTCGTCGCTCTCGAGCCGATGAACATGCTCTATGCGCTCATCGGCGTGACGCTCGGCACTGCTGTTGGCGTCCTTCCCGGTATCGGCCCGGCGCTGACGGTGGCGCTGCTCCTGCCGGTCACCTACAAGCTCGATCCCGCGGGGTCGCTGATCATGTTCGCCGGTATCTACTATGGCGGCATGTATGGCGGCTCGACGACGTCGATCCTGCTCAACACGCCTGGCGAAAGTGCTTCGATCGTCACGGCGCTGGAAGGCAACAAGATGGCGCGCGCGGGGCGCGGCGGGCCAGCCCTGGCGACAGCCGCCATCGGCTCCTTCGTCGCCGGCCTCATCGCCACCGTCGGCCTTGCCTTCATCGCGCCGACGGTCGTCAAAATGGCGCTGTCCTTCGGCCCGGCCGAGTATTTCGCGCTGATGATCCTGGCCTTCATGACCGTGTCGGCCGCCTTCGGTGAATCGACGCTGCGCGGCCTTACCGCGCTGTTCATCGGCCTGGCGCTCGGCCTCATCGGCATCGACCTCCAGACCGGCCAGGCGCGGCTCGCATTCGGCATTCCCGACCTGCTCGACGGGATCGAGGTGACGACACTTGCGGTGGCGCTGTTTGCCGTCGGCGAGGCGCTGAGCGTGGCTGCCAGCAAGGGCGGCGACACCACCATCCAGGCGATCAAGGGCTCGGTGTGGATGACCCGCGAGGACTGGCGGCGGTCGTGGAAGCCATGGCTTCGCGGCACCGCAGTCGGCTTCCCCATCGGCGCCATGCCGGCGGGCGGCGCCGAGATCGGCACGTTCCTGTCCTACTCGATGGAAAAGAACCTGGCCGAGAAGCCGGAAGAGTTCGGCAAGGGCGCCATCGAAGGCGTCGCCGGTCCCGAAGCCGCCAACAACGCGTCGGCCGCCGGCACGCTGGTGCCGCTGCTGACGCTCGGCCTGCCGACGACGGCGACCGCGGCGATCATGCTTGCGGGCTTCCAGCAGTTCGGCCTGCAGCCCGGACCGCTGCTGTTTGCCACGAACCCGCAGCTCGTCTGGGGCCTGATCGCTTCGCTGCTGGTCGCCAACCTGATGCTGCTGGTGCTCAACCTGCCGCTGATCGGCGTGTGGGTGCGCCTGCTGACCATCCCGACGCCATGGCTCTACGCGGGCATCCTGCTGTTCGCGACGCTCGGCACCATCGGCGCCAACTCGGCCGTGTTCCAGCTCAATGTGTTCGGCCTGTTCAGCTGGCCGATGTCATTCGAGCTCGGCATGCTGCTGGCGTTCGGCCTGCTCGGCTACGGCCTGCGCCGTTTCGGCTATCCGATCGCGCCTGTCGTCGTGGGCCTGATCCTCGGGCCGATGGCCGAACAGCAGCTGCGCCGCGCACTGGCGATCAGCCAGGGCGACCCGATGATCCTGGTGCATTCGCCGATCGCGGTGGTTCTGCTGCTGCTGGCTGCGACCGCAGTTTTGTTGCCGCTCTATCTCAGGGCGCGCGGCCGCGGGAAGGTGCTGGCCCAGCTCGGTGCTAGCGAAGACTGAGGTCATCGCTCAAAAAGCAAAAAAGCCGAAGCGCGGATATCCGAGCTTCGGCTTTTTCTTTGCCCCGCCCAAAAGGGTGGAAATCCAGGGGACAGAGCGGCAGACCTGGCATGGTCACCGCTCCGGAGCGCTCCTCCTGCCACCGGCCGTCCCGAAGGGGCATGCCGAGGCTATCGTCTGGGCGCTCTCTACCCTGTAGCTGGTGCATGACCCCGAAAATCGCTTGCGAATTTCGGAACGGATCATACGCAAATTCAAGTGTCACAGCCTTTGCGCGTCCGAGGGGACGCGCAGCGCTGTATGTGATTAGTAGCGGCGGATACGGTCGTAGTGCCTGGGGTCGATGCCCAGGATGACCAGGTCCTGATTGCTGGGACGGTGACCGCGCTCGACAGCAGCAGCAGCGGCCACGGCGCTACCGAAGGTGCGGACCAGGTTGCCAATGCGTCCAAGGGACTTGCGGGCGTTCATCTTCGTCATCCTTTCGCGTTGCATCATCATTTTTTGTGCAACGCAACAAATATAGGTGACGCAAAAGGAACCGGTAGGGGCTGAAACGCATATTTGCCATGCAACTGCTGCATTGGTCGGTTAAATAGAGGTTGGTGGACGCTCGGGACCGCAGCACTTGAAAGGCGTGACGCCTTCGGTTATATCAGCGTCAAATTCTTGGTCGGTATGACGAAGAGTGGGTCCACCCGGTCCCGCTCTTTTTTGTTAACTGCCGACCGCCTGGAGAACCAATGAGCGAAAACGCAGTCGAACATGAAGGCGACGACCGCATCATCCGCGACACCGGCATCGATGCCCGCATCGCGCTGATCATCCAGCCGGTGCTCCGTGCGATCGGCTTCCGCCTCGTGCGCGTGCGGCTGACCGGCCAGAACGGCCTGACGCTGCAGATCATGGCCGAGCGCGAAGACGGGACCATGACGGTCGAGGATTGCGAAGAGGTGAGCCGCGCGGTCTCGCCCGCACTCGACGTCGAGGATCCGATCGAAAAGGCGTATCATCTCGAAGTTTCGTCGCCGGGCATCGACCGGCCGCTGGTGCGCAAGTCGGATTTCACGAACTGGATCGGCCATCTCGTGAAGATGGAGACCTCGGTCCTTGTCACCGACCGCAAGCGCTTCCGCGGCAAGATCACCGAGGTCGACGACGAGGGCATCCTGGTCCAGCGCGACCAGGCCGCCTATGGCGAAGAGCCTACGGTGCGCGTGCCCTTCGAGGCGATGGCCGAGGCGCGGCTGATCCTGACCGACGACCTGATCCGCGACGCCTTGAGCAAGGACAACAGGGCCCGCAAGGAAGCCAAGAAGCGTCACGGCGATGAAGCCGACGACGCCGCCGAAGACGAAGAAACCGAAACGGAAGACTGACAGAGCCGTGCAGCCGGACAACGGTCCGGACTGAAGCTCGGGGAGAAAGACAATGGTTGTAAGCGCCAACAGGCTCGAACTGCTGCAGATCGCCGATGCGGTCGCTCGCGAGAAGTCGATCGACAAGTCGATCGTCATCGCCGCGATGGCCGACGCGATCCAGAAGGCGGCGCGCTCGCGCTATGGCCAGGAGACCAACATCCGCGCCGATATCAACCCGAACACCGGCGAGATGAAGCTGCAGCGCCTGATGGAAGTGGTCGAGGCCGTCGAGGACTACGCGACCCAGATCGCGCTGAGCTCGGCCCGCGAGCGCAACCCCGACGCCCAGCTCGGCGACTTCATCGCCGAACAGCTGCCGCCAATGGATTTCGGCCGTATCGCCGCGCAGTCGGCCAAGCAGGTCATCGTGCAGAAGGTGCGCGAGGCCGAGCGTGACCGCCAGTACGACGAGTACAAGGACCGCATCGGCGAGATCGTCAACGGCACCGTGAAGCGCGTCGAGTACGGCAACGTGATCGTGGACCTCGGCCGCGGCGAGGCGATCATCCGCCGTGACGAGCTGATTCCCCGCGAGAACTACAAGTATGGCGATCGCGTCCGCGCTTACGTCTACGACGTGCGCCGCGAGCAGCGCGGCCCGCAGATCTTCCTGTCGCGTACCCATCCGCAGTTCATGGCGAAGCTGTTCACCATGGAAGTGCCTGAGATCTACGACGGCATTATCGAGATCAAGTCGGTGGCCCGCGACCCCGGTTCGCGCGCCAAGATCGCGGTCATCTCGCGTGACAGCTCGATCGACCCGGTCGGCGCCTGCGTCGGTATGCGCGGTTCGCGCGTCCAGGCCGTCGTCGGCGAGCTCCAGGGCGAAAAGATCGACATCATTCCGTGGTCGCCTTCGGCAGCCTCCTTCATCGTCAACGCCTTGCAGCCGGCCGAAGTCGCCAAGGTCGTTCTCGATGAGGACGCGGAGCGCATCGAGGTGGTGGTGCCCGACGACCAGCTGTCGCTGGCCATCGGCCGCCGCGGCCAGAACGTGCGTCTCGCTTCGCAGCTGACCGGCTGGGACATCGACATCCTGACCGAAGCGGAAGAGTCCGAGCGTCGCCAGAAGGAATTCGTCGAGCGTTCGACGCTGTTCATGGAAGCCCTCGACGTCGACGAGATGGTCGGCCAGGTGCTGGCCTCGGAAGGCTTCACCTCGGTCGAGGAAGTGGCCTACGTCGACTCCGACGAAATCTCCTCGATCGACGGCTTCGACGAGGACACCGCCAGCGAGATCCAGCAGCGTGCCCGCGAATTTCTCGAGAAGATCGAGGCCGAGCACGACGGCAAGCGCAAGGCGCTGGGCGTCCAGGACGAACTGCGCGAGATCCCCGGCATCACCACCGCGATGCTGGTTGCTCTCGGCGAGGACGGCGTGAAGACCATCGAGGATTTCGCCGGCTATGCCGCTGACGATCTCGTCGGCTGGAAGGAGCGCAAGGACGGCGAGACCAAGTTCTTCCCGGGCGTACTCGCCGATTTCGGCGTGTCGCGCGCCGACGCGGAGCAGATGGTCGTTGCAGCCCGCCGCATGGCCGGCTGGATTTCCGAAGACGAAGTGGCTGAAGAAGAAGCCACCGACGTCGCCGGTGAGTGACGTGGGTCGGGCCGGAGATAGCTTTGGACGAGATGAACGATCGCACCTGCATCGTTACGCGCCAGGCCGGCGAAACGGATGATCTGATCCGTTTCGTCGTCGGCCCCGATTCGATTGTTTTTCCAGATCTGAAAAGAAAGTTGCCCGGCCGCGGTTGCTGGGTGACTGCCGACCGCCTACATGTCGACAAGGCGGTGGCCAAGGGCCTGTTCGCCCGCGCCTTCAAGAAACCGGTGGTCGTGTCGCCCGACATGGGCGGGATGATAGATGCACTGCTCGCCAAATCGGCGCTCGGCGCTCTGGGGCTTGCCCGCAAGGCCGGGCTGGTTGCTCTCGGCGCAGCCAAGGTCGATACTGCAGTGCGCGCTGGCAAGGCGCTTCTAGTGCTTCACGCCCATGAGGGCGCCGAGGATGGCGTCCGCAAGATCACCCAGGCCCGCAAGGCTACTGTCTATCTGGGCGGACCTGCCACGCCTGCCTACAAACTTTTTTCCGAAGCGGAATTGGGTTTGGCATTGGGGGCAACAAATGTGATACATGCTGCCGTTCTCGCGGGAGACGCGGGCAAGACGGTCGCAAAGCGCATGGTTGCGCTTGACCG
>MEEF01000062.1 GCA_001724355.1 Mesorhizobium sp. SCN 65-20 | reverse complement strand
TGAAACGCGCCCCTCGCAGCCGTCAACGCCATGATTTATATGCGAAATATCACGATTACGACAGCGAAATCAGCGACTTACTTGGAGAATGTGGGGTGAGACCAACCAAGGAGGTGCGCAGTGCGTTTCCATACATCGAGGATGCTGTTGGTCACCGCGCTCGTGCCCCTATCTGGCTGCCTGCCAACCATTCTTGCCGAGGAACCTCCGGCTCCGAGACAGGTCCAGGTCCAGCGGGCGGCACCGGTCAAGAGGGCTGCGCCCCAGCCAAAGACCGTCCCCCAAAAGGCTGTCAGGAAGCCAGTTCCCGCTACGACCCACACACCCAGTGAGGGCGGCGATGGCGGTGGAGGTGGTAACAATGGCGGCGGGGGTGGCGGAAATGGTGGTGGCAGCGGCGGCGGCTGGGGCTGATAGCGCCGTTTCGTCAGTTGGCAGGATTGTACGGGAGCCGATCACCCGAACTCGTAAGTAAACCCCTCGGCTGACGCGCCCACGGTGACGCGCGTGAGTTTCTCGCCGTCGAGGGCACGATTGAGCACTCCGCGGCTGAGTTCCGGCAGCAAGGTGTTGGTCAGGATCGCGTCGATCATGCGCCCGCCGGATTCGACGTCGGTGCAGCGTGCCTTGATCAATTCCATCACGCCATCGCCGATCACCAGTTCGGCGCCGTTACTTGCCGCGAGCCGGCGGGCGATCTTGGCGAACTGGTGCCGCGTGATCGCCTCGATCATGTCGCCCGACAGCGGATAGTAGGGAATGGTCACCACCCGGCCGAGGAACGCCGCCGGGAAGACCTTGAGCAGCGGCGACCTGAGGGCGGCGTCGAGATCCTCTATCTTCTCGCGCAGGGCGCCGTTCCTGGTCTTCTGCATGATCACTTCGGAGCCGACATTGGAGGTGAGCAGGATGAGCGTGTTCTTGAAGTCGATGCGCCGCCCCTCGCTGTCGTCCATCATGCCCTTGTCGAAGACCTGGAAGAATATCTCGTGCACATCCGGGTGCGCCTTCTCGACCTCGTCGAGAAGGATCACCGAATAGGGCCTGCGCCTGACGGCTTCCGTCAGGATGCCGCCCTTGCCATAGCCGACATAGCCGGGCGGCGCGCCCTTCAGCGTCGAGACGGTGTGCGCCTCCTGGAACTCCGACATATTGATGGAGATCAGGTTCTGCTCGCCGCCGTAGAGCGTCTCGGCGAGCGCCAGTGCCGTTTCCGTCTTGCCTACGCCGGATGGGCCGCAGAGCAGGAACACGCCGACCGGCTTTTCCGGCGCGCCGAGGCCGGCACGGCTGGTCTGGACGCGCTTGGCGATCATCTCCATCGCGTGGTCCTGGCCCACGACCCTTTCGGACAGGGTCTTTGCCAGGCGCAGGGCCTTCTCGGTTTGGCTCGACAACATGCGGCCCGTCGGGATGCCGGTCCAGTCCTGCACGACGGCAGCCACTGCGTTGCGGTCGACCGACAGCAGGATGAGCGGCGCTTCGCCCTGCGCATCCGCAAGCTTCGCCATCAGTTCCTTGAGCCGGGTGAGATCGGCTGCCGGGTCGGATGGGGATGCCGCGGCCTGGGTATCTTCTGCGGCAGTACCCCCACCCCTAACCCCTCCCCACAAGGGGGAGGGGGATTCCGGCGCCTGCCCTAACCCGTCGTCACTCGTGACGCCGGCGTTCAATACGTTAGCAGAAGCGGCAACAAGGTCGGCGGTAGGAAGCTGGGCGCTAGATTCCCCTCCCCCTTGTGGGGAGGGGTTAGGGGTGGGGGTAACTTGGTCTCTGCCGTCGCCGCTGACCGGATCGAGCGGCACGCCCTGCCCGCGCAGCCTGGCGCGCAGCTCGAGGATTTCGGCGGCAAGCGACTTCTCGGCGTCCCAGCGCGCCTGGGCGGCGGCGAGCGCGCTCTCCGTTTCGGCCAATCCCGCTTCGACGCGTGCCTTCCTCTCGTCTACCTCGATGCCGATTGCCGCCTCGCGGCCGATGATGCCCTGCTCGACCTCGAGCGCCTGCCTGCGGCGCATCAGGTCCTCGACCTCGCCCGGCCGGGCATGCTGCGACACGGCCACACGCGCGCAGGCGGTGTCGAGCAGGCTGACCGCCTTGTCGGGCAGCTGACGTGCCGGGATGTAGCGGTGAGAGAGCTTCACCGCCGTCTCGATGGCTTCATCCAGGATCTGGACCTGATGGTGCTTCTCGAGCACGCCGGCCACGCCGCGCAGCATCAGGATGGCGGCGGCTTCGTCCGGTTCCTCGATCTTGACCACCTGGAAGCGGCGCGTGAGTGCCGGGTCCTTCTCGATGTGCTGCTTGTACTCGGCCCAGGTGGTGGCCGCGATGGTGCGCAGTTCCCCGCGCGCCAGGGCGGGCTTGAGCAGGTTCGCAGCGTCACCCGTGCCGGCCGCGCCGCCGGCGCCGATCAGGGTATGGGCCTCGTCGATGAACAGGATGATCGGCACCTCGGACGACTGCACCTCGTCGATCACCGCCTTCAGGCGCTTCTCGAACTCGCCCTTGACGCTGGCGCCCGCCTGCATGAGCCCGACGTCGAGCATGCGCACGCTGACGCCCTGTAGCATCGGCGGCACGTCGCCCTCAGCGATACGAAGCGCAAAGCCTTCCACCACGGCCGTCTTGCCGACGCCTGCCTCGCCGGTGAGGATCGGGTTGTTCTGCCGCCGGCGCATCAGGATGTCGACGATCTGACGGATTTCCGGGTCGCGCCCGACAACCGCGTCGATCTTGCCGTCCTTGGCGCGCTGGGTCAGGTCCGTGGCGTATTTCGCGAGCGCGGACTCACCTCCCAGGCCAGGACGCCGCGGCTTTTCGGCGGTTTCCGGTGCGGCCTCCGCAGCAGCTCCTTCGATCGACCCGCCGACCACGTCGGCGAAACGGCCGACGACCGCGTCGGCATCGATCTTGTCGAACTCCGTGCTGATTTTCGACACGAGCCCTTCGAGAACCGGGGTGCGCAGGCAGGCAAGAATGACGTGGCCGCTGCGCACCTCCTCGGTTCCGAATTCGAGCGTCGCTAGGTTCCAGGCCTCCTGGATGGCGTGGAAGATGTGGTCGGAGAACTCCTCGATCGACGTCGCGCCATAGGGCAGCTTGTCCACGGCGCGGGTCATGTCGGCCGCCACGCGCGCCGCATCCACCCCGGCTTCGGCGAGGATCATCTGGACGTCGGAGCGGTCCGAAAGGACGAGCTGTTCGATGAAATGGACGAGTTCGACATAGGGGTTGCCGCGCAGCTTGGCCGTGTCGGCAGCGGCCTTGAAGGCGCGCAGGCAGGTCGGGTTCAACTTGCCGACCAGCTCCTTGCGCTTGAAGCTTTGCGACGCCCTGCGCTGCTGCATGCCCCTTGGATCCATGGAAGTTACTCCGATGGCCGGACTGCGTTGCCGACAGCTTGCCACACAAAGCCGAACTTTACAAAGCGCCGCCGGGGCTTAGCGCCGAGTATGCAACCCCTGCAATTCTCACGAATCGAGCGACTAAGGCTTAAGGGCTACCCGCGCCCAACTTTGAGCAGGCCCCGATTCGTGCTAAACCAAAGACGAGTGAAAATACCGGCCACTTCCGACCATTAGGGTAGCGTTGGAGGGTTGCGTGGTTGATCTTGCTCTCTGGCTCAGCCCCTTGGACGGTGCGAATCCGTCGGGAGAAGATTTGCGCAACGATCCCCGCTTCCACGAGCTGGAGCGGCTGACCGAGGCCCAGGTCGAAGTCGTCCACGACGAGCGCAACCGGCCGACTTCCCAGGTGAGCATACCCGTCGACTGGGCTGCCGTCCTTGAAGTGGCAGAAGAACTCCGGGCCCATGGCCGGGACCTGCGCCTGCTCGTCATCGTCACGCGGGCGCTTGCCAGCGAGCGAGGCTTTGCAGGCCTAGCCGAGGGGCTCTCGCTGATTGCGCGGACATTCGAGGAGCATTGGGAGACGATGCACCCGGCGCTGCGGCAGGCCGCCACGCCGCGCGACGCCGCGCTGCGTCGCGTCAACGCGCTGCTCGACCTGCAGAACGCGCAAGAAGGCTTGCTTGGAAACCTGCGCCGGATGACGGTTTTCGCGCCACGCGGGGTCGGCCCGGTCAGCGGCCGCGACCTGGAGCAAGGCGCGCTCGACGACCGGGTGATGCTGCAGGAGGCGGCGCAAGGGCTGAACAGCGCGGAGCGTGCGACACTGTCGAGTGCGCACGAACAACTGCTCACCAAGGTTCGCAGCGGATGTGCCGCCCAGAACGACCAGGCACCGCAGGACATGGCCGCGCTCCTGGCCGATCTGCGCGCCTCGATCGCAGCCCTTGCCGCGCTCGACGCCGCGTTCAACGCCCGCCTCGACGGTTCCGGACCTGCGGTACCGATGCTGACGCGCTTCCTCGACAGGGTGGCGTCGACGCTGGAGCGGAGTTCGGGTGGCCGGGCCGCGCCCAATGGCGTGGACAGGGCCGAGCCGGCAGCCGTGGTTTCGTCGGCACCGGCAGTAAACGGCCACGATCCGGCACCGGCGCCTGCGCAAGGTTCGGCGGCCCTGCCCGACCGCATCAACTCGCGCGACGACGTGGTCAGATGCCTGGACCTCGTCATCGCCTTCTACGACCGCACCGAGCCGTCGAGCCCGATCCCGCACCTGGCACGGCGGGTACGCCGGATGGTGCCCATGGATTTTGTCGAACTGATGGAAGATCTCGCCCCCTCCGGCCTGAAGGAGTTCCGGCTTCTGGCCGGGGTTCCCGACGCGAAGAAGACGCCCCAGAAGGATGAAAGGTAGCCAAGCATGCCAGCCGAAAGCAAAGCAAAGGTCATCGAGCGCAATCGCGCTCCGCGCGTGCAGATCGCCTATGACGTCGAGACCTATGGCAGTCCGACCACGATCGAACTGCCGTTCGTCATGGGTGTGATGGCCGACCTCTCGGGCGCCTCGCAGACCAGGGAAGCGATGAAGACGGTCCAGGACCGCACCTTCGTCGAAACCGACGCCAACCGGTTTCCCAAGTTCATGGAAGCGCTCGGGCCTCGGGTCAAGGCACGGGTGAAGAACACGCTGCCGGTCGCCGAGGGCCAGGAGGGCGACGAGGAACTCGCCGTCGACCTGACCTTCTCGAGCATGGGCGACTTCGCGCCGGACAAGATCGCCGAACAGGTCCCGCAGTTAGCGGAAATTCTTAAGATGCGCCGCCAACTCGTTGAATTACTGGGCTTCATGGATGGTCGCATAGATGCCGAAAAGCGCATCGCACAGCTTCTGAACAACGAGCCGCTGCTTGCGCAGATCGCCGACAAGACGCTGTCCGGCGACGACAAGGTCGAGGGTTGAGCCATGGCCGAACAACAGAAAGCCCCAACCGTCGCCGAGGCCGAGGCGGTCGACCTTGGCGAGTTCAGCGAACTTCTCGAGAAGGACTTCAAGGTCAAGAAGGACGACAGCGAAAAGCTGCAGCAACTGGTGCGCAATCTGGCGCTGGCCGCCAAGTCGCGCTCCGAGACGACGACCATCTCGTCCAACGCGATCAAGTCGATCAAGTCGCTGATCGCAGGCATCGACAAGATGCTGTCGAGCCAAGTCAACGAGATACTCCATGCGCCGGAAGTGCGCGAGATGGAGGGCACCTGGCGCGGCCTCTGGTACCTGGTCAACAACACCGAGACCGACCAGAAGCTCAAGATCCGGGTGATGAACATCTCCAAGGAGCAACTGGCCGACACGCTCGAGGATTTCGAAGGCCAGATGTGGGACCAGAGCCCCATCTTCAAGAAGGTCTATACGGACGAATACTCGATGTTCGGCGGAGAGCCGTTCGGCTGCCTGATCGGAGCCTACGAGTTCTCCAACCACCCCCGCGACGTGGGCCTGTTGCGCAACATCTCGGGCATCTGCGCCTCGGCCCATACGCCGTTCATCGCCGCGGCCTCGCCACGCCTGTTCCGGATGGACAGCTGGCAGGAACTGCCCAATCCGCAGGACCTGCAGCAGATCGTCTCGAATCCGGCCTATGCGTCCTGGCAATCTCTGCGCGAGAGCGAGGACGCCCGCTATATCGGCCTTGCCATGCCGCGCGTGCTGGCGCGCCTGCCCTACGGTGCCGACACGGTCCCGGTGAAGGGCTTCGCTTTCGAGGAGGAGGTGCAGGGCGACCACCACAGATATGTCTGGATGAACGCCGCATTCCCGATGGGCGTCAACATTAACCGCAGCCACAAGCTGTTCGGCTGGGGCACCCAGATCCGCGGAGTCGAGAATGGCGGGACGGTGATCAACCTGCCAGTGCACAGCTTCCCGACCGACGACGGCTCGATTGCGATGAAGTGTCCGACGGAGGTTGCGATCGACGACCGCCGCGAGGCCGAACTCGCCAAGCTGGGATTGATGCCGATCCTGCACCGCAAGAACACCGACGTCGCCGCCTTCATCGGGGCGCATTCGCTGCAGGACGACGAGACCAGGGCCGGCAGGCTGGTTGACCCCGACGCGCAGTCCAACGAGCGGCTGAGCGCCAACCTGCCCTACCTGTTCCCGGTGTCCCGCTTCGCCCACTACCTGAAGGCGATCGCCCGCGACAAGATCGGGTCGTTCAAGGAACGCTCGGACATGCAGATCTGGCTCACGGAGTGGATCAACCGCTACGTGCTCGCCAATCCGGCCTTCGCCGACGACAAGGCCCGTGCCAAGCGGCCGCTGGCTGCCGCGGAGGTTCAGGTCGACAGCGTCGAGGGCCGGCCGGGCTACTACAACGCCCGTTTCTACCTGCGTCCGCACTACCAGCTCGAGGGGATCAACGCCTCGCTCCGGCTCGTGTCGGAGCTGCCTTCAGTCAAGACCTGATCCAGTGAGCCCAACGGAGAACAGAGATGAAGATCGACGGATTTCTGAAGGTTCCGGACATCACGGGGCCGAGCGAGCGCGACGGTCACGAGGAAGAGATCGAAATTCACGGTGTCGAGTTCAACATGGTTGCGCCGCACGATCCCAACTCGCTTTCTCGGCGGGGCCGGGTGGCGCTCGGCGTGATCGTGTTCATCAAGCACTACGACAAGTCCTCGCCCTACCTGAAGCAGGCGCTCTTCCAGAACAAGAAGCTCGACGACGTGAAGTTCTCGGCCCGCCGCACCATCGAGGAAGCGAGCAGCGACTATCTCGTGATCGAGCTGACCGACGCTTCGGTGATCAGCTACGACATGAAGCCGAGCGAGGAAGAACCCGACCTGATCGAGGAGCGCGTGGGCTTCGCCTACAAGAAGATCAAGTTCGTCTACGACGACAGCGACGAGGTGGAAATGGACGTGCATGTCGGTGTCTGACGGCATCGACGACCAACCGGTAGCTTCATGGCAGCCATCACCAGCAATCCTCGGGCCAAGCGCGAGGCGGTGCAACCATCCCTGTGGGACCGCCTCGTCAACGATTTGCCGGGCCTCGGCTCGGAGATCGACAGCCTGGCAAACACGCTGCGGGAGGAATTGGGAGCGGAGCGCCTCGAGGCGCTGCTGGCCGGAGGGACGCGCGTGATCGACGCGGACACCGATCTTTCGCCTGAGCAGAAGCGCCGGCTGAACCGCCTCATGGCCCAGAACAGGCATCGGGCCGAAATCGAGAGCCGTGGGGTGGTTGTGTCGGCGCGCGTGCTGCGGGAAGCGGTCCGGCGTGACATAGAGGCACTGTTCAACACGGAGCGCTTCGAATCCATGCCGCTCCTGTCGGACCTGGAACGCGAACAGGCACCCGACACTCCCGCCTCACTTGACGACTTCCCCGAGGTGCGGCGCAGCGTGGTCAACTATGGCGTGCCCTCCTTCTCCGGCCGATCGTCGCGCGATTTCGACCGCGATGTGCTCGCGCGCGAGATCAGGGCCATCCTCGCCACCTTCGAGCCCCGCCTCAGGGACAGCGAGACAAAGGTCATGGTCAACCTCGGAGACAAGACAGGCCTCAAGATCGAGATCGAGGCGGTGCTGATCATGACGCCTACGCCGGAGAGATTGCGGTTGCGCACGACCATCAACCTCGAAAACGGCCTGGCGCGAACCGACTTCAAGGAAGCCTGACCATGGATCGGATCTTCCTGGAATACTACGAGGAGGAACTGACCCACATACGCAGCCTCGCTGCAGAATTTTCCGCCATGCACCCGGCGATCGCGCGCAACCTGTCGCTGGACACCGCGCCCTGCCCCGATCCCTATGTCGAGCGGTTGCTCGATGGCGTGGCCTTCCTCGCGGCCCGTACTCGATTGAAGGTCGACGCCGAGCGTTCGCGGTTTGCGCGCAGCGTACTCGACGTGCTCTACCCGGACCTCGTGTCGCCGACTCCGGCGACTGCCATGGCCGTGCTCAAACCCGGGCAGCAGATACAGACGATGAACGCAGGCCATGTCGTCAAGCGCGACACGCGGCTGATATCGAGCCTGCAGCCGGGGCTCTCGACCCGCTGTACCTTCAGCACCGTGCAGGATGTGACGCTCTGGCCGATAGCCATCGGTTCCATCGGTTATTTCCAGGACCGCAGCGCACTTGCCGTGGCCGGCATAGTGCCACCGCAGGATATCGTGGCCGA
Organism: Mesorhizobium sp. SCN 65-20; assembly: GCA_001724355.1. Classification (GTDB taxonomy): domain Bacteria; phylum Pseudomonadota; class Alphaproteobacteria; order Rhizobiales; family Rhizobiaceae; genus Aminobacter. Next base: position 33,675 of record MEEF01000062.1, on the reverse strand, counting down.
GGCGGCGATCCGGATCGTGATAAACCGCACGGGCAAGGGCAAGCTCGCCGAACTGGCGCTGGATCGCCTCGATCTGTACCTGGCCGGGCGAACCAAAGCCCCGCTGTTGTTCGACACGATCTTCGGCGCCTGCGCGGGCGTCGCCGCGAGACCAGAGGGAAAATCCGCCAAGCTCGTACCCCTGCCCGACGCGGATATGGTGGGAATTCTGGACACCGAGGCATTGATGCCGAGAAGCCGGCCTACCTTCGAGGGCTACCGGCTGCTGCGCGAGTATTTCATGATGCCCGAGCGGTTCCATTACGCCCGGGTCACGGGTCTGCAGCCGGTCATGCGCGCCTGCGAGGCGGGCCTGGAACTGGTGTTCCTGCTGCGCAGGCCTGTCCCGGAACTGGCCGACCTGTCGCCCCAGGATTTCGAGCTCTTCGCCACGCCGCTCATCAATCTCTTCGAGCGCGAATGCAACGTCGTCGAACTCGACAGCCGCAAGACACGGCAGGTGCTCTACGTAGACAGAACGCGGCCGCGGGACTTCGAGATCTACCGCATCACCCATGTCGAGGACGCGGAGGCCGAAGGGCCGGACGCCGAGATCCCGGCCCTGTTCAGCCTTGGGCAGAACCGCGGCAGTGGATGGGTCTATTCGACGGAGCGGCGGCCGCGCCGGCCGACGGAGGATGAGCGCCGGGAAGGCGTGACCCGCACGTCCTATGCCGGCGACGACGTGTTCCTGGCATTTTCCCGTCCGGCGGGAAGCACGGCCAACCGCGCGCTCAGGCGCGTGGAAGTGACGGCGCTCTGCACAAATCGCGACCTGCCGATCCTGGACGATACGCCGAACCTGACGCTGGAAAGCGGCGATCCTGTGGAAGCCGTACGCTTGCTCGGCGCCCTGCGGGCGCCGCGCCCGTCCATTCCCGCGGCGCTGCCGGCCGGGGCGGACGGCGAATCCCGTGCCGACGAGCTTGCCTGGCGCATGGTCGCCCAACTGTCCCTCAACTTCCTCAGCCTCGCCAAGGAAGGGCGTGGGGTCGACCCGCTGCACGCGTTGCTTGACCTCTATGCCGATCGTGGAGACCCGGCTCTCGCCCGGCACGTGCGTTCGATCGCGCGGATCGACTCGCGCCCGGTAGTCGAGCGGCTGGCGATCGAGGGGCCGATGTGCTTCGGCCGGGGAACGGAAGTCGTGCTGCATGTCGACCAGTCGGTCGTTTCGGGCCACAGCACCCTGTTGCTGTCGGCCTTGCTGTCGCGGTTGTTTGCCCGCCATGCGGGCATCAACGGCTTCGTGCGGACACGCACGCGGCTGCTCCAGAAGCAGGAGGACGTGCCATGGCCGATGACGCCCGGCAACCGCTTCCTGATATAGGCGCCGCGCCCACGGAGGCCTACGACTTCTTTGAATTGCTGCGGCAGCTCGAAAGGCCCGGTGGCCGCTTGTTCGGCCATGCCGGGCGGCCCGAACGTGAACCGGCCCGCCTCGGGCAGCATGTCCGCCTCGGCTTCGCCACGCAGGATGTGGTGAGGTTCGAACCGGGAAGCGACAAAGGCCCTGCCCGCGTGACCGTGGCCAACATCGGCCTGCTTGGCCCGGAAGGTCCGCTGCCGCTGCATATCACCCGCTGGGTGCTCGACCGCCTGTCGCAACGGTGGTTCGGCGGAGCCGACGCCCACCAGACCAGCGACACAACCTTCGTCGATTTCGTCAACACGCTGCAGCACCGCATGATCGCCCTGTTCTACCGGGCCTGGGCGGACGCTCATCCAGCGGTGCAGGTGGAGCGAAGGGTCGGTGGCCGCGTGCGATCCATGCTCGAGGCGATGGCAGGCATGGGGCTGCCGGGAACCTCCAACCCGGAAGAACCGGATTTGGACGCGGTGAAACTGCGGCAGGCCGCCGCCATCGCATGCCAAGTGGACGGACCCGAGCGCCTTACGCTCTTCATCGCCGAGGCCTTCAAGGTTCCGGTGCAGCTCAAGGAGTTCGTGGCGGCGTGGCTGCCGATACCCGGACCATTGCAGACACGGGTGGGATCTGCGCATGCGCAATTGGGGCGTGGCGCAACCATCGGACCGCGCAGTTTCACCCGCCAGAGCAGGATCGAACTGCGCATCGGTCCGCTCGATTTCACGACCTATCTGGAATTCCTTCCGGGTAGCCGCCGGCTTGCGGTGTTGAGACGGGCGGTAAGCGACCTGATCGGCGAGGTACTGGATGTCGATCTCAGGGTTGTCCTGGCGCGCGAAGAGGTGCCTGCGGCCCGGATCGGAGCGGCGCGGATCGGCAGAACGGCGTGGCTTGCGCCCCCCGTGGAAAGGGCGGATGCTGAGGATATGCGCCTGCGGACGGTCGTCGGCTGGCGCCCCGATCTGGCGGGAGCCGCGGCATGAGCTTGCTCCTCACGCTTGAGCACGGACCGCGCGCGCAGGCCATGCGCGAGGCCCGGCTGGACAAGGGTGACATGGTGATCGGTCGCAGTCCCGAAGCGGACTGGCAGATCGAAGACCCGGACATGTTCGTCTCGCGTGCCCACTGCAAGATCACGGCCAGCCACGACGGCTACTACGTGACCGACACCTCGAGCAGTGGCCTTTTCATCGACGATGCCGGCAGCCCGCTCGGTGCCGGGAACACGATGCGCCTGCAGAACGGCATGCGCCTGCGCATCGGCGACTACGTGGTCGGGGTCGATCTGCATTCGGCGGTTTCTGCCGGTCAGGCATCGCCATCGCAGCCGTCGTCGGGTTCGCATGCCTCGGTCAATCTCGGTTCGGACGATTTCTTTGCCCTCAAGACGGAGGAAGAGCCACAGCGTCGTCGCCCTGCCGAGTTGCCCAATCCGTTCGAGCAGCCGGAACCGGGCGCATTCCGTGCATACGAACGCGAAACTTCCGGGCGCAGTTCGCCGGCTTTCGACGACCCGTTCAGTCTCGATCCGGTGTCCACCCCTGCAACGCCTGAAACCGAAAAAGGGGGCGAAACCGGGACTTCGGCGTTCGGGGACCCGTTCGGCCTCGAAACTCCGCCGCCGCCCGAACCGCCACCCGCGCGACAGGCTCGGAGACAGGAAGTCCGGGTCGAGGACGTGGTCGTCCCCAGCGCCAATCGACGTTTCGAGGCCCCCTCAGAGCAGCAGCGCGGGGCGCACCCGTCGCCAGCCCCGTGGGACAGGCCTGTGCCGCGGAACGATGCGCCGCCGCCGCCCAAGGCTGAACCGAAGCCGGCGCGACGCACCGCGGAACCCGGCGACGTATCCCTGCGAGCGGCATTCCTGCGCGGCATGGGGCTCGACGAAAGCGAGATCCCGGCCCGGGACGCCATCGCCGAGATGGAGAAACTCGGCCGCGAGTATCGCCTGATGATGGAAGGCCTGATGCAGCTTCTGCGCAAGCGTGCCGAGGAGAAGGGCAACGCCCGCATCGAACAGACAGTGGTGGGCGCATCGGAGGTCAATCCGCTGAAATTCCTGCCCACTGTCGACGACGCGCTCGCGACCATCCTCGCCGAGCGCAGCCCGGGCTTCCTGTCAGGCGAGCCGGCGATCCAGGACGCGGTCTGGGACCTCGCCCATCACCACGTTCGTGCCTGGCGCGGCCTCCAGGGCGCGCTCAGGCGGATGATCGACCGGTTCGATCCCGCAGCCCTCGAGGAAGAGCTGAAGCAGAGTTCGTCCCTGGAGACGCTGCTCGCCGGGGGACGTGGAGCAAAACTCTGGGAACTCTACAAGAAACGCCACCGCGAGATCGCCATCAGCGCCGAGACGCGCTTCATGGGCGAGATCGGCGCCGATTTCCGCAACGCCTACGAGGAGGAGTGACGCATGATCGACCGGCGCGACTTCATTCTGGCACTTGGTGCGACGGGCCTGGTTGCCGCTTGCCAGAGCGGACCGCCCAAACCGTCCACTGTGACCGTCAATGTGAGCGGCGAAGCCGGGATGAACCCGGGGCCGGACGGCAGCGACCGGCCCGTCACGGTCCTGATCATGCGCCTGCGCAGTGCAGGCAAGTTCAATTCGGCCGACTATTTCGCCTTGCAGGGAGACGCTGCCGGCACGCTTGGCGGCGATCTCATCGGTTCGGATCAGATAGCGGTTGGTCCGGGCAAGGCCGCTTCCAAGACCATCACGGTGGAACCGGACGCCACGGCTCTGGGCTTCGTCGCTCTCGTCCGCGAGCCTGGTGGGCGAACCTGGCGGACGGCCAAGTCGGTGTCGCCGGGATCGACTGTGACGATTGCCGTCAGGCTCGGTGCCGGAGGCATATCGGCCTAGGCAGGCGAAGGATGGAGACCTCGATGCAGAGAGCAGCCGCATGACCGAAACGAACAGGGTGCTGTGGTCGGAAGGCCTTTTCCTCAGGACGCAGCATTTTCAGCAGCAGGACCGCTTCTTCGAAGGGACGGTACGCGGCGCGCTCCAGGCGGGCCAGCTCCACACCTTCGGCTTCAGCAAACTGACGCTGGATGCGGCGCTGCTCGAGGTCGGCCAGGTCGCGGTCACCTCCGCCCGCGGGATATTCCCGGACGGCACGCCCTTCATGATCCCGGAGACGATGGACGCGCCGAGGCCGCTTGCGGTCACCGCGGACACGGGCGCAGGTCCCGTGCTGATCGCACTGCCCCTCGAGCCTCCCGGCGGAGTGGGGTTCGATCCTGCCCATGCCGACTCCTCGGGCGCCCGCTATCGCGGACGGATCGTCACTGTGCGCGACGCTGTCCGTGGCGGAGCCGATGCCGAAGAGGTCGAGATCGCCAGGCCCCAAGCCGTGCTGCTTGCGCCCGGAAAGGACGTCGGCGGCTACACCGCCCTGCCGGTGACGGAGATCAAGGGCATCCGGGCGGACGGCGGGATTGCGCTCGAGGACACCTTCCTGCCGCCCACCCTCGCGACCGGTGCGGTGGCCTGGTACGCGCAACTCCTGCAGGAGATGATCACAGGTCTCGATCAGATCGCCGAGGCGCATGCCAAGATGGTGCTTGGCGGACCGGGGCGCAGCGTCGAGGACCTGCTGATGCTGCATCTCGCCAATGCGGCGCGCCCGCGGCTCGCGCACATGCTGGCGCAGGATATCTTCCACCCCGCCCACCTCTACATGGAACTGGCCGGCCTGGCCGGTTCGATGGCCACCTACGGTTCGAATTCGCGCCGCCTTGCCGAACTGCCCGTCTACGACCACATGGCGCCCGGACCGGCGTTCTCCGCACTTGCAGACACGCTCCGGTCGCTGATCCTGAGCCTTCGCTATGTCGAGCCGAAGTCGCGCGCCCTTCCCGTGATGCGTCATTCGACCAATGTCTGGAAGGTGCGCATCGACAACCCGAAGCTGCTTGTCTCGAGCCGCATCGTCATTCGCGTCGGGTCGGAACTCTCCGAGGATGCGCTACGCAAGATCTTCGTCAACCAGGCAACGGTCGGCGCCGCCGGCGAATTCGAGGGTCTGTGGAAGTCCCGCCTGCCCGGCATCCCCTTGAAGCCGTTGCACTCGCAGCCCCGCGAAATCCCCTATGACGGCGACCGTCTCTGCCTGGAACTGGACCAGAAGAGCGAACATTGGGCCTCGCTGCTGGATTCCCCGGGCTTCGTGATCGGGGTTTCCGGAGTGCTGCCGAGCGAGCCCCAGGTCGACTGCTACTCGGTGAACAGGTGATGCGATGAGCCAGGACGATCCTTTCGGATTGTCGGAGGATCGCGAACGCACCCGCATTCGCATGGCAGCCGCGCCAATGCCGCGCGGCCTCCGCGCTGCCGCTCCAGCGGTGCCCATCAACCGGTCGCGGGCGCATCCCAACAAGCTGGTCAACGCCTTCTCGACGCTGCTTGAATTTGCGCCGGAGCTCGAAAGTGCGCTACCGCCGGAGAACCCGGAAGCGCTGCGGACGCGACTGATCGAGGAACTGGTGCGAGCCCGGGACGCCGCGATCGCCTCCGGCTCGTCGCTCGAACGTGCGGACCAGGCCGCATGGTCGGTCGCAGCACTCCTCGACGATCTCGCCCTCAACACCCCTTGGGGCGGCGCCAGCGCTTGGCCGCGCCAGCCGCTGGTCGTGATGCTGCGCGGTGATGTCGACGCCGGAGCCCAGTTCTTTTCACGACTGGACGAACTGGAACGGCACCCCAACCGCGACAGGGAGATGCTGGAACTGCAATATCTGTGCATGGCCCTGGGCTTTCGCGGCAAGTACCGGGTGCCGGGCCGCGCGGGTGATCGGTCGCTCAATGCGGTCCGGGTCGCGGCCGCGCGCTTCCTGCGCGATGCCGATGCGGAAGATGCGCCGCTCTCGCCTCATTGGAAGGGCGTGGTGGCATCGGACGAACCACAGCGCTTCACCGTGCCGATCTGGGTCATGGGGGCGATCGCCGCGGTACTAGGCACCGGCATCTACGTGGCCCTCTCCATGGCGCTGAGCGCCCAGTCGGAACAGCTCTCGGCGCTGGTGCGGGCGTTGCCGCCGGCACAGCGCGCCGAACTTCTCCGTTCAACTCCCCAGGCCGGGGCGCCGCTGGTAGAGAAGGTTGATTTCGCCCTTCTGCCTGCATTCGAAGCCGCCGCGCCCGAGGGGCTGCGCCCGGCGCTGCGCGGAACCGAAAGCGTGTCGCTTGCCAAGCTCGTCATCCAGGCGACCAACCCGGAGCTTTTCCAGTCGTCGCGGGCCGAAATCACGGATGGCTTCCAGCCGCTGATCGGGGCGATCGCCAGGGTGATCATCGAGAACCAGGAGTTGATAGGCAATATCACAGTCGTTGGTCACACGGACGGCATCCCGCTGCAGAGGAGCAACCCGCTGTCGACCAACCAGCGCCTGTCGGAAGCACGTGCCGCGACGATCGCAGACCTGCTCGTTCAGAACGGCGTGGCGCCTGAACGCGTGCGCTCGGAGGGGCGCGCTGCGACCGATCCGGTGGCCGACGACGCCACCCGCGAAGGCCGAGCGCTGAACCGCAGGGTCGAGGTTCTCGTCGAGAAGAGGCTGTAGGGCGATGTTCATCCTCCGCTTCCTCTGGTCGGTCCTGACTTCGCGGTGGCTCTGGACGCTGATAGGGCTCGCCCTGCTCTCGCTCATCATCTGGATATTCGGCCCGATCGTGGCAATCGGCAGGAGCACGCCCTTTGCCTCCGAGACCGTCCGCATCGGGATGATCGCCGGACTGCTTATCCTGTGGCTGATCTGGCTCATCATCGCGCAACGCCGTGCCATCCGCGCCAACCGCGTCTTCGTGGCCGAGATCGCAGCAACACCGGTCGAAAAACCGCTGACCCCGGGGGAAGAAAGCGTCGCGGCCGTCGGGGCCAAGTTCCAGAACTTGATGGACGAGCTGAAGCGGCGCAAGCTGGGCGGCAGGAAGTTCCTGCGCGAAATGCCCTGGTACGTGATCGTCGGGCCGCCCGCCACCGGCAAGACGACGGCGCTCAGGCAGTCGGGCCTCAACTTCCCGATCGATCTCACCGACGATCTCCACGGAGTCGGCGGCACGCGCAATTGCGATTGGTTCTTCGCCGAGAGCGCTGTGCTCATCGACACGGCCGGCCGTTACGTTCAGCAGGAAAGCCAGCCAGACGTCGATGCCGCCGAATGGCTCGGATTCCTGGACCTGCTCAAGAAGCACCGCGGCCGGCGCGCCCTGAACGGCGTGATCGTCGCCCTTTCTATCGACGCCCTGTCCGAGGGCGACGACGCGATCAAGGCGCATGGCCGCAAGATTCGCAGGAGGCTCGCCGAACTCAACGAGCGCCTAGAAATCCGCCTGCCGGTCTATCTGATGCTGACCAAGGCGGACCTCATCAAAGGGTTCGAGGCTTTCTTCGACAGCCTGTCTACGACGGCGCGCGAGCAGGTCTGGGGCAGCACCTTTGCGCCGGACGCCAGGGTCGACGCCAGCGCCGTGGCAGGTGAGATCGGGACGCTGGCCGGCGAACTCGAAAGGCGGCTCGTGCCGCGCCTCGAGGAAGAGGACAATCTCGCCGACAGGGCCGAGATATTCAGGTTCCCGGCGCAGGTCCAGAGCCTGTCCGATCCGATCAGGCTCCTGGTCGAGTCGATCTTCGGGGAAAGCCGCTATGAGGACAGCGCCTGGCTGCGCGGCATCTACCTCACCTCCGCGACCCAGGAGGGCGCGCCGATCGACCGGTTGGCGGCTTCGCTCTCTTCTTCCTTCGGGCTGCCGCAGCGGCGCAGCGTGGTTTCGCCTCGGATTGAAAGACGCTCCTTCTTCCTCAAGAACCTGCTCACCGAAGTGATCTTCAAGGAAGCGGGCCTCGGCACCTTCGATCCCATGGCGCAGAGGCGTCGGACATGGATCTGGCGCGGCGCGGCAGCGGCTTCGGCGGCGGCAGTCTTGCTCGCCGGCCTGCTATTCGGCCTTTCCTACTACGACAATCGCGGTGCGATCATGGCCCAGGCCGGTCAGTTCGAGGCCCTGCAGGGCTCGCTTGCGCCGGTCGCGAACAGTCCCGCACCGGTGGATGCTCCGGATATCGACGTCGCCCTGGCCGCCGTTTCGGAGGTTGCGAACGCCCGCACGCCTCCGCCAGCGGCGATGCGCAACCTGGTCGGCCCCACGGCCTCGCCGGAACTGCTCCGGGCACAGACAGACGCCTACAACCACGCCCTGCGCGACATCCTCGAACCGCGCATGGTCGCGCTGCTGGAAACCACGATGTGGCGGCAGATCCGCGACCCGGAATTCATGCTCGGGGCGCTCAAGACCTATCGCATGATGACCGGCCTCTCCCAGATGGACCCCGATTTCGCGCAGGATTGGTGGGTAAACCAGCTGCCGGATTACGCACCGGTCGCGCCATTCCCGACGCCGGACGCGGAAGAGCATCAACTGGCAGCGATGCGCCGGATGACGGTGGACGACAGCTATGTCGCGCCGGACCAGTCGCTCGTGGCGGAAGCCCTCAAGAGCGTGTGCACCATTTCGCTGCCGGCGCGGGCCTACAAGCAACTGCTGGCCGATCCCGAGGTCGCGGGGATCAAGGAATGGATACCTGCCAATTTCGCCGGGCCGAACGGATCGAAGGTCTTTGCCCGCCGCACGGACAAGACACTGCGCGTCGGCCTTCCCGGCGCCTTCACCTATGCTGGTTTCCACGACGCGATCCTCGACCGGCTGGAGGACGTCGCAGGTCAGGCCGCGCTGGATCGGGCGGTGTTTGCGGGCGGCTGCGAGGAGAACGCGGAAACCTCCGTGTCGGCGCTCTCCGAGGACATTCTCAAGCTCTACTACGAGGACTTCATCGCGCAATGGGACAGCTTGTTGCGGGACATTCGGCTCGCCCCCCTCACCGACCTCAACGTCGCCAGCGACAACCTCAAGGACTTGTCGAGCGCGGATTCCGCACTCAAGCGGCTGGTTTCCGCCGTAGTGCGGGAAACCGAACTCACCCGCTCCGACGAGGAGCAGCCGGCCGACGACAAGGCGGCGTCGAAGGGCGCATCGAAGCTGCTGGGCAAGCTCGGCAAGGTCGGCAAGCTGGCCAAGGCGGGCGCAAAGCTCCTGCCCCGCGCCGGATCGGCCGACGAGGTGGACATGACAGGCTCGCTGGTTGCCGAGCATTTCAAGCCGCTCAAGGGAGCCGTGGCCGAGGTCGACGGTCAGCCCCCGGCACTCGACTCGGCGGTGGTGGCGATGACTGCGCTGTCCAACGTGCTGCAGACCGTCACCGCCAGCCCAGATCCGCAGGATGCCATCAAGAAGCAGGGCGGGCTTGCCGAACTCACCGGTGCGGTGGCGCGGCAGGCGCAGATCCTGCCCGACCCGATCGACGACTGGCTCGGCGGGATAGCAGGCGACACCAGCGGGCTGACCGAGAAGGCAGTGACCTCGGAACTCAACGCAATCTGGCGCGCCGACATCCTGCCGTTCTGCCAGGCAGCGCTGACCGACCGCTATCCTTTCACGCCTGGCAGCGCCGTCGACGTGAACGTGCGCGACTTCGCCCGCCTGTTCGGTCCCGGGGGGATGATCGACGCCTTCACCAACGATCACCTCATCAGCTATGTCGACACGGCGGCGAAGCCGTGGAAGTGGCGCGCGGATTTCGGGCTCGATTCCTCCGCGCTGGCGGCCTTCGAGCAGGCCCGCCGCATCCGCGACGACCTGTTCCCGGGCGGCACCGGCCCGACCATGAGCTTCACGCTCGAGCCGAAGGATCTTTCACCTGCGGTCACGCGCATGACGCTCAACCTCGATGGCCAGAGCCTCGTCTACTACAACAACGCGACGCGCCCCCAACCGATGACCTGGCCCGGCAAGGACGGGACCGGCACGATTTCGCTCGCCTTCCAGCCGATCGACGGGTCGCCGGAGGTGATCGTCAACGAGACGGGGAGTTGGGCGTGGCTCAGGATGCTCAACAACGGGCGCTTTACCGGCACAGCCCTGCCCGACGTCTACAAGCTGAGGCTCGGAGCGCAAGATTTCTACGCCGACTTCGAGCTCAAGGCCGCGAGCGTCGAGAACCCCTACAGTCTGCAGATGTTCAAGAGGTTCACATGCCCGCCGAACATCTAGCCACCGGCTTCTACGGCAAGATCCCGGCGACGGGGGATTTCGTGAGCCGTGGGCTGCCGGGAGACTTTGTCCGGTCCTGGGACCGATGGGTGGCAACTCATCTTGCGCCGCTGCAATTGTCCGGCGCCTGGCCCGAACATGTCGGCCTGCGCTTCATTCTGGGGGCCGACGCCAGCGGTCCCATGGTTGGCGTGGCACTGCCGGGCCGGGACAAGGCCGGGCGGCGCTTTCCGCTGACCGTGGCAACGCCCTTGCCCGCGTCGGTCACTGCCATGGCTGCTGCTTCCTCTTCCTGGTTCGACGCGGTCGAAGCAGTTGCCGAGGCGGCACTGCGTGGTGAATTGGGCCCCGACGCCCTCGGCGAGGCGCTGTCCGCCATTCCCTTCGAGCACTCTGGTGTCGAAGGCGAAGGCGTACACGGCATGACCTTCTGGACCGCCTCGTCGGACTTGCTCACCATCGACCCATCTGCGCCTCAGGCAGCGCTCGCCGCACTCGCCGCAGGCCTCGTGGAGGCCGGCTGATGCAGATCTGGAACCAGACAGGGTTCGTGCACGAATTCACCATGGGAATGGACAAGGCTGCCCGCGAGTACATCGTCGTCGTGGTCAAGGGTACGTTCGACTTTCCCGCCACGCCCGGGGGGCCGGTGCGCAAATCGGCCGAGCAGGCGCCGCTCGTCATGGCGGACGTCCTCACCGGCGCGCCGGGCTACTCCGCGACGTTGTGGGAAACCGATTTCGCCTTCCGCAAGCCGCGCTGCGACGTGATCGCCAATGGCTGCGCCTATGCTCCAGGCGGCCGGCCGGCCGAACGCGTGTTGGTGGGCATAAAGCTGGGCGCCTGGCAGAAGCTGTTCGAGGTGGTGGGCACACGCGAATGGCGCGCTCGGGGGCCGCTGTTCATGGCAACCGCGCCGCAGCCGTTTCTCCGCCAGCATTTCTCCTACGACACTGCCTGGGGTGGCACGGACCGTCTCGACCCGGAAGACAAGCTGCCGGCGAGCTACAAACAAAATCCCGTCGGCACCGGGTGGGCGCGCACCCGCAACCAGAACCTGATCCCCGGTCTCAGGCTGCCCAACACGCAAGCCGTATCGCCCTTCGGCGACTACAAGCCGATGAGCTTCGGTCCGATGGGACGCGGCTGGCCCGGCCGCATCGAACATGGCGGCACCTATGACGACAACTGGGCCAAGGACGTCTTCCCGTTCCTGCCGGCGGATTTCGACGAACGCTATTTCCAGATGGCTCCGCCTGACCAGCAGATCGATCCGCCGAAAGGCGGCGAAGAGGTGGTGCTCGTCAACCTCACTGCCGAGGGCAAGACCTGGTTCCGCCTTCCGGAGACTGCGCTGCCGATCACGATCTTCCGGGACGGCGACAAGGTGCTTGAGCGCACGGTGCTGCCGGACACGGTCCTATTCGATCCCGAGAACCGACGCTTCTCCATGGTGTGGCGCGCCGATGTGCGGATACTTAAGGTCATCAGCGAGTTCGAGGAGGCATGGATAGGCCCGCCGACCGAAACGATGCTCCGGGCCCGGGAACAGGGTAAGGAGTATCTCCGGGACGTGACGACGCAGAGAGAGCTCGTCGATGACGAACAGGATGCCGCATGACAGCCGGACCAGCCGTCTTTGCCTGCGGGATGGTCACGGCCGTCGGCCTCGATGCGCCTTCGACCTGCGCTGCGATGCGGGCACACCTGGACGGCTTCCGGGAGACGGGGTTCCAGTCCGGGCCCGACGAGCCTGTCGTCGGCGCTCCGGTTCCCCTTGAGGAAATGCTGGGCGAAAGGCGCATGGCCTACATGGCTGCGGCCGCCATACGTGAATGCCTGGATGCCGCGCCCGCAGCACGCGCCGCCGCAACACATCTGATCCTATGCATCGCAGAAACGGACCGCCCAGGCGCCCCAATCACTGACAAAAAGCGCCTGGTGCAGCGCATCGGCGATCTGCTGGCTTGGCCGGCCAACGGCCCCGCACGCGTGGTCAGCGAAGGGCGGCCCTCGGGACACGCGGCTTTGCGCACCGCAACCCGGCTGTTGGCGGACGGAGAGGCCGAATACGTGATCATCGCCGGCGTGGACAGCTACCTCACAGCGGGAACGATCACGCACTACCTCGGTCAGAACCGGCTGCTGACGCCTGACAACGCGAATGGCTTCATCCCCGGGGAGGCCGCAGCAGCCGTCCTCTGCGGCAAATCTCGAACCGGCGCATTTGGGCTGACCGGCCTCGGCCTCAGCCGCGAACCGGCGTTCATCTACAATGGGCTCGACGAAGCGGGAGCTCATCTTCCCTTGCGCGGCGACGGGATGACTGCGGCATATCAGGGTGCGCTCACAGAATGCGGCATTGAGATGGCGCGTCTCGGCTACAGGATCGCCGACCTGATTGGCGAGCAGTACTGGTTCAAGCAATCGGCATTGGCCTCGATCCGCCTGGTGCGCGGCGCACACGGGTTCCAGGACATCTGGTCACCGGCCGAGTCGCTTGGAAATGTCGGGGCGGCGGTCGTCCCGATCATGATCGGCATGGCCATGACGGCTGCCGCGAAAGGATACTCAGGCGGTACCCCTGTCCTGATCGAAGCCTCCAGCGACAGCGGCGCCTGCGGTGCTGCGCTCTTCACCGGAAGTGTGCGGTGATGGCCAACGTCTACGCCAATGGATTGGAGATTTCGGGCAAGGGCAGCGATGGGAAGACCATCGCTGCGTTTCCCGACACTTGCTTCACCCCTCCCCAGACGCCGGCAACGCCGCCGGGGGTACCCATCCCCTACCCCAGCTTTGGCATGTCGAGCGACACGGACAAGGGCACAGGCACGGTCAAGATCGCCGGCAAGACCGTCAACATCAAGAACAAGTCCTATCTGTCGCGGACCTCCGGCACCGAGGCCGGCTGCGCGCCGAAAAAAAACGTCATCACCTCGAAAAACACAGGAAAGGAATATTTCCACTCATGGTCGAACGACGTGAAATTCGATGGCGAACCGGTCATCCGCTTCACGGACATGGCGACCAACGACCACGCGTCGCCCACGGCGGGCACGCCGCCTTGGTCACATATCCTGAAGGAGAATGTCGGCGGCATAACCTGCGGCAAGCTCCTGAAGAAGATGAACCTCAGGCTTCATCCCCACAACAAGAAGAAATGCCCGAAGGGCTACCAATCGGAGCACTATGTCGGAAACGAGTATTTCCAAGTCGACCGGGCGAGCAACACATCCTACGACCAATGGAAGAACTACAGCGTGCGCCGGGCACCCTGCGTCTGCATCCGCTCGATGAAGCACAAGAAGGGCGGCGGGTTCCAGGAGACCGGCAAGGGCAGCAGGAAGGACACGCCGCACGATACGAAGACCAAGGCAGTCAACGACTACAACGAAAAGCGCATGGCCCAGACCGGCAGATCGCCGAAGCTGAAAGGGGCCGTCGCCAAGGGCACCAAGTCGATCGCCGAGCAGCACAAAGAGTCGAGGGACGCCGGTCCTGCCACGCAGAAGAAAGTCGCCAAGTGCCTGTCGATGGTTTTCATGGCCTACCTCCAGAAAGTTGTCGGGCCGCCACCTCCAGAGAAGACGATTGAGGAACTCAATGAGATGCGGACCATGCGCCACAGGACGGTCAAATGACGGAGCAAAAGAACATCGATCAGGTTCCGCCTGACGAAATCTACCTCGAGGCGATGCGAGCCTTTCACGTCGGCGGCACGCAGTTCGGCGTCTCCGTCGAGTTGAGCGACGAGTACAGGGAGCGCGGCCGGTCTTATCTGCTGCTCGTCGATTTCGATGGGCGCCAGCCCCGCTTCGACATTCTGCTGCAACTGGAAAACCAGATGCTGTCGCACGTCAGTACATCGCCGCGGGATCACGTGCTCCTGGAGGTGGGCGGCCTCACACACTTCCTGCGCGGCACGGCGCACACCACCGCGCGGGCGCCGGAGCCCTTCTTCCACAAGCTGTTCCTGCCGACGGGTGGGCCGTTGTTCACCTATGGCGAGGACGGCTCGGTCTGCCGGTTCGAGGCAGGCGAGTGGAAACCGATCAGGCCCCTGGTGTCGGCATTCCTGAGGACGATGCACGGGCCGTCCGTCTCACAGCTCTACGTCGCAGGCGACCACGGCACGCTGCTGCACCTGGTTGGTGACAACTGGCACCAGGTCCCGCTCGACTTCAACCGCTCCATTCAGGCCGTCCATGTCTCCGAAGACGGCACGGTCAGCATTGGCTGCGAAGACGGCTTCTGCTTCGAGTACCGGGACAGCGAGTTGAAGCAGATAAAGGCGCCGGACAGCGATTTCATGTCGATCCGCGACTTCCAAGGCGCGCGCTACTGGGGCGACAACGATTTTGGGCTCTTCGTCCAAGACGGCCGGAAGCTGAAGAAGTTCCGGGCTCTTGGGTTCGCCTACGCCATGGAAACGTCAGACGAGTTGCTCGTCGTCACTGGTTGGAAAGAGGTCTTCGTGTTCGACGGCACGAACTGGTCGGGGTTCGAATTCGACTACGATGGCAACTTCTACATCCAGGCTATCGACATGACCAAGCGCTATCTCTGACGAGTTGCGCCGTTCGCCGCGAGGTAATCCCTGACCTTGTCCAGTTCCAGTTCAACCACCGGGATCGGTCGTTTCGCGTCCAGCATCCTGATGACGAACAACTCGCCCGCCTCCGGATAGTCCTCGTACCGCTGCCGCGCTATGTCGCGACCGACGTCGCCAGCCACGCGCAACCCGTCGAGATGCGCTTCCAGGCGTTCGACCAGCCGGGCCAGGCGCTCCTCGTCCATATCGGGGTTCTCGTCGGGATGGAGCAGGTGGTAATCGTAGACCGTCCATAGGAACGCGGCCATTTCTGCGTGCTGACGTACGATCTCTCGCAGCACCGGCGCCGGCATCAGTTCAGGTTGACCGAGCCGCCGCGTATGCGGTTGGCGGCACTGGCGTGGCTCGTCACATAGGTGCCGCGAATGGTGATGTGGCCGTCCTTTTCCATGATGATGGTGGCTTTGCCGCAGCGCAGTTCCAGGCGTTCCTCGGCCACGACCCTGACCAGATCGCCATCGCGAATGACCTGCGGCACGGTTGCCTTTCGGGTCGGCTCGACGATGCGCCCAACGATGAGCGGCCGGCTGACATTCCCGTCCTCGAACAGCAGTGCGACTTCAGCTCCGATCATATCGGAACTCAGTACGGTCAGGCTGCGCGCCCGCACGGCGGTTTCCCTGGCATTGCCCGGGAACACGACGAGCGGCGCCTCCTCGTCGAATCCGAGGAAAATGCCGATCACGACCCCGTCGATGCCTTTCGCGATCTTTGTCATCAAACCCGCCTCAGTTCTGCTTGATCTGCGAACCCTTCATGGTGATGTCGCTTGATGCCTTGACGTTTATCTTACCCGACCCGAGGACCGTGATGTCCTTGCCTTCGACGTTGATGGTGCCGTCCTTCTTCATCGAGATCGCCGCCGATCCGCATTTGATGACGATGGAATCGCCGGCCTCGATCAAGAGGTCCTTGCCCACCTTTATGGCCGCCCCTTCGCCGACATCAACCAAGCTGCCTTTGGCAATTTTCAGGGCACGGTCGCCGCCGACTTCGGTGGTATCCCCGTCAGTGATCTTGGTACTGCGAGCCTTGCCGATGGTCGTCGACTTCGCACCCCCGACCTCGAATGTCTGGTCGGCGCTGATCTGCACGCTCTGGTTCGCGGCGATCTGCCAACTGTCGTCGGCGCCGATACTGTGGCTCTGTGCAGCGCCCACGCTGACCGAGCGGCTGGCGCCGATCGTGTTGGTCTGGGCCGCACCCACACTGCGGGTCTCGGTCGCACCGACCGTGTCGACACGGGCTGCGCCCACCGTGATCGCCTGGGCGATGGCAACGGTCTGGGTGTGGTTGGCCCCGATCGTCTCGCTCGAATTGGAGCCGATCTTGATGGTCTCGTTCGAGCCCACGCTCAACGAGCGATTGGTGCCCACCGTCTCGGTGTCGTTCGAGCCGATGTCCGTCTTCTGGTCGACGCCGACCTTGACCGTCTTGTTCTTGCCGACGTCCTCGTCGAGGTTGACGCCCACCGAGTGCTTGGCGTTGTTGTCGATGCGATCCGATTGGTCGTGCTGCACGAGCTTGGTGCGATCGTGCTTGATGAGCAGGTTGTGGTCCTTCTGCGCCTGGAAATTGACCAGCTCGGAGCCGGTCTTGTCCTCGAACATCAGCTCGTTGTAACCGCCCCCGCCTTTTGAGGACTCGGTCTTGAGGCCGGACTGCGTGGCGTTGCCAGGCAGGCCGTATGGCGGCATCTGGGAGGCGTTGTAGACCCTGCCGGTGATGATCGGCAGGTCCGGATCGCCTTCGATGAAATCGACGATCACCTCCTGGCCGATGCGCGGGATCTGGATGAAGCCGAATCCGCTACCGGACCAGGTCTGCGACACGCGCACGAAACATGAGCTGTTCTGGTCCTTCTTGCCGAGGCGGTCCCAATGGAACTGCACCTTCACCCGCGCATATTCGTCGGTGAAAATCTCCTCGCCCGAAGGGCCGACCACAGTGGCAGTCTGCGGCCCGCGCATGATCGGGCGCGGCGTGATCCGGGGCGGACGGTACGGCAGGCTGGTGGGAGCTAGGCCCAGCACCACGGTGAAGTTTTCGCCCTGTGTGTCTACGCCGCTGCGGTAGCCCGGATCGTAGATGCGGTATTCGGCGCTGAGAACCAGATATTCCTGGTTCTGGTCGTCGCGCGGAAAACCGTCCAGAGTGAAGGTGCACCCCGAGAAGAGACCGCGCACGGTGCCTGCGGCGGCGATGCGGTGATGAACCGCCTGGAGCTCCTCGCGCCGTATGCCGGCGATGCTGTCGCCGCGCCCGACGTCGAGATGCGCACCGGGCTGGCGGTAGTGCTCGCCCGAAGCCAGCTTATGTCCGAAGGCCTGGTCGGACTTCGCCATCAGGTCCGCGCCGGGTTTCTTGAAGTCGAAATCTGTGTGGGCATAGGCTCCGGGGCGCACGCAACTGCCGGGGATCCATTCGGTGATATATTCGATATCGCGGCGGGTCGCCTGCCCCTCGAAATGATAAGGCACCTTGTCGTAACCCGGCGCCGGCTTCAGCTTGTTCATGGCGTCCGCCAGGATCAGCTTGTGCTCGCCGTCGGCATGCTCGAAGAAGTACATGACGCCTTCGTGCTCGAGCAGGCGCTGCACGAAATCCAGGTCGCTTTCATCGTACTGAACGCAGTAGTCGCGGGTCGGATAGGAGCCCTGCAGCCGCTTCTCGAATTTAGCCGTGCCGTATTTGGAGAAGATCTTCTCGACGATCTCGATGGCGGTCATGTTCTGAAAGATGCGGCAGTCGGTGGTGTTGCCGAGAAACCAGAACCAAGGCCTGACGACGGCCTCATAATAGGCCAGCCGGTCTTCGATCCGAGCGAGGCGGAACTCCGCGACTAGGCCGCTGAACCAGCGCTTGGGGTCGGACTCGCCCTCGACCGACACTGCGCCGCCAAGCATCTCCAGGGGATCGATGGCCTGGTCGGTGCTGACGAAGCCGACCGTAAAGGCAAAACAGCGGCTCACCTCGTCCCGACCGAGGAGATGAGTGAAGGTCAACGTATCGGCGCCAAGAGGTGTCCGGACCACTGTAGCACGATCGGTTGCCATGGCGTCGTGCCTCTCCAGGAACGGCCGGACTTTCGAATTCGGAGCTTAGCATAAGTTTTTCGGGCCACCAAAATGCCGCATCAGGCGAACGCCGTATGTGCGCGTCTGAAATGGCACTGTGCTCGACAGGGCGCAAACTGCTAGAATAACTAGGTGAATCTGGACGAGGCTGCCGGCGCGCGCAAATCTGGCGAGCAAGATCGGATGTTCATCAGTCTGACCATCGAGAATGTCGACAGGCTGCCCAATGGCGGGCCGATCAGCTTCAACTCGGACGGCCGCGACTTCGACATCGGGCGCGAGAACCGCGACTGGAACCTGCCCGATCCGAACCGTTTCATCTCCGGCCTGCACTGCCAGGTACTCTATGACCGCGGCGCCTTCTGGCTGCACGACGTGTCGCGCAACGGAACCTTCGTCAACGGATCGAACCAGCGCATATCGGCTCCGTACCGCCTGACTGACGGCGACCGGATCTGGATCGGCCGCTACATAGTGGCTGTGTCGATCGAGGACGACGCATCGGCGGTGGGCGCCGACAGCGAATGGGGTCGCCCTGCCCTTGCGAGGGCTGATTTGGCACCCCATCCGATCCCGCATCTCGCCGATCCCTTCTTTGGTGCGGCGGAGGAAATGCCGGCTGCGGCACCCAGGCCGAGGCCCGCCGTGCGGCGGCCTCCTCCCCAGCCTCCGGCGGCGGCAGCCATGCCGCAGCAACCACAAGCCGATGCGGCGGAAATCCTGCGGCTGATTGCGGCGGGAGCCGGTGTATCGCCGGAGGTCTTCACACAGCGCGACCCCAAGGACGTCGCAGCCGAGATCGGATCGGTGTTGCGGGCCGTGGTCGACGAGTTGGCACAACTGCTCAAGGCGCGCGCGGCGGCCAAGACGCTGGCAAAGAGCAGCCAGAGGACGATGATCGGCGGCATCGACAACAATCCGCTGAAGTTCATCCCGCGCTCGGATGAAGTTCTGGAGATCATGTTCGCCCGCCGTCGCTCCGGCTATCTCGACGCGCGGCGCAGCATCGAAGAGGCCTTCCGCGATCTCAAGACGCATGAGCTGGCGACCTACGCCGCCATGCAGACAGCCTTGTCGCGACTTCTCGATGAACTGTCGCCGGATGCCATAGAGCGCAAGGTTCCCGCATCCTCGTTCATGTCGAAGAAGGCGCGTGCCTGGGAAGCATTCGTCGCGACTTGGGAAGCCAAGGAGAATGCCCACGAGAACGGAATGCTCGACATATTCCTTGCCTACTTCAGCGAGGCTTACACGAAAGCCACCAATCAGAAGTAACCATCCTCGGAGGGGCCAGGCGAGCTTCGTTCGCTTGGCCGGAGCGCCCGTTTCCATCGCCAACCGCTTGCACTACCATGCTCACCAAGGCTGAGCAGTGCTGTGCTTCCTCGACGCCGCAGCATCGTTCATCGAGCCAGTGCTGTCGTTGCGCGAAGGCGGGTGATCGGCGATGGGTTCCAAGGACGACCCTTCCGGTTCCGGGGGCAGAACCATCGTACAGGCAACGCCGGGCCGCGGGACGGGCGAGGCTGTTCCGGCGGACCCTACTGTATTTTACGCCGAGAGCGCCGAGACGCGGCCCGACGCGACTGTGATCTTCCAGCCACCCGCCGAAGGAGAGCCTGACGTCGAGGCGGAGGCCGGGGACAGGTCAACAAAGGCTGCGGCCGACCCGGAGGCTCGATACGACGCCTACCGGAACATCAAATACGCTGCCTCAAACCCGATCATTGCTGCCGCTGCGCCCCTGCTCATGACCCTCGGCGACTTGCGCACCCATGGCTTCCAGTCCGCGACCGCGGAGGAACTTGGAAGGCACCTGGCCGATGCCGTGGAGCAGTTCGACTGGAGGGCTGCCGATTCAGGCGTCCGCCAGGAAGACGCGCGCATTGCACGATACGCGCTTTGCGAGACGGCTGACGACATAGCCAGGAACCTGCCCGGCATCGGCGGCGAGGCGTGGGCGCCGCACAGCATGCTGTGGCGCTTCTACGGGCTCGAGCATGCAGGCAACGGCTTCTTCGATGCGCTGAACGCGGTCTTGACCGCACCCGAAGACCGCTGCGACCTGCTCGAACTCTTGCATGCCTGCCTGTCGCTTGGTTTCGAGGGACCTTATCGGGGCACGCAGCGGGGCCATGGCGTCGAGCCCTTGCGCCAGGATAGCTTCGACGCATTGCGCTACTACAGGCCTACGGACGGAAGCGAGATCTCGCCGCGCTGGCGGGGAATGTCCGCGATCGTGGCGCGACGTGCGGTCCGACTGCCCCTGTGGGTCATTGCCGCCGCCAGCTTGGCTCTCGTTACCGGTGCCTTCTTCTGGATGCGCGCGACCATCACGAACGAGGGCGACGCAGTGGCGGGCAAGCTGCTGGCGCTCGCTCCTACGACACCTGTCGTGATCGAGCGCGCAACCCCTGCCCCCGTTGCCCAGGAACCGGAACCGGCAGCCGTGGTGCCGGCGCAGATAGAACGCATCCGCGCGGCGCTGGCTGAGGACATCCAGAGCGGCGGGATCGGCGTCGACGCCAAGGGCGAATTCATCGTCATAGAGATCGACAACCGTCTTTTGTTCGACCCCGGCAAGGCCGACACAAAGCCGGAATTCGCGAACGTTGCCAAGCGCATCGCGGCGGCACTCGCCGCCGAACGCGGTCCTGTGCGGGTGGTGGGACACACCGACAACGCAAAGCCGGGGCGGTCGAGCCCCTACAAGTCCAACTACGATCTGTCGGTCGCTCGCGCCAAGGCGGTAGGCACATTGCTCGTTCCCGGCATCGGGGACGCCTCGCGCCTCGTGGCGGAAGGCAAGGGCCAGGACGAACCCATCGCCGACAATTCGACCCCCGAAGGCCGGGCTACCAACCGCCGCGTCGACGTGATGCTGCGTCGGGAGGAGACCCTGTGATCGCGGGCCGGCCATCGTTAGATCGGGTGCGACCATGAACGGCTGGCTTCTGCGGATTGCGAGCATCGCGGCACTGCTGGGGCTGGCCGCCGCGATCTGGTATGCCGGGCCGCTGATAGGCTTCGGCGATGCCCGCCCCTTGGCACCGGCATGGTTACGGCTGCTGGTCATTGCGACGCTTGTCCTCGCATTGGGGGGCTATTACCTGTTGCGGTTCTTTCGCGCCCGATCAGCCGAACGCGCGCTCGAAGCCGCGTCTTCGCGCTCCGCCGATAGGGATGGCGACGCCCTAGCGCTCGAACGAAGCATGCAAAAGGCAATCGAGGCACTGAGGCGCGCCAGCGGCCGCCGCAACTTCCTCTACGAAGTGCCCTGGTACGTCATTATCGGCCCGCCCGGGGCGGGCAAGACGACCGCCCTGGTCAATTCCGGCCTCAACTTTCCCCTCTCCGTTTCCGGATCGGCCCAGCCCGTGCCAGGCGTTGGAGGCACACGCAACTGCGACTGGTGGTTTACCGACAAGGCGGTCCTGATTGACACGGCCGGACGCTTCGCGACCCAGGACTCCGATCCCTCGCGCGATCGCAGGGATTGGCTGGACTTCCTTTCCCTGCTGAAGAAGTATCGGGCGTCTCAGCCCATCAACGGCGTAATCGTCGCGGTCAGCCTTTCCGACCTCATGGTCACGAAGGATGGCCTCGAGGGACAAGTCTCCGATCTCCGGAGCCGGCTGCGTGAGATGCACGAGACGCTGAAGATCACCTTTCCGGTCTATATCCTGTTCACGAAGGCAGACCTGATCGCCGGTTTCATGGAGTATTTCGGCAATTTCGACGAGATGCGCCGCCGTATGGTCTGGGGGGCGACATTCCAGACTGCGGACCTGCAGGCGAACCTGGTCGGCGAGACACCAGCCGAATTCGAAGAACTTGCGCTGCGACTATCGGAAGACTTGCCGGATCGGCTCCAGGAGGAGCCCGATCCAGTCGCTCGCATCTCGATCTTTCGCTTCCCCGCCCAGTTCGCATCGCTACGGCAACGGTGCACCGATCTTCTCGGGCGTTTTTTCCCGCCGGAGAAAGGGGCTGGCTTCCTGCCCCGGGGGTTCTATTTCTCTTCCGGTACCCAGGAAGGCACCCCTTTCGACCGCATTCTCGGCACGATGGGGAGAAGCTTCGGAGCCGTGCCTCACCTCTCGGGGACGGGAAAGAGCTTCTTCCTCCACGACCTTCTGGCAGAGGTGGTTTTTGCCGAATCCGGCTGGGTGTCATTCGACAGATCCGCGGAAAGGCGGGCTCGCTTGGGCCGGCTCGCCGGCATCACCGCGGTCGGCCTCGGAATTGCGGCCGCACTTGGAGCTCTGGGAGTGAGCTTCAAGGCCAATCGCGAGCTTGTTGCGTCGACCGACGCGGCCGCCGAGGCGTATCGCAAGGCAGCCGGCGCTGAACTCACCGGCCAGAGCATCGCGGACGCAGATCTGGGCACCGTCATCGACGCGCTCGAAGCCATACGGAGCCTTCCTGCGGGCTACGAGTACCGCGAGCAACCGGTATTGCCGCACGAAACGCTCGGCATGAGCCAGCGCGAGCGGCTTCAGTCGGCTTCTGTGAGCGCCTACCGTCAAGCGCTCGAGCGGATGTTCCGTCCAAGGCTGCTGCTGCAGCTAGAGCAGGCCATCGAAGCCGGCATCGGCGATCCGGCCACTCTTTACGAGCCGCTCAAGACCTACCTCATGCTCGGCGGCAAGGCTCCGAAGGTGGACGACGACGCCATCGTCGCCTGGTTGACGAGGGACTGGGAGGTGAACCGGTATCCCGGATCGCAGAACCGGGAAGGACGGGAAGCCCTAGAAAAGCATCTCCGCGCCATGCTGGCTCTCGACGACGAATACGATGTCGCCGTCGAACTGAACCGCCCGCTGGTGGAGTCGGCCCAGCGGTCGCTCGGGCGCATGACGGTGGCCGACCGCGCTTCGGCGCTCATCGCCGCCGCCTCGCCTGCAGTCCCGCCTGATTTTGCGATCGCCGCCAAAGCGGGCCCGGAGGGACAGCTTGTCTTCGAGACCGTGGATGGGAGCGAGCTCTCGGCCCTGCGCGTCCCAGGGATCTATACCTATTCGGGTTTCCACGATTTCTACCTTGAGCAGTTGTCGACTGTCGCCCAGAAGCTCGCCGACGAGCAATGGGTGATCGGGAGCGGCGGCGAACAGGGCGGAATCGAGCAAGATCTGTTGCAGTTGGGGCCAGAACTGCTGGACCGCTATTCGACCACTTTTTCAAAGGCATGGAACGATGTGCTCGACCGGCTCAAGCTCAAGTCCATGTCGGCCGACAAACCGAAATACGTTACTTTGTCGGCGGCCGGCGCGGCCAATTCGCCGCTCGCCCAGCTTTTCGAGGCGATTGCCCGCGAAACGGCGCTGACGCGTGGAACAACCAACACCGTCGATGAGGTAGCGCAGGCCGAAGGGCTTGCACGGATAGGCATCGAGACGGCAGGTCGCAAGTCGGCCAGCCGCGCTGGCACCGCCTCCAGCCCAGGCGAACAGGTTCCGGGCGCCAATATCGAGGCACAGTTCCGGCCATTCCACCTCCTGGTCGACGGGCGTCCGGGCCAGCGTCCGATCGATGCCCTGATCCAGAATTTCCGGGCGATGAGGCAGAGCCTGACGATCGCGGCCGCAGCCCCGTCTCAGGCCGACCGCGTCAATGCCAACCTCCAGCTGCAAATCTCCAACCTGCGCGCCAACGCCTCGCGACTGCCCAAGCAACTTGCCCGGATGGTTCAGGCCGCGGCCGACGACTTCGAGGTCGACGTCGCATCGGCTTCTGCTGCGCAGCTTGGCGAACAGCTCAAGGACACGGTGACCGGGCCGTGCCAGGATCTGATCGGCAATCGCTTTCCGTTCAGGCCATCTGCGACCGAAGACGTGTCGATCGCCGACTTCGCTCGGCTGTTCGGCCCCGGTGGCACCATGGACAGGTTCTTCGCCCAGAACCTCGCCCAGCTTGCCGACACCTCAAGGCAAGACTGGTCCTGGAACCAGGATACGCAACTCGGACGCTCCTTTTCCGCTGCGACGCTGAAGCAGTTCCAACTCGCGGCGCAGATCAGGGACGCCTTCTTCCCGCTTGGAGGGTCGACCCCCGCAGTCAACCTGACCTTCACGCTGTTGTCCCTGCACGGCGACGCGGACATGGCGTTGCTCGACGTCAACGGGCAGATCGTGCAGAGCTACCAGACGGGTAGCAGTCCGGCGGTTGTGACATGGCCGGGCACGAACGTGGCGGGGTCGGCGCATCTCAGCCTCACTCCCGAGTTGCCGGGCCGTGACTCCGCGATCAAGTTCGATGGTCCGTGGGCGCTCAAGCGGCTGCTCGACACGGCAACCGCCAACCGCAATGGCGACAACCTCGAACTGCGCTTCGTGATCGGAGGCCGCGACGTGGCCTATACCGTTCAGGTCAACCCGCCCGGCAACCCCTTTGCGCTGCCGGCCTTTTCGGAGTTCGCCTGTCCGAGCGATCTCTGAGTGCGGGACGGGCCATTGATGATTTCGATATTCTGGTGCCCTTGCCTGTGGCAGAGTAACCGTCGCGAGCATGGGAAACCGTCCGCAGAGGGGCGTCCGAGAGGCGCTTAGACAATTGACCGATGTCGCCCTCCCCTTCGAGAGCTATGGCGTGAGCCACAAGGGCTGCGTGCGCCAGACCAACGAGGACAGCTATCTGTCTGAACCCCGCAGTGGCCTCTGGGTGGTTGCCGACGGGATGGGCGGGCACGACGCCGGCGAGGTCGCGTCGGCCAGCATCGTTGATCACCTGTCGACCATAGGCATCGCGAGTTCCGCACCCGACTTGCGGGCGCGTTTCGAAGACAGGCTGCGGCGAGCGCATGGCGAAATCCGCGAGTTCTCCCGTACGCATGGAGTGACCATCGGTTCCACCGTCGCAGCATTGCTCGCGATGGACGGCAAGTTCGCCTGCCTATGGCTGGGTGACAGCCGTCTCTATCTCATTCGCGGCGGATCGATCGTACAGGTGTCTCACGATCACACCGAAGTCCAGGATCTGCTGGACCGCGGTGCGATCACCCCGGAGGAAGCCGAGGCCTGGCCGCGTAAGAACGTCATTACGCGCGCAATCGGGGTCGGCGACGACATCACGGTCGACTTCCGCCAGGGCGACATACAAGCCGGAGACGTCTTCGTCCTGGGGACAGACGGTCTGACCGCGCATGTCAGCGACGGCGAAATCGAGGCCGCGGCCCGTGCGGCCACGCCGCAAGCGGCCTGCGAGGACCTGCTCGCCAAGGTGCTCGACCGCGGCGGAACCGACAATGTCACCATCGTGATCGTGCGAATTCGAGGCGCTGACGAAAGTGCGAATTTCGAGCCTTTGGAGGGGGGCCGCTAGCAGGCGGCAAGTTGCGAGTTTCGGGCTGCAGGGCACGGCGAATGAAGCCGCGGTGTTACGCGTCCATTCAGCACGTGCCGCCCTATTGGCGTTGGCCGTTCTCTTCGCCCTGATCGCGCCAGGCAAGGCACGGGCTGAATTCACCGTCTGCAACCAGACGCTCGACGTGGTCAATCTGGCCGTCGCCCAGGAAGTCGACCGCGCCTTCCAGACCGACGGCTGGTGGACCATAGGCGCCAACCAATGCGTCAACGTGATCCGTGACGAACTCGCCAACCGCTACATCTACGTCTACGCCACAGACGTCTTCGGCAATGCGATCCTGAGTGGCTCGACGGACATGTGCGTGGAGCGCAGGCGCTTCACCATCCGCGGCATAGGAGATTGCTGGCAACGCGGCCATATCGCGGCGAGCTTCTACGAGGTCGACACGCTTGCCCAAGCGCGATGGACCTTCTTCCTCACCGGGCGCTCGCCATGAGCCACGGCATCGATACGAGTTTCCGGCTGCGCAAGGAGGAACGCGCCAAGATGCGGCGCAGGGCGCGATGGCGCAACGCCCTGGCCGGGCTGGGCGCGCTCCTGCTCATTGTCGCCCTGGCCGCGCTGTACCTGAGCCGCGGCTATTGGACCCCGCAGGACTACGAAGGCGACCTGCAGCCCGTGGAGGCAGTCGACGTCATTCCCCCGGACGCAGCCGTCTATGTGCCGGCAATCGTCGACCTGGCGGGCGATCCGATGTGGATCAACATCGCGCACGAGGGCGGAACGGATGCCAGGCGGCGCAGCATGGAGCGGCCGGCGGACCTTAACGACTCTGGCGTGTCGGCCCAGGTCGAATACCTGTCGGACACGATGCTGAGTTCGAGCGAGAGGTTCATGACGTCCATCCCCTCCTCGCAAGAGGACTTTGCCTTCTTCGAAGCGCAACGCGGAATGCAGGGCCAGCCATCTCAGCTACCTGACATGGGTGCCGCAGCGCCTCCGTCGCAAGATGCTGTGGGGCCAGATGCCGACATGGCAGCCGATCCGGGTGCCGGCTGGGGAGAGACAATTGACGAAGGTGAAGCCGCCCTGCCCGCTTTCCAGAAGACGGCCATCGAAGACAACACCACCGTCGCCACAGTTGTAGCCGAAGAGCAACGGTTTCAGGCCACCGACGACATCTTCGTGAAGGTGCTGACCGCGAGGAGCCTCGAAAGCGTGGCGACCGAGGCGCATTTTGCGTCCGGCGAAGCCAAACTCGCGAACGAAGCCCTCAAGTCGCTGTTCCAGATGGAGACCCTCGAACCGGGCTACGTCGTCGCGATGCGCAGCTTCAGACCCCGCAAGGAAGCCGCGGCCGCGCTCATGCAGGTTTCCATCTACGCGCGGAGCCAGTTCGTCGGCACCCTTGCCCGCAACGCGGCGGGGCAGTTCGTCTCGGGTGTCGACCCCTGGGTGCGCGACGACCTCTTCAACTATTCCGGCGCGCCCGACACGAGCGCGCGCAAGCGGCAATACCGCCTCCTCGACGCCATCTACTCGACCGCGGCGCGAAACAACGTGCCCACGGGAGTGTTGGGCGAAGCGATCATGTATCTTTCGCGCGGCGAGGACCTGAATGCCTTCGCGACCGAGGATCAGCGGCTCGTGCTCCTCTATTCCGACACGGCTCGTGGCAAGGACGGCCTTGCCGGCAGGGTTCTCTATGTCGGCGTCCGCGGCGCCGACAAGAACCTCGAGTGCTTCGTGTTCCAGCAGGGAGACGGCGAGTTCGCCTGCGTGACCCAGAACGACGAAGTCCGGTCAGCTATGGTGGCAAACGGTATGGTGACGCCCGTAAAGGGTGGCGTGATGACGTCTACCTTCGGACCGCGGATGCACCCGATCCTGAAGACCGTCCGCATCCACAAGGGCGTGGACTGGGCCGCGCCGGTGGGCACACCGATCGCGGCTGCGTTCGATGGCCAGGTGGTGTTCGAAGGCGACGGCCAGGGCTACGGCAACCTCATCCGCATATCCCATTCCGAGAACCGCGAGACACGCTACGCCCATATGCAGCGGTTTGCCGAGGGGATCGCCGTGGGTTCGGCCGTAAAGGCGGGCGACGTCATCGGCTATGTCGGCACGACCGGGTTGTCGACGGGCCCGCACTTGCATTTCGAACTCTACCAGTACGGCCAGGTCATCGATCCGCTGGGGACAGTCACCGTGGTCGCCTCCAGCGACCCGGCGGTCGAGTTGCTCACCGACCGCATCGTGCATGTGGAAAGCGGCGGCAGTGCAAGGGCCAAGAACCCCCTTTCCTCGGCCACCGGCCTTGGCCAGTTCATCAGCACCACCTGGATTCGCATGATGAACACCTACCGGCCGGACCTCGCGCGATCGCTGTCCACCGAAGAACTGCTCGCGCTTCGCTACGACCCGACGATCTCGCGGGAAATGGTGCGCAATCTCGCGCGCGAGGGCGAGGCCTATCTCAAGGCGCGCGGACATCAGATCACCGCCGGACGGCTCTACCTCTCCCACTTCCTAGGCATGGAGGGAGCAAGCCAGGTGCTGTCGGCTCCGGGCGACGCGATGCTGGTCGACCTGCTCGGCGTCAGCGTGATCAGGGCAAATCCGTTCCTGACCGGCAAGAACGCAAGCTATGTGATCGCCTGGGCCGAACGGAAGATGGGAACCAGGGTGGTTGCGTCACCCGCGGCGACCGCGGCGAAGGAAATCGTGCAGGCCTCACCCGAGTTCGAGAAGTACAAGCAGGTGATCGCCGCTACGCTGACCCTCGCCGACAACACCCTGTGAGTGCAGTCACGGCTCTGCGTATGACGCTAATATACCCTCAACTATCTGTAATAACGCACTTTCTCGGCGGCTTTCGGCACGCTATAGAGGAACCATGTTGATCCTGTCGCGCTTGGCCCTTGCTCTGTCGACCCTTCTTACCGCCGCACTCGCGGGCGGCTGCAGCCGCACGCCTGACGGAACGGTGGTCATCCCAAAGCAGATGGACAGCCGGCGCTTCTGGCAGGACGACGACGCCAGACGCGCCGCGAGCCAGCAAGCACAGGCCTCCTCCTTCCCGTCCGAGCCTGAAATCCGCTTCGTCACGCAGGAGCCGCGGCCGCGCCCCTCTACACGCTCGGCATCGATCTCTGCACCACAGGGCGCCGGCAACGCAAAGCCGCTGGGGTGCCGCGGCATCCCCGGCGACGGCGGCCGCATCAAGTACGTTTGCGACTGACCGTAGAACGGCCTGTTCCAAGGCTTTTCGTCAGCCTCGCGTCAGACAAACGCAGCTTTTTGGCTATTTCATCAAAACGGAATGCTTGTCGGTTGACGAGGCGGGCGAGCGCGTTATAGCCCCACTCTGACGCGCTACGGAGAGGTCCCGTCCCATGGAAATTTTCACGGCTGCTGGCTTTTCAGCCCTTCTGCAGGTCATTGCCATCGACCTGGTTCTCGCAGGCGACAACGCCATCGTCATCGGCCTTGCCGCAGCCGGGCTGCCCGCCGACCAGCGCAAGAAAGCCATCCTGGTCGGTATCGGCGCCGCCACCGTCCTGCGCATCATCTTCGCACTGATCACCCAGCAGCTGCTGCAGATCGGGCCGGTCCTGCTGATCGCCGGTGGCCTGTTGCTCCTCTATGTCTGCTGGAAGATGTGGCGCGAGCTGCGCGTCAGCCACGAGGAGGAAGAGGCTGCGACCGAAGCCCTTTCCGAAGTCGACTACGACAAGAATGGCACCGTCGCCAGCAAGGGGCCGCGCAAGACCTTCGCCCAGGCGGCCTGGCAGATCGTCATCGCCGACGTCTCCATGTCTCTGGACAACGTCCTTGCCGTCGCTGGCGCTGCGATGGAACACCCGACCGTGCTGATCTTCGGTCTGGCGCTGTCGATCGCCTTGATGGGCTTTGCTGCCTCGTTCATCGCGCGCCTGCTGCACAAGTACCGCTGGATCGCCTATGTCGGCTTGCTGGTCATCCTCTATGTCGCGATCCAAATGACGCTGAAGGGCGCGTATGGCCAATGGCCGGAACAGCTTTCGTTCCTGAGCGGCTTGTTCGGCGCGCCGGGTGTCATGGGCCACTGAAACGACGGTATCGCGGGCCGGCCACAGCCGGCCCGTTTCGCATTCGGCATCAGTCGGTTTTCTTGGCGCAAGAACTATGCTATTGCGCCGCCCGAATTGAGCTCTCTTCAGAGCCGATAGATCGACACATCAACAGATTGCCGGGCCGGACCTCATGGGTTACCGGCCCGCGTCCATTGGAAACCTGCCTATGTCAGCAGCACCCCGCGTCAGCTTCGTCAGCCTCGGATGCCCGAAGGCGCTTGTCGATTCCGAACGCATTCTTACCCAGCTCCGCGCCGAAGGCTACGAGATCGCCCGCAAGCATGACGGCGCCGACCTCGTCGTGGTCAACACCTGCGGCTTCCTCGATTCCGCCCGCACCGAGTCGCTGGACGCGATCGGTACGGCGATGAAGGAGAACGGCAAGGTCATCGTCACCGGCTGCATGGGCGCCACGCCCGAGCTGATCCGCGAGAAGCACCCCAACGTCTTCGCCATCACCGGCCCGCAGGCTTATGAAAGCGTCATGGCAGCCGTGCACGAGGCAGCCCCGCCGGCGCACGACCCGTTTACCGACCTGGTGCCGCCGCAGGGCGTGAAGCTGACGCCGCGCCACTACGCCTATCTGAAGATCTCCGAAGGCTGCAACAACCGCTGCACCTTCTGCATCATCCCAGACCTGCGCGGCGACCTCGTCTCGCGTCCCGCGGGCGACGTGCTGCGCGAGGCCGAGAAGCTGGCGAATGCCGGCGTCAAGGAACTGCTCGTCATCTCCCAGGACACCAGCGCCTACGGCATCGATGTGAAGTACGCGACCAGCGTCTGGAAGGAGCGCGAGGTCCGGGCCAAGTTCCTCGACCTGTCGCAGGAACTCGGCGAGCTCGGCATCTGGGTGCGCATGCACTACGTCTACCCCTATCCGCATGTCGCCGACGTCATCCCGCTGATGGCCGAAGGCAAGATCCTCCCCTATCTCGACATCCCCTTCCAGCATGCCTCGCCGCAGGTTCTCAAGAACATGCGCCGCCCGGCCCATGGCGAGAAGGCGCTGGAGCGCATCCGCGGCTGGCGCGACGTCTGCCCGGATCTCGCCATCCGCTCGACCTTCATCGTCGGCTTCCCCGGCGAGACCGAGGAAGACTTCGAGATGCTGCTCGACTGGATCGACGAGGCCAAGATCGACCGCGCCGGCTGCTTCAAGTATGAGCCGGTCAAGGGCGCGCGCTCCAACGACCTCGGCCTCGAGCAGGTGCCCGAAGAGGTCAAGGAAGCGCGCTGGCATCGCTTCATGCAGCGTCAGCAGAAGGTTTCTGCCGCCGCTCAGGCCAAGAAAGTCGGCAAGCGCCTGCCCGTCATCATCGACGAGGCCAACGGCACGTCAGCCAAGGGCCGCACCAAATACGACGCTCCCGAAATCGACGGTTCGGTACACATCCAGTCGCGCCGTCCGCTGCGTGTCGGTGACATCGTCACCGTCAAGGTCGATCGCTCCGACCCCTACGATCTCTACGGCCAGGCTGTATAGCCAAAGGGCGTTCGCCTGCCGAACCGTTACGGCAGGCTTGCGGACGAGCGCCGCAGCCGCCAGGATTCACCACGTTCCAAGATAGGCGTTCGGCCACCTCCCTCGGCCGCGCCTTTCCCGTTATGGTTGCAAACTTTCAAGCAGCCGGAAGCAGGGCATGACGGAACAACTCTCGACCAACCGGCGGCACATCGCGACGCTGGACCTGTTGCGGCTGCTCGCCGCGCTCGCCGTGGTGCTGTTCCACTATCTCTTCCGAGGGGCTGCCGCCGAGCCCTACCTCGATGCCGGCTATCCCGAAGCCGCTTCCTTCGCCATTTACGGCTATCTCGGCGTCAATCTGTTCTTCCTCATCAGCGGCTTCGTCATCGCCTGGTCAGCCGAGGGCAGCCACTGGGCAGGGTTCGCGGCGGCCCGCTTCACGCGACTCTATCCGGGCTTCCTGATCTGCATGACCGGAACATTCGTGGTGCTGTCGCTGGCAGCGCCCCCGCTTCTGCCGGTCTCGCTCGCGCAGTACGGGGCCAATCTCGTGATGTTGGCACCGGGCCTCGGCCAGCCCTTCATGGACGGCGTCTATTGGTCCATCGTGCTCGAGGTGATCTTCTACGGCTGGGTCGCGGTCGCCCTGCTCCTCGGCGTCTTCCAGCGGGCAAAGTTGTTGCTCGTGTTCGGCTGGCTTCTGGTCTCCGCGCTCAACGAACTCGTCATCGGCAGCGGGGCGTTGCGGCTCGTCTTCGTCACCGAGTTCGCGCCCTTCTTCGCGGCGGGAATCCTCGTCCATCACATCCATGCCCGTGGAGCTGCCGCCGGTGCGTTGCTGCTTGCAGCGGCCGCTTTCGGGCTGTCCTGCTACACCCTCACAGTCGGCCAGGCGTGGATGCAGGCACATTACGGCACGGCGGTCCCGATGACCCATCTGCTCCTCGCCAACACGGCGATCCATGCGATGCTCATCCTGGCCGTCCGCCATGCGGGCCTGGTGAAGCCATCCGCCTTCCTGTTCGCGGTCGGCGGCCTGACCTATCCGCTTTACCTGCTGCACCAGAACATCGGCTATGTGGCGATCAACCAACTCGCCCCCGACATTGGCAGGTGGCCGGCCGGTCTTGCCGTCGTCCTTGCCATGCTCGTCCTGTCCTGGGCGGTCTGGCGTTTCGCCGAGAAGCCGTGCCAGCGCGTCTTGCGGCGCCTGCTCGACCGGATGACCGGCGACCTGGTCCGCCCTGGCCGGCTGCCCGGCACTTCTGGCGCCACTGCGAAGCAGACCGGCTGAAAATGCGAAAGGGCGCCGTCTCGGGCGCCCTTTCCCTTGATCGGATGCGATGCAGCTTACTGCGGCAGCTTGTCGTCCACGCCCTTGACGTAGAAGTTCATGCCCAGCAGCACGGAATCCTGGGCCACTTCGCCAGCCTTCAGCCATTCGCTGCCGTCCTGCTTGGCGATCGGACCCGTGAAGGGGTTGAACTCGCCGGACTTGATCTTGGCGGTGGTCTCCTCGGCAAGCGACTTCACGTCGTCGGGCATGTTGGCGAAGGGCGCCATCACGACGTGGCCTTCCTTCATGCCGCCCCACACGTCCTGCTGCTTCCAGGTGCCGTCGATCACAGCCTTGACCCGCTCGATGTAGTACGGGCCCCAATCGTCGACGATCGAGGTCAGCTGGGTGTTCGGACCGAACTTGATCATGTCCGAAGCCTGGCCGAAGGCCTTGATGCCGCGCTCGGTCGCGACCTGCATCGGCGCGGTCGAGTCGGTGTGCTGGGTGATGATGTCAACGCCCTGGTCGATGAGTGCCTTGGCAGCGTCGGCTTCCTTGCCCGGATCGAACCAGGTGTTGGCCCACACGACCTTGACCTTGAACTCGGGGTTGACCGACTGCGCGCCGAGCACGAACGCGTTGATGCCCATCACGACTTCCGGAATCGGGAAGGAAGCGATGTAGCCGGCAACGCCTGCCTTCGACATCTTGGCGGCGATCACGCCCTGCACGTAGCGGCCTTCATAGAAGCGCGAGTTGTAGGTCGAGACGTTCGGATGCTCGCGCTTGTAGCCGGTGGCGTGCTCGAACTTCACGTCCGGGAATTTTGCGGCGACCTTGTTGGTCGGGTCCATGTAGCCGAACGACGTCGTGAAGATGATGTTGCAGCCCGAACGAGCGAAGCGCTCGATGGCGCGCTCGGCGTCGGCGCCTTCCGGCACGCTCTCGAGATAGGCGGTCTCGACCTGATCGCCGAGGGCCTTCTTCATTTCCTCGAGGCCCTGGTGATGCTGGTAAGACCAGCCGAAGTCGCCGATCGGCCCGACATAGATGAAGCAAGCCTTGGTGGCAGCCTGCGCAGTCATCGTGCCGAAGGCCAGTGCGCCGGCCATTGCGGCGAATGACAACATGGTACGTTTCATTTGGTTCGTCCTCTTTCAGTGTAGCCCGGGGGCAGATCCCATCTTTTGTTGTTCAGCGATCTGGCACAAACGGCCGCCCCAGAGAAGCCGGTGTGTTGATCATCGTCAGTCGCCTGTTGCGCGAGATTAGAACAAGGACCACGACGGTCGCCAGATAGGG
>MEEF01000061.1 GCA_001724355.1 Mesorhizobium sp. SCN 65-20 | reverse complement strand
CGTCGACCGACTCGCCGCCGGGGATGACCTTGCTGTCTGCACCCAGCGGCACGGTCGCGCCGATGAACGAGCCGATCGGCATGATGTGCGAGGCGCTGACCGGCTCGAGCTTGCCGCCATAGGCGTTGGTAGCGATCAGGCACTTCTGTGCCGTGATGGTGCCGCGCGGCGTCGTCACCCGGACCTTGCCACCCTGCGAGGTAATTCCGGTCGCGGGCGTCTTCTCGAATATCTGCGCGCCGGCTGCGGCGGCGACGCGGGCGGTGCCGATCACCAGCTTGAGCGGATGGATATGGCCGGTGCCGGCATCGCGCGTGCCGCCGTAATAGTGCGAGGAGCCCAGCCGTTCGGCCGTCTCCTTGGCGTCCATGAATTGCACGTGCGGATAGTCGAAGCGGCTCGCCATGATCTCGGCATGCGCCTTGTAGTCGTCGACATAACGAGGCTTGTGCGCAACCGAGAGCTGCCCCGCAACGTAGTCGATCTCGATGCCGTTGGCGGCCGAGAACTCGAACAGATGCGCCTTGGCCTCTTCCGCGAGATCAAACAGCGCCTTGGCCCGCGTGAAGCCATATTGCCCTTCGAGTTCCTCGGCCCAGGCGCGCTGGCCGGTGCCCATCTGCCCACCATTGCGGCCCGAAGCGCCGTCGCCGAAGCGGTAAGCCTCGATCAGCACGACACTGGTGCCGGACTTGGCGAGATGGACCGCCGCCGACAGGCCGGTGAAGCCGCCGCCGATGATGACGACGTCCGCCTGCCTGTCGCCGTCGAGCGCAGGATATTCGGGCCGCGGACCGGCGGTGTCTTCGTACCAGGAAATGCCGGGGGAAACTGGGGATTGGTAGGGCATGATGGCTTTCGGAAGGGGGTGACATAGGGGAGTAAGGCAATAGGGCAGTAGGGCAGTAGGGCAGCAAAAATCGGCTAGCTGTCTGAGAGCTTGCGGATGAGGAGGTGCAAGAGCTTTCCGACACTTTCGCTCCGCGTCTCCAACTTTTGGAGATTCTCGAGCTTGATCAGGCCGATGCGCTCGGCAATCAGGAGATGCGTCTCCATTTCTTTGAGCGACCCTTGGGCGATTCGCAGGAATTGCTGATAGGAGCCTCGGTTCTCGCGGCCGTAGCCTTCGGCAATGTTGGCGGGAACTGATGACGCTGCTCGCCTGGTCTGACTGGTCAACCCGTAGAGTTCTTCCTTGGGCCAGCTTCCGGTTGCCTCATAGTCGGCAACCGCCAGATCCATAGCCTGCTGCCAGACGACAAGGTCACGGTAAGAACTGATGCCAGCTTCCGTGCTGTCTACTGCCATACTCCCCTACTCCCCTACTGCCTTACTCCCCTATTCCCCTACACGTTCAGCAACAGATACTCCCGCTCCCACGGGCTGATCACTTCCATGAAGGTCTCGAACTCGGCGCGCTTGATCGCAGCGTAAGTCGAGGCGAAGGACTTGCCCAGCATCGCCGCCAACTCTTCGTCGCTTTCGAACAGGTCGACGGCCTCGAGCAGGCCGCGCGGCAAATCGATCTCGTCTTCGTTGGCCGTGGTCAGCACCGGCGGCTCGCAAGGCAGCTTGTTGGTCATGCCGATCAGCCCGCAGGCGAGCGAGGCCGCGAGCGCCAGATAGGGGTTGGCGTCCGACGACGGGATGCGGTTTTCGACGCGGCGCGCCGCCGGGTCCGAACGCGGCACGCGGAAGGCCGTGGTGCGGTTGTCGTAGCCCCACTTGTTGTTGACCGGGGCGGAGGCCGCCTGGGTCAGGCGACGATACGAATTCACGTAAGGCGCGAGCATCACCAGCGCGTTCGGCACATGCTTCTGCATGCCGCCGATGAAATGGGTGAAGGCTTCCGTCTCCGAGCCATCCTCGGCGGTGAAGATGTTCCTGCCGGTCTTCTTGTCGATGATCGACTGGTGGATGTGCATCGCCGAACCCGGCTGGCCCTGGATGGGCTTGGCCATGAAGGTGGCGTAGGTGTCATGCTTCAACGCCGCCTCGCGGATCGTGCGCTTGAACATGAACACCTGGTCGGCGAGTTCGATCGGGTCGCCATGGCGCAGGTTGATCTCGAGCTGGCCGGCACCCTCTTCATGGATCAGCGTGTCGATCTCCAGACCTTGCGCCTCCGAGAAGTGGTAGATGTCGTCGATCAGTTCGTCGAACTCGTTGACGCCGGCGATCGAATAGCCGGCGCCGCCGCCGATGGGGCGGCCAGAACGGCCGACCGGCGGCGTCAGCGGATAGTCCGGGTCGGGGTTCTTGCGGACGAGGTAGAACTCGATCTCCGGCGCCACGACCGGCTTGAGACCCAACTTTTCATAGGCGGCGACGACGCGCTTCAAAACGTTGCGCGGGGTGAACTCGACGTTGCGGCCGTCCTGATGGACGAGGTCGCAGATCACCTGCGCGGTCGGATCGTCCTCCCACGGCACAACCGAGAGCGTCGACAGGTCAGGCACCAGCTTCAGATCGCCGTCGTCCTCGGGATACTGGAATCCGTTGCCGTCCTCCGGATAGTCGCCCGAGATCGTCATCATGAACGGTGCCGACGGCAGCGCCAGCGAGGTGTTGGAGGTGAACTTGCTCGACGGCATCATCTTGCCGCGGGCGACGCCAGCCTGGTCAGGCGTGATGCACTCTATGTCTTCGATGCCGCGCCACTCGAGCCACTCGGAGGCTTCCTTCCAGTTCTTCACACCCCGCTTGTTCTTCACGAATGCAGGCGTGCGGGCTCGTCCCCCCCGGTTGGACGGACGGAC
This sequence comes from Mesorhizobium sp. SCN 65-20, assembly GCA_001724355.1. Classification (GTDB taxonomy): domain Bacteria; phylum Pseudomonadota; class Alphaproteobacteria; order Rhizobiales; family Rhizobiaceae; genus Aminobacter. The sequence goes on along the minus strand of MEEF01000061.1, from coordinate 19,626 downwards.
TTCCTTCTTTGCAGGCGGCATCAATCACCAGATTGTCGTTGCAGATGTCGGAGTATAGCCGTGCCCCGCGAAATAAGAAAAGGGGGGCAAATGGGCGTTTCCATCCGCTTTCATGGCCCACTCTGCTGGTTTCTGGCGGGTTTTCGGCCTAGATAGTGGCCATGTCCTCCAAATCACCGCGCCTCACCACCATCGGCTTCGACGCCGACGACACGCTCTGGCAGAACGAACAGTTTTTCCGCATGACCGAAAGGCACTTCGCCGCGCTTCTTGCCGAGCATGGCGAAGCCGACCAGCTTACGGCTCGGTTGCTCGAGGCCGAGAAGCGCAATCTCGGCGCCTATGGATTCGGCATCAAGGGTTTCACCCTGTCGATGATCGAGACCGCCATCGAGGTCACCGACGGACGGGTGCCGGCCGAGGTCATCGGGAAAATCCTGGCGGCCGGCCGCGACATGTTGAGCCATCCGATCGAAACCCTGCCGCACGTGCATGATACGCTGGAAGGCCTCGCCGGCCGCTACCGCCTGGTGCTGATCACCAAGGGCGACCTGTTCGACCAGGAGCGCAAGCTGGCGCAGTCCGGCCTCGGCGATTTCTTCGAAGCCGTCGAGATCGTCAGCGACAAGTCGCGGCCGACTTACGAACGCATCTTTGCCCGACACGGCGACGGCCCGGCCCAAAGCATGATGGTCGGAAACTCGCTAAAGTCGGACGTGGTGCCGGCGATCGAGGCCGGCAGCTGGGGCGTCTACGTTCCGCACGACCTGACGTGGGTCTACGAGCACGTCGAGGAGCCGGCTGGCGCCGAGCGCTTCCGCAAGCTGCAGCATCTCGGTGAACTGTCCGATCTGCTGAAGAACGTCGGCTAGCTAGACTCTGCCGACGAGCTTTTCGATGACGGGCTGAAGCCGCTCCGGCGTGATCGGCTTGGCGACCACGATGTCGATGGCGCTCGATACCGAAAGACTTTCCGGCGAACCGGCCTTGTTGGACAGCAGGATCACCGACGGCAGCTTGCCGCCGGACGCAAGGCGCAACGCCACGATCGAAGGCATCAGCGCCTCGCAGTCGTTGTTGTCGCTGCCTCCATCGAGGATGATCGTGCCGGGTGCCCGCTGGCCGAGAAGCGCGAGAGCAGTCTCGGGCGCCTCGGCGATGGGCTTCAGGCCGGAGCGCTCGACAATCTTTGCAATGACAATCCGGTTGATCTGAGATCGGCCAACGACGAGCGCCTGGCTCATATCCACGATCCCCGATCCCGGATGCGTGGGACTGTGCGAGTTCGCGCCCGGGCGGGAACCCGGATCGTTTTCATTTCTTCTCATGACAGACGGTTGATGCCTTGGTTCAATGACTGGTTGCGTTCGGCACCTTACGTTCGCGTCAAGTGAGAGAAGTGTCAAGTGTTAGACACGAAACATCATGAGACTTTAGTTTAATAATTCCAAGTTGAGCCAAGTTTATACAAAGACGTATAAAGAAAATCCCGCCCGCAGGGGGCTGCGGGCGGGCACCTGAGGGCGGGCTTTGTGGGGTCAGCCGTGCGGCTGCTGGGTGACGATGACGGGGATCAGCAGATCACCCCAGTTGCCGTTGCCCCCATGGTGGCGTGCCGAGCGGACCAGTTCCACCGACACGCCAGCCTCGACCGCCTTCATGACCGACTGGTTCAGGCGGTGCAGGTCGTTGGCGACGATGCGGATAACGGCCTGCTGGTCGGCGCTCATGGTGGTCGCCTGTTCTTCGGCTCGTTCCTTGACACGGGTACGCGGTGCCATTGTGGTTCTCCTCGGAGTGTTGCCTTTGCCCCTGCGGGGCGTTTTGTCTGGCTTCCGGAGGCTACTGCGCCTCCGGGATTGTCGCTAGGGCCTTGGCTTACTCGGCAGCCGGCCGGAACTGTTCGTGCTCGGTCGATTCCTTCATCGCCGTCGTCGACGACTGTCCGCCGGTGATCGCAAGCGACACCGCGTCGAAGTAGCCGGTGCCGACCTCGCGCTGGTGCTTGGTCGCGGTGTAGCCGTTGACCTCGGCCGCGAATTCCGCTTCCTGCAGCTCCGAGTACGCCGCCATCTGGCGATCCTTGTAGCCGCGGGCCAACTCGAACATGCCGAAGTTCAGCTGGTGGAAGCCGGCAAGCGTGATGAACTGGAACTTGTAGCCCATCGCACCCAGTTCGCGCTGGAACTTGGCGATTGTCGCATCGTCGAGGTTCTTCTTCCAGTTGAACGACGGCGAGCAGTTGTAGGCGAGCTTCTTGCCCGGATGCGCCTTGTGCACGGCTTCCGCGAACTTCCTGGCCTGCTCGAGGTCCGGCTTGCCGGTCTCCATCCAGATCAGGTCGCAGAACGGAGCGTAGGCGATGGCGCGGGCAATGCAGGGCTCGATGCCGTTGCGAACCTGATAGAAGCCTTCCACGGTCCGGCCGGCGTCGTAGTCGACGAAGGGCTGGTCGCGCTCGTCGATGTCGGACGTCAGTAGCTTTGCGGCTTCGGCGTCGGTACGGGCAACGATCAGCGTCGAGGTGCCCATCACGTCGGCGGCGAGGCGCGCGGCGTTGAGGTTGCGGATGTGCGCCGCGGTCGGGATCAGGACCTTGCCACCGAGATGGCCGCACTTCTTTTCCGAAGCGAGCTGATCTTCGAAGTGGACGCCGGCAGCACCCGCCTCGATGAAGGCCTTCATGATCTCGAAGGCATTGAGCGGGCCACCGAAGCCGGCTTCGGCGTCCGCCACGATCGGGGCGAACCAGGTGTCGACCGACAGGCCCTTGCCCTCCGAGGTCTCGATCTGGTCGGCGCGCTGCAAGGTGCGGTTGATGCGCTTGACCAACTCGGGTGCTGCGTTTGCCGGGTAGAGCGACTGATCGGGATACATCGCGGATGCGGTGTTGGCGTCGGCGGCGACCTGCCAGCCGGAGAGGTAGATCGCCTTCAGACCGGCGCGAACCTGCTGCATGGCCTGGTTGCCTGACATCGCGCCCAGCGCGTTGACGAAGTCTTCCTCGTGGATCAGCTTCCACAGGCGATTTGCGCCCATCTCGGCGAGGCTCTGCTTGATCTGGACGGAGCCGCGCAGCCGCTTCACGTCCTCCGGCTTGTAGGGGCGCTCGATACCGTCGAAGCGACCCTCAGGGGCCGAGGGGACGAGGTTGTAAAAATCAGTCATTGTCGACTCCGCTTGCTAAATCCGTTGTTCCAGGACCGCCGCTCCTTGGGAGCTTTTTGCGCGATCTCTATGTGACTTGTTTTACATTGCGACGCGGAAGCAGCCAGAAAATTCAACAAAACTGGACGGATAACAGGGAAAACTTGTGTTGCGTTTGACAGATGGGCGCTGTAAATTTGTCAAGAATGTCAAAGCGCGGGTAGGTTCCAGCCCCTACTTTCGTTGTAAATCGGTGTAAAAAACCAATGGCAGAGCAGAAGATCTTCGCCGGACCGCGCATACGGCGCATCCGCAACCAGAAGGGCCTGACCCAGACGGCCATGGCCGAAGGGCTCGGCATTTCGCCGTCCTATCTCAACCTCATCGAGCGCAACCAGCGGCCGCTCACGGTGCAGCTCATCCTCAAGCTAGCGTCCGTCTATAAGGTCGACCCGGACGAGCTCCAGGGCGAGGCGCGCGGCTCTATCGCAGCCCTGCGCGAGGTCTTCGCCGATCCGCTGCTGGCAGGCGAACTCCCCGGCGACCAGGAGCTCGTTGAAATCGCCGAGGCGGCGCCCAACGCGGCGGCTGCGGTGATAAAGCTGTTCCGGGCCTATCGGGAGCAGGCCGAGCGGCTGACCGATCTCAACGAGCTTTTGGCGCGCGAGGGGCACACCACCGCCTTGTCGGGCGCACGCCTGCCCATCGACGAAGTGCATGAGGTGTTCGAGCGCAGGCCCAACCATTTCGCCTCGCTCGAAGGCGAGGCAGAGGCGTTTACTTCGCTGCTCGACCCCGGCGACGACCTGCTCGGAGCCCTGAAGGCGTGGCTCAAGCGTGAGCACGGCATCGTGGTCAAGGTGCTGCCTGTCGCGACCATGCCCAACTGGCGCCGGCGCTACGACCGCCACTCGCAGCGCCTTTTCCTGTCCGAGCGACTGTCGCCTTTCGACCAGTTGCGCGAGATCGCGATGGAAGCGAGCCTCATCCGCATGCAGGTGGCGGTCGCGGCCGAGATCCAAGGGCTGAAGCTCGCAACCGACGAGGCCAAGCGGCTGGCCCGGTTCGAACTCGGGCGCTATGCGGCGCATGCGCTGATGATGCCCTACCAGGCGTTCCATTCGGCCGCACAGCGCGCCCGCTACGATGTCGATGTGCTACGTTCGCGCTTCGGGGTGTCCTTCGAGCAGGCTGCCAACCGGCTGACGATGCTGCAGCGGCAGGGCGCCGCCGGGGTGCCCTTCTTCATGCTGGAGATCGACAATGCCGGCAACCGATTCCGCAAGGCTGGTGCGCAGGGCTTCCCGCAGAGCAGGTTCGGCGGCGGCTGCCCCAAACTGCCGGTGCATGCCGCCTTCACCCAGCCCGGCCAGATCTTCGTCGAGGCCGTGGAAATGCCCGACGGCGCCGAGTTCCTGTGCGTCGCGAGGACGCTGGAAGGCCCCCAAGGCGGCTTCAGCGAGAGGCCGCGTCGCACCGCCATTCTGCTCGGTTGCGACATCGCCTTCCGCGACGAGATCGTCTACGGCGCTGCCCTCCCCGGACCGTCGGCCGGCGGTAAACCCGGCGCCGTGGCGGCGACGCCGGTCGGACCCGCCTGCCGTCTGTGCGAGCGCTCCGGCTGCCTGTCGCGCGCCGAGCCGCCGGTCACGAGGCCACTCGGCCTCGACGAGATGGTGACCGGGCTTTCAGCCTTCGACTTCCAGTAACCCTCAGGCGATCAACCGCCCTGCCTGCAAGTCCTCGCCGATGCCGGTTTTCGCCAGCGTTCGCGCGGTCTGGGAATCGAGCGGCTTCCCGTACAGGAACCCTTGCGCTTCATCACATCGGCGATCCTTGAGGAAAGCCGCTTGGAAGTCGTTTTCGACGCCTTCTGCCAGAACCGGAATCGACAGCTTGTGGCCGAGTTCGATGACGGTCTCGATGACGCTGCTGGCCTGGGCCTGGCGCCCGAGTGCCTTGAGGAAGCTACGGTCCACCTTGATCTTGTCGAACGGGAACGAGAACAGCGTCGACAGCGACGAATAGCCGGTGCCGAAGTCGTCCATGGCGACACGCGCGCCCATGGCCTTGACCTGGCGCAGAATGTGCAGCGCCTGACCGGGATTCTCGATCAGCGCGGTCTCGGTGATCTCGATCTCCAGCCGGGACGGGTCCAGTCCGGTCTCGTCGAGGATTTCCTTCAGCCGGTCGGCGAAATTCGGCCGGGTGAGCTGGATCGGCGAGACGTTGACGGCAATCCCCAGCGGCTCCGGCCATTGCGTCGCCTCGCGGCAAGCCTCGAGCATCACCCAGTCGCCCAGCCCGACGATGATGCCGGTCTGCTCGGCCACAGGGATGAATTCGGCCGGCGAAACCTCTCCCAGTTGCGGACTGGTCCAGCGTAGCAGCGCCTCGAACCCGCGCAATTCACGGTTCTTGATCGAAAGCTGGGGCTGGAACACCAGCCGCAGCGCGCCGTCGGCGACCGCGCTGCGCAGGCCGATGGCGATCTGGCCGCGGCGCCGGCCGTCCTCATCGGCGTCGGCGTCGTACCAGCACCAGGCGCCGGACTGGCTCTTCTTCGACCGATACATCGCAAGATCGGCCCGCATGGTGAGTTCGTCGATGTTGTCGCCGTCCCTGGGGTAGACGGCGATGCCGATGGCCGCACTGGTCTGGAAGGTCGCCTTGCCGAGTTCGTTGGGACGCGAAAACGCATCCGCGATCCGTGCCGCGAACTCCTCGATCTCGTTCTCCCGCGTGAACGGCTTGACTGCCAGGAACTCGTCGCCGCCGATACGGGCGAAGAACTCGCCCGGGGCGAGCGTGGCACGCATGCGCTCAGTGGTCTGGGTAAGAACGGCATCGCCCGCCGCATGGCCGTAGACGTCGTTGATCTCCTTGAAGCGGTTGAGGTCGACCGCGATGATTGCCAGGGACGTGCCGGCCGCCGCCTTGAGCAGGCGCGGAAGCTCGTCGGTTGCGGCGGCGCGGTTCGGCAGGCCGGTCAGGGGATCGTGCAGCGCAAGATGCCTGTAGTGCGCGACGGCTTCCTTTTCGCCCTGCTCCTCGGCCATGTAGGTCGCCATGCCCAGCAGCATGACCAGGATGGTGACTGAAACCACGAGAATGGCCATCACCCCGTCCGACAGGACCTGGGCGGGTACCGCCACCCGCGCGTCGGGCGTGATCTGCACGGCACCCATGGCGGTGAAGTGCATGAACCCGATGGCCAGGATGAGCGCGGCAGTGGCGATGACGAGGCTCTTGCGCCCGTTGCCGTCGGCGACGCGGTTGGTGGCGAGCATGCCGAGTGCGGCACCACCGGCTATGGAGGCGACCGCGAGCGTGGTGTCGTAGTCGACAGTGCCGGCCACGACGAAGCCCCGCATTCCGAGGAAGTGCATCACCGCAATGCCACTGCCGAGGACGAAGCCGCCGAACTCGACCATGGGGCCGGTGCGGCGGCTTGCCGCGAAATACAGGCCCGAGGTCGACGTCGCGATGGCTACGGCCAGGGACATTATTGTGAAGATCGGCTCGAAGCCATGCTCGACATTGGGGATGAAGCCCAGCATCGCCAGGAAATGCGTCGTCCAGATCGTCATGCCGCCGGCAAGGCCGGCCATGAGGATCAGCGCCGCGCGCTTTGCCCGCTCGGCCCGGCGTCCGCGCGCGAAGAGACGAATGGTGACGGCGCAGCCGACGGCGCAGATGAACAGCGCTGCGGCCACGAACCGGTAGTCGTGCGCGAATGCGATGCAATTGATGACAGTCAGCATGTGCGATCCCCGTGCCCAGTCAGGCTCATTAGGGCCGAAACGTTGCAGATCTGTTGCCGACCGCCGCGGTCCGGCCGAATCGAGCCCGCCTTCGTGTTCGGGCGAGCGTGTATCGGGCGGGGCAAGCGGTTTCAATGACCCGCCATGAGCCCTCCCCGGAATGCAGCCCGGCTGTCGCGTCGTGCGCCTTGGCTGTCGCGTCCGCAGCTTCATTCGAGTGACCTAATGGGATAGAAGCGCTGGACCTCGCGAAATTTGAACTGCCTGACTAGTGGATGGCACGCGCGGCTGATCCGCGAGTGTTTCGAACCGGGCGACACTTCTCATGAGCGAACAGGCGTCAGCATCACATCTCCGCCCGGCGGCCGCCGCCTCGCATGACGGCGAACAGCGCATCGGCATGCTCCTGGTGTTCCTGTCGGCGGTGATGTGGAGCCTGGGCGGCGCGATCGCCCGCTTCATCGAGGCGCCCGACAGTTGGACAGTGGTGTTCTGGCGCTCGTTCTGGGCGGCTGCGTTCCTGCTCGCCTTCATGGCCTGGCGCGACGGGCCGCGCGGCACGCTGAAGCTGTTTCGCGACATGGGCCTTCCCGGCCTGCTCGTGGCAGCCTGCTTCTGCATCGCCTCGACTTCTTTTGTCGTGGCGCTCGCCTATACGACGGTCGCCAACATCGTGCTCATGCAGGCGGGCGTGCCCTTGCTCGCGGCACTGCTTGCGTGGGCGCTCTTCGGCGAGCGCGTGTCCGTCGGCACCTGGGTGGCAATCGCCGCGGTGATCAGCGGCGTTGCGATCATGGTTTCGGAATCGCTGGGCGGCAACGTTTCGCCGATCGGCGACGGCCTGGCCCTGCTGATCGCGGTTGCCTTTTCGACGGCGACCGTGATCACACGCCGCTTCGCACATGTCCGGATGACCCCCGCCACCTGCCTCGGGACCATCTTCGCCGCCTCGCTCGCGGCATCGCAGGCGTCTGCCTTCGCCGTGTCGCCGCACGACATGGGCTTCCTGTTTGCATTCGGCGCCGTCAATCTCGGACTCGGGCTCGCCCTGTTCGCCACCGGCGCGCGGCTCGTCCCCTCAGCCATCGTGGCGCTGCTTGGAACCTTCGAGACTCTGCTCGGCCCGATATGGGTCTGGCTCATCCACGCGGAGGTGCCCTCGACCCGCACGATCGTCGGCGGCGGCGTGATCTTTGTCGCGCTGATCGTGCACCTGGCGCTGGAGTTCAAGCGCCACACCCGGGTCGAGAAGCCGGGCGTCACAGGTGTACCAACCCCCAATTGAACGGGCCGCTGTTTACCATTGACAATGCGTAGGTCTGGCGGGCAGGCTGCGGCAGAGGGTAACAACAATACAGGCCTATCTTGCAAGGTCTCACTGCCGGGGCTTCGGTGTCCGGAGACGCAAATCGCCAGTATGTTCGCGCAGCGCCGCTGGCCGGCGGGAGCGCTACCCTTATCACCCAGATCTGCCCAGGGAGAAGGGCGCAGCACAAGCGCGCCCGCAAAAGGAGAACACCATGAACTGCAGAGCGTTGTGGCTGACCGCCGCGTCAGCCCTGATCGCTGTGACGACCGCTGCCAGCGCCCAGGAGCGCGTCGTCAACGTGTACAACTGGTCCGATTACATCGACGCTTCGATCATCGAGGACTTCACCAAGGAAACCGGCATCAAGGTCGTCTATGACGTCTTCGATTCCAACGAGATCCTCGAGACCAAGCTTCTCGCAGGCGGCAGCGGCTACGACGTCGTCGTCCCGACCGCGAATTTCCTCGCCCGCCAGATCACGGCCGGCGTGTTCCAGAAGCTCGACAAATCGAAGCTGCCGAACCTCTCCAACGAATGGGACGTGGTCAGCGAGCGTACGGCCAAGTACGACCCGGGCAACGAGTATTCCGTGAACTACATGTGGGGCACGGTCGGCATCGGCTACAACGAGAAGAAGGTCAAGGAAGCGCTCGGCGTCGACAAGATCGACAGCTGGGACGTGGTCTTCAATCCGGAGCAGATGGCCAAGCTGAAGGATTGCGGCGTCTACATGCTGGATTCGCCCACCGACATGCTGCCCACGGTACTGCGCTATCTCGGCATCGATACGGAAAGCCGCTCGCCGGAAGACATCGCCAAGGCCGAAGAGACGATGCTCAAGGTCCGGCCGTTCATCCGCAAGTTCCACTCGTCGGAATACATCAACGCGCTCGCCAACGGTGACATCTGCGTGGCCGTCGGCTGGTCGGGCGACGTGTTCCAGGCGCGTGACCGCGCGGCCGAGGCGGATCAGGGCGTCGTCGTCGACTACGTCGTGCCGAAGGAAGGCGCGGAGATGTGGTTCGACCAGATGGCGATCCCCGCCGACGCGCAGCACGTCCCCGAAGCGCTCGAGTTCATCAACTACATGATGAAGCCCGAGGTGGCCGCCAAGGCCTCGAACTACATCTACTACGCCAACGGCAACAAGGCGTCGCAGCAGTTCATCGAAAAGGACATCATCGAAGATCCGGCGATCTACCCCGATGACGCGACGCTCCAGAAGCTGTTCACGGTGTCGCCCTACGACCCCAAGACCCAGCGCCTGATCACACGCAGCTGGACCAAGATCGTCACCGGACAGTAACGATCGAAGCCTATCCCGGCGCCACTGGCGCCGGGATTCCGCGCTTTTGGGGGCAAGGGACGGAGAAGCAGATGAAATCGCTCGGCAACATACGCAGGGACTTTGCGCCCTGGAACCAGCCCGGCGCCAAGCCGTATATTCAATTCAAGAACGTCACCAAGCGTTTCGGCGATTTCACGGCCGTCAACAACCTGTCGCTATCGATCTACGAGCGCGAGTTCTTCGCGCTGCTCGGCGCCTCGGGCTGCGGCAAGTCCACGCTCCTGCGCATGCTCGCCGGCTTCGAGGAGCCGACCGAGGGCCAGATCCTGCTCGACGGGCAGGATCTGCGCGGCATTCCGCCCTACAAGCGGCCCGTCAACATGATGTTCCAGTCCTACGCCCTGTTCCCGCACATGACGGTCGAGCAGAACATCGCCTTCGGGCTCAAGCAGGACGGCATGTCCAAGTCCGATATCGAGAAACGCGTCGGCGAGATGCTGAAGCTCGTCAAGCTCGGGCAGTTCGCCAAGCGCAAGCCGCACCAGCTGTCAGGCGGCCAGCGCCAGCGCGTGGCGCTCGCACGCGCCGTCGCCAAGCGCCCCAAGGTCCTTCTGCTCGACGAGCCGCTCGGCGCGCTCGACAAGAAGCTGCGCGAGGAAACCCAGTTCGAACTGATGGACCTGCAGCAGACGCTGGGCCTCACCTTCGTCATCGTCACCCACGACCAGGAAGAGGCCATGACCATGGCCGACCGCATCGCCATCCTCGACAAGGGCGAGGTGATGCAGGTAGCGACGCCGGCTGAGGTCTATGAGGCCCCCGGTTCGCGCTTCGTCGCTGATTTCGTCGGCAACATCAACATGATCGAGGGCAAGGTCGCCGCGCGCAACGGCGCCAGCGCGACCATCGCCGGGACAGGCGGGCTGACGATCCACACCGCCAACGCCGCCGATACGACAGTCGGGGCGGACGTGGCATTTGCCATCCGTCCGGAGAAGATCCGGGTTTCCTCGAAGAAGCCCGAAGGTGCCGACAACCTGATGGAGGGCGAAGTCTACGACATCGCCTATCTCGGCGACATGACCATCTTCCACGTCAAGCTCGGCAACGGCCAGGTGATCAAGGCAAGCTCGCTGAACGCCACCCGCGCCACCGAAGACCCGCTGAGCTGGGACGACAGGGCCTGGATATCGTTCCGGCAGGATGCCGGCGTCCTGCTGACGCGATAGGTGCAGCGATGAAGGGCCTCACTTCAGCCGTCATCAACCGCCTCGTCATCCTCGTCCCCTACGTCTGGCTGCTCGTCTTCTTCCTCGTCCCGTTCTTCATCGTGTTCAAGATCTCGCTGTCGACGACGGCGATCGCGATGCCGCCCTACACGCCGGTGCTGAGCCTGTCGGATGGACTGTCTGGGCTCTTGTCCCAGTTCAGCGAGTTCACCTTCGACAACTACGTCTGGCTGACCGAAGACCCGCTCTACTACACCGCCTACATCTCCAGCGTGATCATCGCGGGCATCTCGACCCTGCTCGCCCTGCTGGTCGGCTACCCGATCGCCTACGGCATGGCGCGCGCGCCGTCCTCCATTCGCCCGACGCTCTTGATGCTGGTCATCCTGCCGTTCTGGACGAGCTTCCTGATCCGGGTCTACGCCTGGATCGGCATCCTAAAGCCCGAAGGCCTGCTCAACCAGTTCCTGCTGGCGACAGGCATCATCGACCAGCCGCTGGTGATCCTGAACACCCACACCGCCATCTTCATCGGCATCGTCTATTCCTACCTGCCGTTCATGATCCTGCCGCTCTATTCGTCGCTGGAGAAGATGGACTATTCGCTGATCGAGGCGGCACAGGATCTGGGGTGCCCGCCGACGACGGCGTTCTGGAAGATCACCTTCCCGTTGTCCCTGCCCGGCGTCATCGCGGGCTGCCTGCTGGTATTCATTCCGGCGGTCGGTGAGTTCGTCATTCCGGACCTCCTCGGCGGTTCGCAGACGCTGATGATCGGCAAGACCTTGTGGAACGAGTTCTTCTCCAATCGCGACTGGCCGGTGTCCTCCGCCGTGGCGGTGATCCTGCTTCTGCTGCTGGTCGTGCCGATCATGTTCTTCCAGCAGGCGCAGGCCCGCGCCCAGGAACAGGGACGCTGACATGAACGCAACGTGGAGCCGCTTCAACATCACGGCGATCGTGCTAGGGTTTGCCTTCCTCTATCTGCCGATCGTGCTGCTGGTCGTCTTTTCCTTCAACGAGTCCAAGCTCGTCACCGTCTGGGGCGGCTTCTCGACCAAATGGTACTATTCGCTGTTCCAGAACCAGGGGCTCATGGACGCCGCGTGGGTGACGATCCGCGTCGGCCTGATCTCGGCGACGCTGGCGACCGTACTCGGCACGCTCGCCGCACTTGCCCTGACGCGCTACACGCGCTTCCGCGGCAGGGTGCTGTTCTCCGGAATGGTGTTCGCGCCGCTGGTCATGCCCGAGGTCATCACCGGCCTGTCGCTGCTCCTGCTGTTTGTCGCCGTTGGATTCGACCGCGGTTTCTTCACGCTGACGCTCGCCCACATCACCTTTTCCATGTGCTTCGTCGCGGTGGTCGTGCAGTCGAGACTGGTCAGCTTCGACCGCTCGCTGGAAGAGGCCGCCATGGACCTCGGCGCGCCGCCGGTGAAGACCTTCTTCCAGATCACGCTGCCGGTCATCCTGCCGGCCATCATCTCGGGCTGGATGCTTGCCTTCACGCTCTCCATCGACGACCTGGTGATATCGAGCTTCACCTCGGGTCCGGGCGCGACCACGCTTCCCATGAAGATCTACAGCCAGGTCCGGCTGGGGGTGACGCCGGAAATCAACGCCGCCTGCACCATTCTGATCGGCATCGTGGCAATCGGCGTGATCGCTGCGTCGCTGGTCAACAAGCAGCGCGAGGTCCAGCGCCTGCGCGACGAGCAGGCAGCACAACGAGGCTGATGCGCGGCCTGGTTGCGCCGCGCGCCCGCAACATCAGAGAATGCATGAGGCGGATGCGCAGACTCGCGTCTCCGCCATCAATCCGCATCAACCTTTCCGCGCAAGGTTACTAGGCATGGCCGGCCTGCCATGCTAGCGTTTTGTCGTGCTGAACCTAAGGAGTTGAGTTTATGGCGAATTTCCTTGTTACGGCGGCAGCCCTTTCCCTCGCCGGGATCGCTATTGCGGCTTGCAACACCCCACAGGAACGCGCGGTCGGCGGCGGCGCCCTCGGCGCGGCGGGTGGCGCGCTCGTCGGCCAGGCGATCGGCGGCGACACAGGCTCGACAGTGGCAGGCGCCGTGATCGGCGGTCTCGCCGGCGCGATGATCGGCGCGGGCACCGCCCCCGGCCAATGCCGCTATCATCGTTACGACAGCCGCGGCCGGCCCATGTATGACGCCTCCGGCAGGCCAGTGACCTATGAGGCGCCTTGCCAGTAAACCGTCGCTACTGCGGCGATCTGTTCTACACTTTTTCGGAAGCGGCGCGCTTCAACACTGGGGCGCGCCGTTTCGCATTCATGTCCGCGGCCCGATTGTCGAAGCCGGACCCGCCATCGTCAGAGCTTACGGACGATCACGCTGCCGGCGGAATAGCCCGCCCCGAAGGAGCAGATGACGCCGAGGCTGCCTGAAGGCAGGTCGTCGGAGTATTTCGAGAACGCGATGATCGAGCCTGCCGACGAGGTGTTGGCGTAGTCCTGCAGGACATTGGGCTGCTCTTGCCGGCTCGGCTCGCGGCCTAGCACCTTTGCGCCGATCAGGTCGTTCATGCCCTTGTTGGCCTGGTGCAGCCAAAGCCGCGACAGGCTCTGCGGCTCGATGCCCTGGTCGGCAAGGTGGCCGAGCATCAGTTCGGCCACCATCGGCACCACCTGCTTGAAGACCTTGCGGCCCTCCTGGTGGAACTGCATGTCGCGGCGGTCGACCATGTGGCCTTCGCGGGTGCGGCGCAGGAAGCCGTTGTTGTTGCGGATGTTGTTGGAGAATTCGGTGAGGCAACGGGTTGCCAGCACCTCGTAGGCGTTGTCCGACTTCACCTCGTCGGCACGCTGCAAGACGACCGCGGTGCAGACGTCGCCGAAGATGAAGTGGCAGTCGCGGTCGCGCCATTCCTGGTGGCCGGAGGTGATCTCGGGATTGACCATCAGGACCGCGCGGACCGAGCCAGTGCGGATCATGTCGGCGGCAAGCTGGATGCCGAACGTCGCCGACGAACAGGCGACGTTCATGTCGAAGGCGAAACCCTTGATGCCGAGCGCCTGCTGCACCTCGATGGCGATGGCCGGATAGGCGCGCTCGTGATTGGAGGCAGCGCAAATGACGGCGTCGATGTCGGCGGCGGTGAGGCCCGCCTTCTTCATCGCCTCGTCAGCCGCCTTGACCGAAATCTCGGCCATCAGCGACAGCTCTTCCTCGGCGCGCTCGGGCAGCACCGGGTGCATGATGCCGGGATCGAGGATGCCGAACTTCGACATGACGTGGCGGCGCTCGATGCCGGACGCCTTGACGATGAACTCCTCCGCCGACATCGGCATCGGTTCGCGCTCGCCGGCTTCGATCGCATCGGCGTGGAGCATGTTCTGGCGGTGAGCATACTCGTTATAGGAGGCCACCAACTCGGCGTTGGTGATGATTTCCTCCGGCGTGAAGATGCCGGTACCGCTGATCGCAACCCTGTTCATGGCGTTTCCTATCGGTTTTGCGCCATTGGAATAGGGTTTAAGGCCAGCCGGTCAAGCGCCATGGCCTCGATTTCGGGTCGAGACGCGGTTACCTCGCGGCAGAAGAGGTTCAAATACAGCGCCCGCCGTCGACCTCGAGCGCCACGCCGGTGATCAGCGAGGCTTCGTCCGAGACCAGGAACAGCGCGGCGTTGGCGATGTCGAGCGGCGTCGAGAAGCGTCCGAGCGGAATCGAAGTGCGGAACTTCTCGCGCATCTCGGGCGTGTCGGAACCCATGAATTTCTCCAGCATGCCTGTTTCCCCGGCGACCGGGCAGAGGCAATTGACGCGGATCTGCTTCGGCGCCAGTTCGATCGCCATGGACTTGGTGGCTGAGATCGCCCAGCCCTTGGAAGCGTTGTACCAGGTCAACCCGGGGCGCGGCCGCAGCCCCGCGGTCGACGCCGTGTTGAGGATCGCGCCCCCACCTTGCCGCTCCATGATCGGAACCACGGCGCGGGCAGCGTGATAGATCGCCTTCATGTTGACGGCGGTGATCAGGTCGAACACGTCCTCCTCGACCTCGAGCATGTCGCCGTTTCGATGGGTGAAGCCGGCATTGTTGACCATGATGTCGATGCGGCCGAAGGCACCCATGGTCTCGTAGACGAGTTCGTCGAATTCCGATTTCATCGAGACGTCGCTCGTGACCGCGATGGCGTTCTCGCCGATCGCGGCGGCGACGCGCTCGGCGCCCTTGGCGTTGACGTCGGCTACGACCACCTTGGCGCCCTCCTCGGCAAAGCGCCTGGCCATTCCCTCGCCGAAGCCGGCCGCCGCACCGGTGATGATCGCTACCTTGTCCTTCAGTCGCATGTCTTTCCGCCCCGTCAGTTCGTGCTCCAACCGGTCTAGCTGCCACTGAGCGCTGCCGCAATGCTCGGCGCACTCTGTGCCCGCGACATAAGCAGGCATGGCTGTTGCGCTCTTTGGCTTTCGCTCGCGAAAGCCTTATGTTGGGCGGGCACAGCCGCGCACGATTTTGGCACTGTGACACCGTGGCGCCTCCGGTAGGGCTGGCGCTTTTAAATCGATTAGACTATACAGTCGGCAATCCGACGACCGTCATGAAAACGGAAAGACCATGACCAGCCAGATCATCCCCGTCGATCCTTTCGACTTCATCATTTTCGGGGGCACCGGCGACCTGTCGGAACGCAAGCTGCTGCCGGCTCTCTATCATCGCCAGCGCGACCATCAGTTTTCCGAGCCGACGCGCATCATCGGCGCCTCGCGCACCAAGATGGACGACAAGGAGTTCCGGGCCTTCGCCAGGAAGGCGATCTCCGACCACGTCAAGCCGGAGTACATCGAGGAAGCCGAACTCAAGACCTTCCTCGACCGGCTGAGCTACATCACCATCGACGCCAAGTCGGGCGACGGCTTCGAAGACCTCAAGAAGTCGCTGGCCGACAGCAAGCGCATCCGCGTGTTCTACCTCGCGGTCGCGCCCAGCCTGTTCGGCGACATCTCGGACAATCTAAAGGAGCACAAGCTGGTCACGGCGGACTCGCGCATCGTCGTCGAGAAGCCGATCGGACGCGACATCGAGTCGGCCAGGGCGCTCAACAACACGATCGGCGACGATTTCGGCGAGCACCAGATCTTCCGCATCGATCACTATCTCGGCAAGGAGACGGTGCAGAACCTGATGGCTCTGCGCTTCGCCAACGCGCTCTACGAGCCGCTGTGGAACTCGGCCCATATCGACCATGTGCAGATCACCGTGGCCGAGACCGTCGGCCTCGAGGACCGTGTCACCTACTACGACAAGGCGGGCGCACTGCGCGACATGGTGCAGAACCACATGCTGCAGTTGCTCTGTCTGGTCGCCATGGAGGCCCCTGCCTCGATGGAGGCCAATGCGGTGCGTGACGAGAAGCTGAAGGTGCTCAATTCGTTGAAGCGCATCAACGGCAACGAGGCGCCCAAGCACACGGTACGCGGCCAGTATCGCGCCGGCGCATCCGCCGGCGGCCCGGTGAAGGGCTACGTCGAGGAACTGGGCGCGGAGAGCAACACCGAGACCTTCGTCGCCATCAAGGCCGAGATCGCCAACTGGCGCTGGGCCGGCGTGCCCTTCTACCTGAGGACCGGCAAGCGTCTGGCTTCGCGCGTTTCCGAGATCGTCATCGAATTCAAGCCGATCCCGCATTCGATCTTCGGCGAAAGCGCTGGACCTATCTTCAACAACCAGCTGGTCATCCGCCTGCAGCCCGACGAGGGCGTGAAGCAGTACATCATGATCAAGGATCCGGGCCCGGGCGGCATGCGGCTGCGCCAGATTCCACTCGACATGATCTTCGCGCAGTCCTTCGACGGGCGCGCGCCCGATGCCTACGAACGCCTGATCATGGACGTCGTGCGCGGCAACCAGACGCTGTTCATGCGCCGCGACGAGGTCGAGGCCGCGTGGAAGTGGATCGACCCGATCCAGCACGCCTGGGAAGGCAGCCGCCAGGAAGCACAGGGCTATACCGCCGGCACCTGGGGTCCGTCGGCCTCGATCGCGTTGATCGAGCGCGACGGCCGCACCTGGCACGAAAGCATCTGACGCCATGGCCGCGCCACGCTGGAACGAGTTCGGGACGCGCGACGAGCTGGCGGCAGGCCTTGCCGCCAGGGTCGCCGACAGGCTGAGAGCAGCCATCGCCCGCCGCGGCACGGCCTTTCTCGCCGTGTCGGGAGGCACCACGCCCGGCCGCTTCTTCGCCGCGCTGTCGAAGGAAACGCTCGACTGGAGCAAGGTCATCGTGACGCTGGTCGACGAGCGTTTCGTGCCCGAGAGTTCGCCGCGTTCGAACGCAGCGCTTGCCAGGGCCAACCTGCTTCAGAACGAAGCAGCCGCTGCCCGCTTCGCTCCGCTGTTCCACGAGGCTGCGACTGTCGAGAAGGGCGCCGACCTTGCGGACGCCGAACTCAAGCCCCTGCCCTGGCCGCTCGATGCAGCGATCCTCGGCATGGGCGGCGACGGCCATACGGCCTCGTTCTTCCCGGACGCGCAAGGGCTGGAAGCCCTGCTCGACCCCGCATCGGCCCGCCTAGTCATGCCCGTGCATTCCGAAAGTGCCGGCGAGGCTCGGCTGACGTTGACGCTGCCGGCACTGGTCGGCGCCGAGTTGGTGGCCGTGCATATCGAAGGCACTGAGAAGCGCAGCGTGATCGAGGCTGCACTTGGGGCCGCCGAAAAGCCGCTGCCGATCCGCACCGTGCTCGACCGCGCGCCGCGAGCGGCCGAGATCTACTGGGCGCCCTGACAAGGGCGCCCTCCGCGCCGCGCATCCCAATGGATTGGCGGCGTCCTGAATGCCGAAATTCCGTATGCCCGGGCGCATCGCCGCCGCCTGGCCCATGCATCCGCCCGAGGCTCCTCCCAACTCGGGCACCGAGGCGAAAGGACGAAGGCCATGACCGCCAGGAAAGACATCCAAGCCATCACCGATCGTATCCGCGAGCGCTCGAAGGTCAGCCGCGAGATCTATCTCGGACGCGTCGACGACGCGGCGGGCAAGACCGCCAACCGGGGCGTTTTGTCGTGCGGCAACCTCGCCCACGGCTTCGCCGTCTGCAGCCCTTCCGAAAAGGTCGCGCTCGGCGGCGACAAGGTGCCCAACCTCGGCATCATCACCTCCTACAACGACATGCTGTCGGCGCATCAGCCGTTCGAGACCTTCCCGCAGCTGATCAAGGACGCGGCACGCGAGGCCGGCGGCATCGCCCAGGTGGCTGGCGGGGTGCCGGCCATGTGCGACGGCGTCACCCAGGGACAGCCGGGCATGGAGCTGTCGCTGTTTTCGCGCGACGTGATCGCGATGGCCGCAGCCATCGGGCTCAGCCACAACATGTTCGACGCCGCCGTCTATCTCGGCGTCTGCGACAAGATCGTGCCGGGCCTGGTGATTGCAGCCCTGACCTTCGGCCACCTGCCGGCGGTGTTCGTACCGGCCGGGCCGATGACCTCGGGCCTGCCCAACGACGAAAAGGCCAAGATCCGCCAGCTCTATGCCGAGGGCAAGGTCGGCCGCGCCGAACTGCTCGAGGCCGAGTCCAAGTCCTATCACGGCCCCGGCACCTGCACCTTCTACGGCACGGCCAACTCCAACCAGATGCTGATGGAGATCATGGGGCTGCACACGCCAGGCGCGTCCTTCGTCAACCCCAACACGCCGTTGCGCGATGCGCTGACCCGCGAGGCAACCAAGCGGGCGCTGGCGATCACGGCCCTCGGCAATGCCTACACGCCGGTCGGACGCATGATCGACGAGCGCTCGGTGGTCAACGGCATCGTCGGCCTGCACGCCACCGGTGGGTCGACCAACCACACCATCCATCTGATCGCCATGGCCGCCGCCGCCGGCATCCGCATCACCTGGCAGGACATTTCCGACCTGTCGGACGCAGTTCCCCTGCTCGCCCGCGTCTATCCGAACGGGCTTTCCGACGTGAACCATTTCCATGCCGCAGGCGGCATGGGTTTCCTGATCCGCGAGCTGCTCGACGAAGGCCTGCTGCACGAGGACGTGCAAACCGTGTGGGGCGAAGGCCTGCGCCCCTATGCGGTGGAGGCCAAGCTCGGCGCCGAAGGCTCAGTGGTGCGTGAGGCGGCACCCAAGGTGAGCGGGGACGAAAAGGTGTTGGCGCCAGCCACCAAGGCGTTCCAGCCAACAGGCGGCCTGAAGGTGTTGGGCGGCAATCTCGGCCACGCGATCATCAAGACCTCGGCGGTAAAGCCCGAACGGCGCATCATCGAGGCGCCGGCGCTAGTGTTCGACAGCCAGCAGGGCCTCAACGACGCGTTCAAGGCTGGCCAGCTCGACCGCGACTTCGTCGCCGTCATCCGCTTCCAAGGCCCCAAGGCCAACGGCATGCCGGAACTGCACAAGCTGACGACAGTGCTGGGCGTGCTGCAGGATCGCGGCCACAAGGTCGCGCTCGTCACCGACGGCCGCATGTCGGGCGCCTCCGGAAAGGTGCCGGCGGCGATCCACGTCACGCCCGAAGCGCTCGAGGGCGGCCCGATCGGCCGCGTCCACGATGGCGACATCGTCAGGCTCGACGCCGAGGCCGGCACGCTCGAGGTGCTGGTGCAGGCCGGCGATCTCGCCTCACGCCCGGCGCCCGTGTGCGACTTGTCGGCCAATGAATATGGTATGGGCCGCGAGTTGTTCGCCGGCTTCCGCCAGATGGTCGGCCGCGCCGACCATGGCGCTAGCGCATTCGGTACGGCGTGACTTGTTTGAAAGTAAGGCAATATTGCCTTACTTTTCGGGCAGAGGTTTGCGATGACCATTCTCACTGATACAGCCAAAGGCCAAGTCACGCTCCGCAAGGAAGTGTTGCAGCATCTGGGCGTCAAGCCCGGAGACAAGATTGCCGTCGACGT
>MEEF01000060.1 GCA_001724355.1 Mesorhizobium sp. SCN 65-20 | reverse complement strand
GATCACGGGTTCGAATTTGCCATGTTCGCGCGCATAGGCGTCCAGCCAGCGGGCGAAAACGGGTCCGACGCGGCCGGGGCGGGTGCTGGCCACGACGATGTTCAGCTGGTGTTTCAAGATTTCAGTCCTTGGGCAGATAGTATCAAAAGGTGACCGGCGCGACATAGTCGCCGGAAGCCTCCAGTGGCAAGAAGGCACCAAAAGGTAACCGGATCACATTCCGGTAATCAGCGCCTTCTTGGCGGCGATCTCGGCGGCTGGACCGCACGACCGGCCCATAGGCCGCATGGACGCCTGCTTGTCCGGTTACTACATTGTAGGAACAAGCGGAGCCGTCCATGGACACCAATCCAGCCCCATTCGTCCCGCCGGCCCCGGCGCCGCGTACGAAGCCGCCGTCGACACTGGAGATGATGCGGATCGTCTACCGCAACCCGCTCGAGCTGTGGGGCGAGCCGTCCTACAATGAGCCGTGGATTTGCGTCGGCGGCATCGGCGGGCCGCTGGTCATTGCCAACGATCCCGGCCTCATCCGTCACGTGCTGGTGGACAACGCCAGGAACTACAAGATGGCGACCGTGCGCCAGATGATCCTGCGCCCCATCCTCCGCGACGGGCTGCTGACCGCCGAGGGCGACGTCTGGAAGCGCTCGCGCAAGGCCATGGCGCCCGTCTTCACGCCGCGCAACATCTTCGGCTTCGCCGGCCCGATGCTCGCCCGCACCCTCGACTTCGTCAAGCGCTACGACGATGCCACGGGCCCGGTCGATGTCGCCCAGGACATGACCATGCTCACCTACGAGATTCTGGCCGAAACCCTGTTCTCCGGCGAGATCGCCGGCGAGGCGGGCAGCTTCGGCCACGAGATCGACCGCCTGTTCGAGACTATGGGCCGGGTCGACCCGCTCGACCTTCTGCGCGCCCCTGAATGGCTGCCGCGCATCACCCGCATCCGTGGCCGCAAGACCATGGCCTATTTCCGCAAGATCGTCACCGATACGGTGGCGATGCGCAGCGAGAAGCTGGCGAAGCATCCCGACGCCGTGCCGCAGGATTTCTTGACCCTGTTGCTCCGCGCCGAGGGGCCTGACGGGCTCTCGCGCCAGGAAATCGAGGACAACATCATCACCTTCATCGGCGCCGGGCACGAGACCACGGCACGGGCGCTGGGCTGGACCATCTATTGCCTCGCGGAAGCCACCTGGGAGCGCGAGCGCATCGAGCGCGAGATCGACGAGGTGCTGGCCCGCGAGCCGGATCCGGTGAAGTGGCTCGACGCCATGCCGCTGACGCGCGCGGCCTTCGAGGAGGCGCTGAGGCTCTATCCGCCGGCGCCCTCGATCAACCGCGAGCCGATCGTTGAAGACGAGTACAAGGGGTTCAAGATTCCGCCGAAGGCCCAGGTTCTGGTCATGCCCTGGACCGTGCATCGCCACCGCAAGCTGTGGGACCGCCCCGACGCCTTCATGCCGGAGCGCTTCCACCCCGGCAACCGCGAGAAGATCGACCGCTACCAGTACCTGCCCTTCGGCGCCGGGCCGCGCGTCTGCATCGGTATGAGCTTCGCCATGCAGGAAGCGATCATCGCACTCGCCATCCTTCTGTCGCGCTACCGCTTCGACACGCTGCCCGAGACCAAGCCTTGGCCGGTGCAGAAGCTGACCACCCAGCCGCAGGGCGGTCTGCCGATGCGGGTGAGCAGGCGGTAACCGCCGCCGGGGCGCGGAGCCTGGGCTAGACTAGACCAGCGCAAACACCCGGGCCGGTCCGCCGGTTGCGCCGCGTATCTTGGGAGCCCCGACCACGATCGTGGCGCCCTTCGCTGGCAGCTTGTCGAGATTGGCCACGCCCTCGATGCCGTAGCGGCCGCTCGGCAGCCAGGCGTAGTGCACGGCGAAGTCCGGGGATGGGCCGTGGTCGAGCGACAGCGTGTCGACGGCGATCGCCTTGATCGAGGGCTGCTCCATCAGCAACTGCGCCGCCTCCACGTGGAAGCCGGGAAAGTGCATCGTCTTGCCGTCGGCGCCGAGATTGCGGAACTTGTCCGTCGCCACGTTGTCTCCCCAGCCCGAAAGCATCGCCACCACCGCGCCCTGCGGCAGGTCGCCATTGGTCGAGATCCAGGCCTTGATGTCGTCGGGCGTCACCTGCGCGTCCGCGTTCTCCGCCGCCTTCGGGCGGATGTCTATCACCACCAGCGGCGCGACGAGATCCTCGACGGGCAGTTCCGCCACCGACTTGCCGTCGGCCGAGAAGTGCAGCGGCGCGTCGATATGCGTGCCGGTGTGCTCGTTGATGCGCCATTCGTTGAGGTTGAATTTGTCCTTGGCGTAGGTGAATTTCGGCTCGATGAAGAGCTGCTGGGCCCCGAAGTAGGTCGGGAACTTGTCAAACAGCTCGTGCGTGAGGTCCTGGGCCTTGGTCGGCGCATCGGCGGCGAAAAGCGGCTGCGGCGGCAGCGCTGCGGCCATTGTGGCGGCCCCCGCGGCGGCCACGGCACCCTTGAAGAAATTGCGGCGGCTGAGCATGCCGTTCTTGACGGATTCCATGACGCAGTGATGGCACATGATCTCCTCCTTCGGCGTTGGCGGCGGGGAGTGTGTGCCAAGGTTGACGTTGCGGCAAGTGGTCCGCGTAGCGTGCGAGAGCATGCTCGCGAAATCGCGTTTCGGCCCTTCGCATTCGAACGGCATTGCCCGTGGCGGCCCGGCGTCGCGTGTCCAGGTGCGGGGTGGTATGGTCAGTTTCCCATATGCCGTGCGCACCGCACCGCCCGAAGGAGACTGGAAATGACCGGCACGTCCCGCGCCGTCCTCGTCCGCATCTCCGGCCGCGTCCAGGGCGTCAGCTTCCGGGTCTGGACGCAGCGCGAGGCGCTGCGCCTCGGCCTGCGCGGCTGGGTCCGCAACGAGCGCGACGGCTCGGTCAGCGCGCTCATCGCCGGTGAGGACGATGCGGTTGCGTCGATGCTGGAAGCTCTCTGGCAGGGACCGCGCGGCGCGGATGTCCGCAGCGTGGTGCCCGAACCGGCCGATGCGACGGGCGTGCCGGCGGGTTTCGACATCACCGGCTGAGTGACCGCTTCGGCAGACGCTACGACCTGACCCGGCCGGCCTGCTCGCTCAGGGCTTCGCGAACGGCTCGACCGTGCCCTTGAGCTTGATGGTGATCGGCTGGCCGAAGCGGTCCTTGGACTTGCCGGCCGGCACGCGGATCCAGCCTTCGCTGACGCAATATTCGCTGACGTCCTCGCGTTCGCGCCCGTTGAACAGGATGCCCACGCCGCGCTCCAGTACCTCGCCATCGAAGAAGGGGCTGCGCGGGTCGTTGCTCAGCCGGTCGGGAAGGGTCATTGCACTCTCCAGGAAATCAGGCGCCCTTGCCAGGCGCGCACCGCGATTGCCCGCGTCGCGGGCTTTGCGAGCGCTGTTAAGGTCATTGGCCCGCCGGGTAAAGCCCTGCGCTCAGTTCCGCCCCTGGAATGCGTTCTCGACATGCACCGGCCAGCGCCGCGGCAGCACCGCCACCATGTCGAAGCGGATCGACAGCCGGCCATGGTCGGGCTGGCGCGCGAGCCAGAGGTCCGCTGCCGCCTCGATGCGCCGTTCGGAGGCGTAGCCGAGCGCATCCATCGCCTCGAGCAGGGTCCTGCGGACCTTCACCTCGACGATCAGCACCAGGTCGCCGCGCCGGGCGATCAGGTCGATCTCGCCGAGCCTCGTCTTGTAGCGCCGGGCCACGATCCGGTAGCCCTTCACCATCAGTGCAAGTGCCGCCAGCCATTCGCCGCGGTGGCCGCGGGCGTGCGCCTTCTGCCGGGCGAGCCGGTCAGTCACGCGGTCCTTCCCTGAGTTCCAGCAGCCGGCGGTAGAGCGCGGGCTTCTGCTGGCCGGTCATGCGCGCAGCCTCGGCCGCTGCCTTCGAGGCGGGCATTTCGCTGGCGAGCGAGAGCAGCAGTTTGTCCACGTCCTCGGCCGTCTCGGCCTTTGCCTCGGGCGGCGCGACGCAGATGACGATCTCGCCCTTCGGCGTATCGGCCTCGGCATAGTGCGCCGCAAGCTCCGCCAGCGTGCCAGTGCGGATCTCCTCGAAGGCTTTGGTCAGTTCGCGGCCGATGGCCGCCCGCCGGTCTCCCAGAACTTCGCTCATTGCGGCCAGCGTGTCGGCGAGCCGGCGCGGCGATTCGAACAGGATCAGCGTGCCCGGCACGGCCTTCAGTTCCTCGAGCCGCGTCCGCTTCTGACCGTCCTTCACCGGCGGGAAGCCGGCGAAGAAGAAGGCGTCCGAAGGCAGGCCGGAGGCGGTCAGCGCCGCCAGCACTGCCGATGCGCCGGGGATCGGCACCACGCGGATGCCATGCGCCTGCGCCTGCTCGACCAGCCGGAAGCCGGGGTCCGAGACCAGCGGCGTGCCTGCATCGGAAACGAGCGCGACGCTCCTGCCATTCTCCAGTGCCTCGATCAGCCTCGGGCCGGCCTCGGTCGCATTGTGCTCGTGATAGGCGGTCGGCCGCTGGCGGATGCCATAGCGGTCGAGCAGCACGCGGGTCACGCGCGTGTCCTCGCAGGCGACATGGTCGGCAGCCGCCAGGGTTTCGAGCGCTCGCAGCGTGATGTCGCCGAGATTGCCGATGGGCGTCGCCACGAGATACAGCGCCGGATCGAGCGGCCGTGCCGCGATCTCGGTCTGGCCGATGACATAAACCCGCTTGTTTTCGCCTGTCTGCACGCCGCCCCGCTCACCGTTCCGCCTGTGTCGAACGGTTCCGGCCCCTGTTTGGCACGGCGCGGGCCGGCTTGCAAAAGGATGTGATCGGTTTTGCCATGGCTTTGCCACAGTGCGGGAAACAAATCGCGGCCGCGGATTCGAACAGGGATTCGCCAACAGAGGCAAAAGCATCAGTCATGCCGCATCGCTTCGACGCCTTCATCTCCCGCCTCGACGCCGCCACCAGGGCGGCACCGCCGTCACGCCTTGTAGGCGACCAGCACCGCGCCCGCCGCGATCAGCGCGACGCCGAGCCAGTTGGCCGTACTAAGGCGCTCGCCAAGAAAGACGACGCCGAACACCGCGACAAGAACGACGCTTAGCTTGTCGATCGGCGCCACCTGCGCCGCGTTGCCGAGCTTCAAGGCCCGGAAATAGCACAGCCACGACGCCCCGGTCGCGAGGCCGGAGAGGATCAGGAACAGGTAGGTCTTGCGCGAGACCTCGCCGAGCGGCTGGAACTGCCCGGTCGCGGTCACGATGCCCGCCAGCACCAGCAAGATCACGACGGTGCGGATGAGCGTCGCGAAGTCGGAATTGATGTTCTCGATGCCGACCTTGGCAAAGATCGCCGTCAGTGCCGCGAAGACGGCCGAAAGCACCGCCCAGAAC
Organism: Mesorhizobium sp. SCN 65-20; assembly: GCA_001724355.1. Taxonomy (GTDB): domain Bacteria; phylum Pseudomonadota; class Alphaproteobacteria; order Rhizobiales; family Rhizobiaceae; genus Aminobacter. The sequence goes on along the minus strand of MEEF01000060.1, from coordinate 17,018 downwards.
TGCCAGGTTGCAAGTGCGGACGTCATGTCTGGCTCCGTTTAATGATCTGTCTGGCCGTTGGATCTTGGTCCTGCCAACATTAATCCACCGGCTCGAAGAACAGCCAGACGGAAAGACGCATGCAGGACCACCTTGTCCAGACCTATTCCATATCCGATCTTCGCGACAGGCCGGAATTTGCTTCGACGATTGCGGAGCGGATCTGGAGCGCCTGGTGGCGCGACCAGGGCGTCGAGCTTGAATACCTCGAAGGCCTGGTCAATGAGAACTTCTCCTCCACCGGCCTCCCCATGGCGCTTGTCGCCCATGACGGGGGAATGTTCCTGGGCACCGCCCATCTGATCGACAACGACCTCGAGGCTCGCCCGCAATATGCACCCTGGGTCGCGGCCGTCTGGGTCGAGGAGACCGCGCGTAGGACGGGCATCGGCTCGGCCCTGACCCGCGCCGCAGCCGAGGCCGCCTTCAGGCAGGGCTTTGCGACGGTCTATCTCTGCGCCGAGCCGGCCATGGCCGCCTTCTATGAAGGGCTCGGCTGGCACTGCATCGAGCGGAATGTCGACGGCCTCGACGTCTTTTCGCTGTCGAGGCCGTCTTGAAAGCTGGGCCGGCTAGCCGAGCAACGCCCGCTGCCGCCTCTCTCCGCCGGCCTTGCGCCAGGCGTTGAAGCGGTGCGTGGCCGCCGCGAAGGAAATCTTCATCGCGCGTGCCACCGAATAGCGGGTCTTGCCCTCGTCGAACATGCGGTAGCAGCATTCGATGCCCTCCTCGGTCAGCTTGCCGTCGCTGGCCTTGTTGTGCGGGTTGGCCGGGTCGAATTTTTCCGGAATCGGCTCCAGCATCTGCTTGAGGCGCAGCAGGTCCGCCTCGATGCTGGCAATCAGCTCGAGGATCGGCCTGGGATCGATGCCGTGGGAATGCTGCTTGGCCGCCATGGGAACCTCTCTATCAGTGGAGGTTAGGCTATATAAGCACATCTTCGCCTATAACAAGCCAACGGTTTCCACCATTGGACCATGAAGCGGAATAGGCTTTCGCGCGCCTGGCGCATTGACCGGCATCGGGGCAGATCATAGTTTAGAATCATTCTAAATTGAGGAATCAGCATGCTCTCCCGTGTCTTCGGCTTCGGCCGCCGTGCCTTCGATTCCCTTTCCGAGCAGGAAATCGTGGCGCTTGCCATCTCGTCGGAGGAGGACGACGCCCGCATCTACCGCGCCTATGCCGACGGGCTGCGCGACGAGTTCCCGCAATCGGCCAAGGTGTTCGACGCCATGGCCGAGGAGGAGGACGGCCACCGCGCATCCCTGATCGAGCTTCACCGCACGCGTTTCGGCGAGCGCATCCCGCTGATCCGCCGTGAGCATGTGCGCGGCTACTACGAGCGCAAGCCCGACTGGCTGGTGCGACCGCTCGGCATCGACAAGGTGCGCGACCAGGCCGAGGAGATGGAGCGGCAGGCCCATCGATTCTACATCGAGGCGGCCAAGCGCACCTCCGACGCCTCCACCCGCAAGCTGTTGGGCGATCTCGCCGCCGCCGAGCAGGGCCATGAATCGCTCGCCCACCGCCTCGGCGATCAGCTCGTGCCGGAGGACGTCAGGGACGAGGAGCGGACGAGCGAACGCCGCCAGTTCATCCTCACCTACGTCCAGCCCGGCCTGGCCGGCCTGATGGACGGGTCGGTGTCGACCCTGGCGCCGATCTTCGCGGCCGCCTTCGCGACGCAGGATACATGGCAGACCTTCCTCATTGGTTTGTCGGCCTCCGTCGGCGCCGGCATCTCGATGGGCTTCACCGAGGCCGCCCATGACGACGGCAAGCTGTCCGGGCGCGGTTCACCGCTCAAGCGCGGCCTAGCGTCTGGAATCATGACCGCTGTCGGCGGCCTCGGCCACGCGCTGCCCTATCTCATCCCGCATTTCTGGACGGCCACCACGGTCGCGGCGATCGTCGTGTTCTTCGAACTCTGGGCCATCGCCTTCATCCAGAACCGCTACATGGATACGCCCTTCCTGCGCGCCACCTTCCAGGTGGTGCTCGGCGGCGCGCTGGTCTTCGCCGCGGGCGTGCTGATAGGGAATGCGTAAGGACTGCGCTGCCCCTCACCCTTACCCTCTCCCCGTGAAGGACGGGGAGAGGGGGCGTAAGCGTTGCGGCCGGACCTTCTCCCCGACATTACGGGGAGAAGGTCCGGCAGGGGATGAGGGGCGGCGCCAACTCCATCATCCATGCACCCTCCTGCTGTCCCCGGGCGCTTCCGCCCGCTCGGTCAGCCCATAGTCGCGCACGACATGGGCGATACGCAGCCGGTAGCCAAAAAACACCCCGCCGCGCCCCGCCGCCTGCGCCGCGCGATGCTCCTCGGTGTTTCGCCACGCCGTCACCGCCTCCTCGTCGCGCCAGAACGATAGCGACAGGAGCCGACCGGGATGGGCGAGGCTCTGGAAGCGTTCGATCGAGATGAAGCCGTCGATGTCGTCGAGCAGCGGGCGGAGGTTTGCGGCAATGCCGAGATAGGCGTCGCGCTGGCCCTCCGCCGGCTCCACCTCGAAGATCACCGCGATCATGGCTTTACCACCAGTGCATGCGGCCCGGACGCCAGCTTCAGGAAAATCCGGTCCTCGCGCCGGATGAACTTCTCCCGCCGCGCGAACTCGTAGTTCTCCCGGCCAAGCGGGTCCGCCGCCAGCCGCGCCCGATAGGCCTCGTAGGCCGCGAGGTCGTCGATGGAGTAGACGCCATATGCCGTCGTCGCCGAGCCCTCATGCGGCGCGAAATAGCCGATCAGGTCGGCGCCGCAGCGTGGGATCGCCTGGCCCCAGTTGCGCGCATAGTGCTCGAACGCCTCTTTGCCGAACGGATCGATCTCGTAGCGGATGAAGCAGGTGATGGTCATGTCAGTCTCCAGTTTTGTGCGGAATGGTTCGGCCGGCATCGAAGCATCGGCCTGGTGGGATGTGTCAGGCAGGGTCAGCGCCAGAAGGGCTTGGCACATTCGCGCCCCACCTCGCGGCGGGTGAGTCCGATGTCGTCGAGCGCCTTGTCGTCGAGATCGGAAAGATGGAGCCGCTGCAGGTGCCGGTCGTAGCAACGCATCAGGAAGCGCAGGCCGGCGAGCACGCTACGCCGCTCTGGTGCCGTTGCGATGTCGAGGTCCTTGGCCATGGCGATCTCCTTTCTGCTGCCAGAATACGGATTGCCCGACGAAGATGCTTCGACTAACATCGAATGATGCACGCGCGCTTGCTGCAGATGGAGATCGCCATGAAGGAAGGTCCGGACATCGCCCGCATCGCCAGCCTGGTCGGCGATCCCGCCCGCGCCAACATGCTGACGGCGCTGATGGACGGCGGCGCGCTCACCGCCAGCGAACTGGCGCTGGAGGCCGGCGTCGGCCTGCCCACGGCAAGCTCCCATCTCGCCAAGCTCGTCGACGGCGGCCTGCTCAAGCTCGCCAGCCAGGGGCGCCATCGCTACTTTGGGCTCGCCGGGCCGCAGGTCGCCACCATGCTGGAGGCGCTCATGGGCGTCGCCGCCGGCGCCGGCCCCTCGCGCACGCGTCCGGGCCCCAAGGACGCCGGCATGCGCGAGGCGCGCGTCTGCTACGACCACCTTGCCGGCGCCCAAGCGGTGGCGATGCTCGACCGCTTCCTCGCCGACGGCATCGTCGTCCGGGACGACGAACACATACACCTGGGCCCGGCGGGTCCATCCTTCTTCGCCGCCATAGGCATCGACACCTCGAACCTCGGCGCCTCGCGCCGGCCGATGTGCCGCGCCTGCCTCGACTGGAGCGTGCGCCGTTCGCATCTCGCGGGTTCGCTGGGGGCTGCTATCCTCGACAAGATCGTCGCCGAGAAATGGGCCCGCCGCCCTTCAGGCAGCCGAACCGTCGAGTTCACCCCGCCTGGCCGCAAGGCGTTTGCAAAAACCTTCCTCTGATGCCGGTCGGTCGGGTGCCGAACACCGTTTCCGCAGCGTTACGCGACTGAAACCTGTGGATAGTTTCACGGCAATTGGCCGATACAGCTGTGCCCTAAAAGGTACACGTTAACCAATGCGCGCCGATCCAGCCTAAATGCCCAGAAAAGAACGCATTTCAGTCAAGATCGGCCGCATTTTCACACGAAGATTAACGTGGCGTTCACCGAAGATTCACAACCGCCGGCTATCATCGCTTCCACATTCGGAACGGGCTTCCGAACGGACAGGGATAAGAACAATGGCTATCTGGAACCAACTCACTCACGCCGCATCGGCATTCCGCGAATTCCTCGCGCCGACCTATCGCCCCGAGCGCCACTACATGCGCGGCCCGGGCCCGGCCTGCGCACGTCGCGAGCAGAAGCTTCAGACCCGCGTAACGCTCCACTGAACATGACCGTTACCGGACGTCACGAAAGCCGCATTTCGCGGCCGGCCGTCGACCACCGCAGCACCACGCTGCGCGGCGAACGCCGGGCTGCCTCCAGCCGCCTCTAAGGCATACGCCTGCCGGCGGCGCGAGCCCGGCACCACGCCTCCCAAGACAGCCGCACGCATCGCGACCCGAGGATCATCTTCGGCGGCAGCGACTGCTATGCTTCGGCGTAAGGCGCGCAGTTCAAGCGCGCCTGCGCACTCACCACAGCTCGTGCCGGACGTTCAGGTCCTTGATCACCGGCACGTCGCGCAGCATCGCGCAGACCCGTGCGATGTCAGGCCAGGCCGATTCCGCCTTGCGCGGTTCGGGATGCCAGCAGACGACCATCAGCAGATAGACGTCGGCGAGCGACATGTGGTCGCCCGTCAGCCATTGCCGGCCTTCGAGCGCCTTGTCGACGATGCCGAAGGCCCGGTCGACCTCGGCCACCGCCGCCGCTTTCACCGCCTCGATACCGGCGGGGTCGGTCGTGTATCGCGGCGCGTAGTAGATACGCAGGATCGCCGGGTAGATGACGGACGTCTGGAAGGCCATCCAGCGCAGGAAGTCGGGTCGCCCTGCGTCGTCCGTCGCCGGAGCCAGCCTCGCATAGGGGTAGCTCTCGGAGATCAGCTGCGCGATGGCCGCCGATTCCGTCATCGCGGTCCCGTCCGGCAGCACCATGGCCGGCACCTGGCCGAGCGGGCTCACCTCACGGAACTGATCGTCGGGCTCGACGCCCTTGGTCACGTCGACGCGCTCGTATGGCACGCCGGCCATTTCCAGCGCAGCCTCGACCACAAAGCCGCCGCTGCCGGCGCGCGTGTAGAGCTTATGCATGTCACTTCCCCCCAGCCGGTGCAGCACCGGTTGCTTGTGATGTGACATGTGCCGGCAGGCTTCTCAAGCGCGGATAGCCTCTGCCACATGCCTATTTTCACCGATCCAGCCGGTCCGTCGCCCCTCGCTTGCAAATTTTTCCGAACGGCTGTCGAAATCGCTCCGGCCAGCGCGACATCCGTTCAGCCCGCGATGATGCGGTGCTGGCAAACGCAGGAGATGACCATGCAGTACATGCTTCTCATCCACGTCGACGAGGCCGCAATGGCCGCGACCCCCTCCGACAAGGCCTACGAGATGGCCGCACCCTACATGGCCTACAACGACGCCCTCATCAAAGCCGGCGCCATGGTCAGCGGCGACCGGCTGACCCCGTCGGCCACCGGTACTGTCATCCGCGTCCGTGGCGACAAGACCGAAGTCCTCGACGGCCCCTTCGCCGACACCAAGGAACAGCTGGGCGGCTTCTACATCATCGAGGCTCCCGACCTCGACGCCGCGATCAATTGGGCGGCGCGCTGCCCCGGCGCCAGCACGGGCACCGTTGAGGTGCGCCCGATCTGGAAGACACGCTGACAGTGCCAGACGTCGCGGACAGCGCGCGGGCGGCGGCCGAAACGGCCGCCCGCCAGAGCTACGGCAAGCTCGTCGCCTTCCTCGCCGCCCGCTCGCGCGATGTCGCCGGCGCCGAGGACGCGCTCGCCGATGCTCTCGCCGAGGCGCTTACCCGCTGGCCGCAGTCGGGCGTGCCCGCCAACCCCGAGGCCTGGCTTTTGACGGTCGCCCGGCGGCGCACGACCGACCGACACCGTCGCAGGGCAGTCCGCGAGGCGGCGCTGCCGCATCTCAGGCTGATCGGCGAGGAACTGGAGGAGGAGGCCGTGCGCGACAAGCTGCCCGACGAGCGCCTCGGCCTGCTGTTTGCCTGCGCCCACCCCGACATCGATCCGTCCGTGCGTGCGCCTCTCATCCTGCAGACCGTGCTCGGCTTCGATGCCGCCACCATTGCCTCGGCCTTCCTCGTCTCGCCGGCGACCATGGGCCAGCGGCTGGTGCGGGCCAAGGCGCGCATACGCCAGGCCGGCATTCCCTTCCGCGTTCCCGAAAGGCCGGAAATGGCCGAACGGCTGTCGGCCGTCCTTGAGGCGATCTATGCCGCCTTCTCCGAAGGCTGGGCGGATGCCAGCGGCGCCGAATCCCGCCGCCGCAACCTGGCCTCCGAGGCCATCTGGCTCGGGCGGCTTGTAGCAGGCCTGATGCCCGACGAGCCGGAGGCGCTTGGCCTTCTGTCGCTGATGCTCCATGCCGAGGCGCGCCGGCCGGCGAGGCGCGATGCCGATGGCGCCTTCGTGCCGCTCGCCGACCAGGACACGGGGTTGTGGGATGCCGGTCTCATCGCCGAGGCCGACGCGCTCCTGGTCCGTGCCGGGACCCTGGAATCCATGGGCCGATACCAGATAGAGGCGGCGATCCAGTCCGTCCACGCCGCCCGCCGCATCCTCGGCCGCACCGACTGGCCCGCACTCGCGGTCTTCTATCAGGCGCTGACCACGGTCACCGCGTCGCCCGTCGCCGCGGTCAACCGCGCCGTGGCCATCGCCTTTGCCGGCAAGCCGTCAAAAGGTCTGGAGATGCTCGATGCGATCGGCGACGCAAGGCTCGACCAGTACCAGCCCTATTGGGCCGCCCGTGCCGAGTTGCTGTCGATGGTCGGCCGCTCGGACGAGGCTGCCAGCGCCTACACCCTTGCCATCGGCCTTGAGACCGATCCCGCGGTGCGGGCGTTCCTGGAGCGGAAGAGGGCAGGGGTTTTGACGTCTGGCTGAAGAGAGGTCTTCCGGCGAGATATCGCGCCGCCGCCCATCCGTCTGCCGGCACCTTCTCCCCGTAAGGACGGGGAGAAGGGATAAGTGGAGCCGTTCACGCCTCCCTCTCCCCGTTCTTCACGGGTAAGGGTGAGGGGCAATTCAGAGCAAAAGCCCGTGCCCGGTCAGCCTCCCAGCCCGTCGAACAGCACGGTCGAAAGATACCGCTCCGCGAAGGACGGGATCACCACCACGATGTTCTTGCCGGCGTTCTCCGGCCGCGAGCCGACGACAACAGCCGCTTGTAGGGCAGCACCCGAGGAAATGCCGACCGGCACGCCTTCGAGGCGCGCCACCAGTCGGGCGTTTGCCACCGCTTCCTCGTTGGAGACCTTGATGATCTCGTCATAGATGGTGGTGTCCAGCACCTTGGGGGCGAAGCCTGCGCCGATGCCCTGGATCTTGTGCGGGCCGGGCTGGCCGCCGGACAGCACAGGCGAAGCCTCCGGCTCGACGGCGACGACATGCAGCGAGGGCTTGCGGCTCTTGATCACCTGGCCGACGCCGGTGATCGTTCCGCCCGTGCCGATGCCTGCGACGAAGATGTCGACCTCGCCCTGCGTGTCGTTCCAGATCTCCTCGGCCGTGGTCTGGCGGTGGATCTCCGGGTTGGCCGGGTTCTCGAATTGCTGCGGGATGATGGCGTCGGGGATGGTCTGCGACAGCTCCTCCGCCTTGGCGATTGCGCCCTTCATGCCCTTGGCGCCCTCGGTCAGCACCAGTTCGGCGCCGAGCAGCGCCAGCATCTTGCGGCGCTCGATCGACATCGTCTCCGGCATGGTGAGGATCAGCTTGTAACCCTTGGCCGCCGCGGCGAATGCAAGCGCGATGCCGGTGTTGCCCGAGGTCGGCTCGATCAGCGTGCTCTTGCCGGGCACGATGCGGCCGTCGGCCTCCAGCGCCTCGATCATCGCCACGCCGATGCGGTCCTTGACGCTGGCAATCGGGTTGAAGAACTCGAGCTTGGCGAGCAGGTTCGCCGCCACGCCCTTTTCCCTGGCGAATTTGTCGAGCCGCACCAGCGGCGTGTCGCCGATCGTCTCGGTGATCGAACCGAAGATGCGCCCGCGACCGGGTACGCGCGTGGAGGTGACGGGCTTGTTCATGTGGTTCGCTCCCTGCCTGTGATGCCTTGCCGGCCCAGAAGATAGGGTGTGGCCGGGCAAATTCCGAGTGGGCGCCTTGCTGATTAGAAGCGTTTCCCGGAAGTCTGTTCCGGGAAGCGCTGGTTTTTGGGAACAATGTTCCTTAGTGCTGCCCTACTGGCGGGCCGCGATCGCTGCCGCCGCACCGACCATGAAGCCGGCCGCCGTCCTGTTCAGTGCCTTCAGCGCCCTGGGCGTCTTGAGGAACCAGCGCGCCTGCGAGGCGAGCGCCAGATAGGGCACCAGCACGACCATCAGCACCACGACGGTGATCGCCACCAGGATGCCGTAGTCGGCCAGCGTCACCGACCTGAGGTCGACCACCGTCGGCGTGATCGCCAGGTAGAAGATCATCGTCTTCGGATTGCCGAGCGTCAGCGTCAGCCCGGCGAGCAGGCTGGCGAGGAAGCCGTCCTTGCCCTTCTTCGCCTCGATGGTCTCGGGCGTGATGCCGCTGGTCCAGAAATTCCAGGCCAGATAGGCGAGATAGGCGACGCCGAGCCATTTGATCGCCAGGAACACCATGCCGAAGGACTGCGCCACCATGGCGAGCCCCAGCACCACGGCGGTGAGATAGGCGAGGTCGCCCAGCACCAGCCCCAGCGACATGGCGAGCGACGAGCGGAAGCCGGAGCCGAGCGCACGTGCCACCAGCGCGGTCACACCCGGTCCTGGTATGGCGGCGGCAACGGCCAGCGCGCCGCTATAGGCGAGAAATCCTGCAAGCGTCATTGGAACGGCCTGGATATGTCGGTTGATCGCAGGCTCTATGCCACGGATCGCGTATCCTGTGAATGTCGCCGCCATTGGGCCAGCGATCACATTTTCCAGAAATGCGGCTCCGGACATCGACATTCGCCGCCCGGTCGTGTACGCGCACGTTCCCGCTGCGGCCCGACATTTCGAGAGCCGCCGATCACACGCAGCAAAATTCAGGATCGACACGATGCGACCGGCATACGGCGGCATAGACTTCGGCACTTCCAACTCCACCGTCGGCGTGATCGAGAACGGACGCCCGCGCCTCGTCGCGCTTGAAGGCGAGAGCGTCACCCTGCCGTCGGCGATCTTCTTCAACTTCGAGGACGACAACACCGCCATGGGCCGCCAGGCCATCGGCGAATATACCGACGGCGCCGAGGGTCGCCTCATGCGCGCGCTGAAGAGCGTGCTCGGCTCCTCGCTGGTGCATGAAAAGACCCGCATCAAGAAGCGCCAGATCGCCTTCACCGACATCATCGGCATGTTCGTCGGCCACCTCAAGGAAAAGCTCGAGGGCCATGTCGGCGAGCCGGTCGAGAATGTCGTGCTCGGCCGCCCCGTGCAATTCGTCGACGAGGACGCCAAGGCCGATGCCGAGGCGCAGGGAGAGCTCGAGAAGGCCGCCCGCGCGCAAGGCTTCGAGCACATCGATTTCCAGTTCGAGCCGATCGCGGCAGCCCTCGACTATGAGCGTACCGTCACCCGCGAGGAACTGGCGCTGATCGTCGACATGGGCGGCGGCACGTCCGACTTCTCCATCGTCCGCGTCTCGCCCGAGCGTGCAGCCGCCGCCGACCGCAAGGCCGACATCCTGGCCAATCGCGGCGTCCACATCGGCGGCACCGATTTCGACCGCCTGCTCTCGATCGCGCACGTCATGCCCGAGCTCGGCTATCTGACCCCGACCAAGGACAACAAGCGCAATCTGCCCGCCGGCTACTTCATCGACCTCGCCACCTGGCAGCGCATCAACCTGCTCTACACCCCCAAGGCCATGCTCGACCTGCGCCAGATCCGCTACGAGGCGGCCCGGCCCGATCTCGTCGACCGCATGATCGAGGTCGTCGAGCAGCGCTTCGGCCACGCGCTCGCCACCCGCGTCGAAAAGGCGAAGATCGAACTCACCGACGCCGACCGCGCGACCGTGCATGTGGCGCTTCCCGCGGCCCGCTTCACCGCGTCCTTCACACGCGGGCAGCTTGAAGACACGATCCGCTCCGAGGTCGGCCGGGTGACGGCCACCGTCGCCGACACCCTGGCCGAGGCCGGCGTGGGTGCTAAGGACATTACTGCCGTCTTCCTCACCGGTGGCTCGACCGCCATCCCGCTCGCGCGCCAGAGCATCCTCGAACTGGTCCCCGGCGCCAAGGTGGTGCAGGGCGACGCCTTCGGCAGCGTCGGCCTCGGGCTTGCGCTCGATGCGCAGCGGAAGTTCGGCTAGAGCATTGGCAGCCAGACGGAACAGATGGGATCGCCCGGCGGCGCACAAAGGCGGGCGCAGCGGCGCATTGCATTAGCCCGGATGTCCGCCAATTTAGGAACCTGGCTCCATCCCGAATACATCGGGATGGGTCGCCATCTCCTGTGGCCTCCCTCTGAAAGGCGGTTCCAAGAATTTCGCCGCGACCTTCGGGAGGGGAATCTCCCAGTTGTTGCCTATATTTTCTGCAAGTACATGCATGTCTTCGACACGTATAATGCAGTTTATTTTTCCTTAGTATTTTCAGGTGACAGTTCTCTGGAAGTTCTTATGCGACTTCGCCGGATCGCCTGGGGATGCACCGATGCTGAAGATCGACAATCGATCGATTTCCTACACGTCCGTGTCAGTCAGTCTGCTGCAGCAATTGAATTCACGCGGCGGCCACCAGACCGGTACTGATGCCGCCAGAATCCAGCCGCAGCCGGGCTTGAAATTCTCGCCCAGCGCCGCGGTCTCGGCGATCATGCGCATCCTCGTGGAGTCGGAGGGCATCCGGGCTTCGGTGAGTTCGAGCGGCAATGCGCTCGGCATGGAGGTCGAGCGATATGTTTTCGGCGCAGATAACGATGCCGGACACATTACGCAGGTCAGGGCATCAGGTTCAGATAACCTCTACCTGTCTGTTGTATCCTCGAACAGGGACCACATTTCTGTCGGTGCCGCGGACGGCAACGACATCATTCAGGTCGTCGGAGACCGGGTGACGGGCGTTTCGGGAGAAAAGGGCAACGACCACATCTCCGTGCTTGGCCTCGCGAGCAGCGGGCCTCAATCAGGCTTCGAAGCTGCGGTCGATCTTGTGCAGGGCGGTGACGGCAACGACACGATCGCCATTGCGGGCGGGGGCAATGTGACGCGCACCGATGGCGGAGATGGCAATGACAGTATAGCCATCACCACGGGAGGCTCGATCTGGATCGTCGACGGAGGCAATGGCGCGGACGCGATCTCAATCTCCGCACGAAACGAGGTGCAACTGGTCGACGGCGGTGACGGTGACGATGCCATCGCCATTGCCACGACCCGCGGAGTTGTCGGTGTCGAGGGCGGTCAAGGGCGCGACGCGATCGCCATTTCGGCGGGCGGCAGCGTGTACGGTCTTGACGGCGGCGACGGCGACGACACCATCCGCGTCACCGCCAATTGGGGTGCATTCGCCGGAGGTGGCGACGGTAACGACGTCTTGCACCTGTCCGGCAGTAGCGTCGGGGCCGGTGGCGGCGACGGTGACGACACGTTGCTATTGTCCGGCCGTGACCTGGCAGCGACGGGCGGCAAGGGCGACGACGTGATCAGGCTCAACAGCACCGCCGGCCGGGTAGCGACCTTGAGGATGGCGGAAGGCGACGGCAACGATGCGGTCGAAACAAATGCGCCGCTGAACATCACCCGCTACAGCAGCGACGGTACCGGGCAGCTCGATCCGGCAAATGCCACACTCGCGCGCAATGACGACGGGACGGTCACCGTACGCTTCGAGGGCAGCAACGACAGCGTCACCATCAAGTTCACGGGCGCCATGGCCGGCCGTGAGATCGTCGCGAAGGTTGAGAACGGCACACTGGTGATCGGCCCGTCGAGCCGCGAGGCCTAGCGCAAGGTCGGGCCGGTTCTAATCGACCTGCTCACTCATCCGGCTCGGAGAAATCCGCGTCGAGGCGCTTCTCCAGTTCCACGAGATCCGCGGGCAGCGGCAGGCCCTGCGCGCGCAACTCCGAGAGCTTTTCGCGGATCTGCTCCTGCAGTTCGTGCGCGTCCTCGGGCTGGTTGACCATCTCCTGGAACAGGACCGCGATCTGGGCCTTGATCTGTTCGAGCGCCATGTGGTCCTCCTGCGTGACGGTCTATCTCAGCATGCGCGAAATGAGCTGCGCCGTATAGTCGACCATCGGGACGATGCGGGCATAGTTGAGCCGGGTCGGGCCGATGACGCCGAGCGCGCCGACGACGCGGGCGTCCTTGTCCCGGTAGGGCGCCACCACCAGCGACGAGCCGGAAAGCGAGAACAGGCGGTTCTCCGAGCCGATGAAGATGCGTACGCCCGAGCCTTCCTCGGCGAGGTCGAGCAGCTGGATCAGCCCGTCCTGCGTCTCCATGTCCTCGAACAGGTGTTTGAGCAGCTCGATGTCGGCCTGGGCGGTAACGTTCTCGAGCAAATTGGCGCGGCCGCGCACGATGAGGCGCGCCGGCAGGCCGCTGTCGGCGCCGGCCCAGACGGCGAGGCCCTTTTCGACCAGCTGCTGCGACAGCGTGTCGAGTGCGGCTCGCGTCTCTTCCTTGAGGCGGGCGATCTCGGTGCGTGCCTCGGCCAGCGTGCGACCGCGGATATGCGCGTTGAGGAAGTTGGTGGCTTCCTGCAGCTGCGAGAGGGTGACGCCCAGCGGCAGCTCGACGACGCGGTTCTCGACGTCGCCATTCTGCGACACCAGCACGACGAGCGCGCGCGAGGGCTCCAGCTGGATGAACTCGATGTGCTTGAGCGGCACCTCGTTCTTGGTGGCGAGCACCAGGCCCGCGCCCCGCGACAGGCCCGACAGCATCTGGCTCGCCTCGGTCAGCATGTGCTCCAGCGAGGCGCCGTCGCCCGAGGCCTTTACCTGCGCGTCGATGGTGCGCCGCTCCTCGTCGGAGAGGTCGCCAAGTTCCATGAAGGCGTCGACGAAGAAGCGCAGTCCCTTCTGCGTCGGCAGCCGGCCGGCCGAGATGTGCGGCGCATAGACGAGGCCCAGATGCTCGAGGTCGCTCATGACGTTGCGCACGGTCGCCGGCGAGAGCGACGAGGGCAGCATGCGCGAGAGGTTGCGCGAGCCCATCGGCTCGCCGTCGCGCAGGTAGGATTCGACGATGCGGCGGAAGATGTCGCGCGAGCGCATGTCGAGCGACTGCAGGCTGGGGTCGGTAACCGCTTTGGTCATCTTCTTCTGGGTCTCCGCCGGAAATGATATAGACAGCGCCGGCCCGAACACAACACGTCGCGCACCGCCGGCCTGTTTTCCTTTGCGCTCGGCTGGGTGTGGGGCTACAAGCCGGCAACATTTGCCATATCCCTGAGAAAGAGCCCGAATGCGCCCCTCCAAACGCCAGTTCGACGAAATGCGCGCCATCTCCTTCGAGCGCAACGTGTCCAAGCACGCCGAAGGTTCGTGCCTGGTCAAGTTCGGCGACACCCACGTTCTGTGCACCGCGAGCCTCGAGGAGAAGGTGCCGGGCTGGATGCGCAATTCCGGCAAGGGCTGGGTCACGGCCGAATACGGCATGCTGCCGCGCTCGACCGGCGAGCGCATGCGTCGCGAGGCTTCTTCCGGCAAGCAGGGTGGCCGCACGCTTGAGATCCAGCGCCTGATCGGCCGTTCTTTGCGCGCCGTCGTCGACATGCAGGCGCTGGGCGAACAGCAGATCACCGTCGACTGCGACGTGCTGCAGGCCGATGGCGGCACGCGCACGGCCTCGATCACCGGCGCCTGGATCGCCCTGCACGACTGCCTGCGCTGGATGGAAGCGCGCCAGATGGTGAAGGTCGACAAGGTGCTGAAGGACCATGTCGCGGCGATCTCCTGCGGCATCCATGACGGCCAGCCGGTGCTCGACCTCGACTATCTCGAGGATTCGGCCGCCGGTACCGACGCCAACTTCGTCATGACCGGCAAGGGTGGCATCGTCGAGATCCAGGGCACCGCCGAAGGCACCCCGTTCTCGGAGGAAGAGTTCCTGCAGCTGATGGGCCTCGCCCGCAAGGGCATCTCGCGGCTGGTCAGCCTGCAGCAGATGGCGGTGGCGTAAGTAGTTTCAGCGATGTCGTCGCCCTTGGACACCCCCCTCTGGCCTGCCGGCCATCTCCCCCGCAAGGGGGGAGATCGGCAGTTCGGCCGGGGGCGCTTCACTTGCGACTTCGGCGATGAGCTGGGGCGGTTGCCACAGCTGATCTCCCCCCTTGCGGGGGAGATGGCCGGCAGGCCAGAGGGGGGTATCTAGGTGCAACCCTCCGCCATCCTCGAATCCGCGCTCTACGTCTCCGACCTCGATGCCGCGGAGACGTTCTACGGTGAGGTGATGGGGCTGGAGCGGATCGCCAAGGTGGACGGTCGGCACGTGTTCTTCCGCTGCGGCCAGGGCGTACTGCTCCTGTTCAACGCCGACGCCACGCGCCAGCCGCCGAAGCCGTACGCAAGGCTTCCGGTGCCGCCACACGGTACGACCGGCCAGGGGCACCTGTGCTTTGCCGGCACGGCGGCCGAGATCGAAGACTGGAAGACGCGGCTCGAAGGCGCGGGTATTGCCATCGAAGCCGATTTCGAGTGGCCCAGCGGCGGCCGCTCCATCTATTTCCGCGATCCCTCGGGCAATTCGCTCGAGATCGCCGAACCGAGAATTTGGGGTATCTGATGCGCGAACTCGAAGACAGGAAGATCGTCATTGCCAGCCACAACGCCGGCAAGCTGCGCGAATTCGCCGACCTGATGGCGCCCTTCGGCTTCGAGGCGAAGTCGGCCAAGGAATACGGCCTGCCCGAGCCCGACGAGACCGGCACGACCTTCGAGCAGAACGCCTACATCAAGGCGCATGCGGCGGCCGAGAAGACGGGCCTGCCGGCGCTATCAGACGATTCCGGCCTGGTGGTCGACGCGCTCGACGGGGCGCCCGGCGTCTACACCGCCAACTGGGCCGAGAAGCCCGACGGCACGCGCGACTTCGGCATGGCGATGCAGCGCACCGAGGACGCCATGCAGGAGCGCGGCGCGAGTTCGCCCGACCAGCGCAGCGGCCGCTTCGTCGCCGTCATCTGCCTCGCCTGGCCCGACGGCCACGCCGAGTATTTCCGCGGCGAGGCCGAGGGCACGCTGGTGTGGCCGCCGCGCGGCGAAAAAGGTTTTGGTTACGATCCGGTGTTCCTGCCCGAAGGTTTTGACAAGACCTTCGGCGAGATGAGCGCAGAGGAGAAGCACGGCTGGAAGCCGGGCCAGGCCGGCGCTCTGTCGCACCGCGCGCGCGCCTTCCAGAAATTCGCCCGCGCCAAGCTCGGTTCGGAATGATTTGATGCACCTTTCCTTCGATCCATCGCGTCTCGATGTACCCCCACCCCTAACCCCTCCCCACAAGGGGGAGGGGGACCTGGTGGCCGCTTCGAGAGAGATGGTCGAGTTATGGCATCCGGCAGCAGCGCTGCAAGATTCCCCTCCCCCTTGTGGGGAGGGGTTAGGGGTGGGGGTACTGCCGGCACAATCTAGCCAGGTAGGCACCATCCGATGACCTTCGACCGTTCCCCCGGCTTCGGCGTCTACGTGCATTGGCCGTTCTGCGCGGCCAAGTGCCCTTATTGCGACTTCAACAGCCATGTCCGCCACCAGCCGGTGGACCAGGAGCGCTTTGCCCGCGCCTTCGCGACGGAGCTTGCCACCATGCGCGCCCGCACGGGGCCGCGCGAGGTGACCAGCGTCTTCCTCGGCGGCGGCACGCCGTCGCTGATGAAACCCGAGACGGTAAGCGCGGTGCTCGACGCGATCGCCGCCAATTGGACGGTCGCCGGCAATGCCGAGATCACGCTGGAGGCGAACCCGTCGTCGGTCGAGGCCGAGCGCTTCCGCGGCTATCGCGCAGCCGGCGTCAACCGCGTGTCGCTCGGCGTGCAAGCGCTCAACGATGCCGACCTGCGCTTCCTCGGACGGCTGCACAATGTCGAGGAGGCGCTGCACGCCATAGGCCTCGCCCGCGAAATCTTCCCGCGCCTGTCCTTCGACCTGATCTACGCACGGCCCGGCCAGCAACCCGACGCCTGGGCTCAGGAGCTGAAGCAGGCGATCGGCTATGCCGTCGACCATTTGTCGCTCTACCAGCTGACGATCGAGGAAGGCACGCGCTTCTTCCAGCTCTACAATGCCGGCAAGTTCGAGATTCCCGACGGCGAGCATGCGGCGGAACTCTACGCCATCACCCAGGAGGTGACGGCCGCGCATGGTTTGCCGGCGTACGAGATCTCCAACCATGCCAGGCCGGGCGCCGAGAGCCGGCACAACCTGACCTACTGGCGCTATGGCGAATATGTCGGCGTCGGCCCCGGCGCGCATGGCCGCTTCGTCGAGGACGGCACGCGCATCGTCACCATCGCCGAGAAGATGCCCGAGCGCTGGGCCGAACTGGTCGAGCAGCGCGGCCACGGTATCGTCGGCGGCGAGACGCTGAACCGTTCGGAAGAGGCCGACGAGTTCCTGCTGATGGGCTTGCGCTTGGTCGAGGGCATCGACCTCGCCCGCTACGAGCAGCTTTCCGGCAAGTCACTGTCCTCGGCGCGGCTGTCGATCCTGCAGGGCGAGGGGCTTGTGGCGCCGGTCGGCAATTCGCGCCTGCGCGCCACGCCCGAAGGCATGATCGTGCTCGACGCCGTGGTGGCCGATCTGGCGCGATGAGGCGCGAACCTAGTCGAGCGTCCGCCTGAACCGGGCGAGGGCCAGGCCGGCAAACAGGATCACGAACAGCACCAGGATGCCGACCTCCTGGGCGATCGCCGGAAACTCGGCGCCCTT
>MEEF01000059.1 GCA_001724355.1 Mesorhizobium sp. SCN 65-20 | reverse complement strand
TCTTGCGCAGCTGCGCGAAGAGGACATCGATACTCTGAACGCTCGCCTGAAGCTCGTGGTCGCAACCATGACGGTGGGTCGTGCGGTCAAGTGGCTGATCGTGGGCATCTTCGGCCTTTTCGCTGGCGTGGTCATGTTCGGCGAAAGTGTGCTGAAGATCCTGACGTGGTTCAAGCCGCCACCGACGTAGATTTACCGGTGATTAACCAAGCCTTGCGACTATGGCTTGGCGGTCATGTATCGGGTACCGCGTCCTTTTAAGACTGACCAATCAAGAGAGCCCCGCTGCCGAAAGGTGGCGGGGCTTTTTCGTTGTTTAGCCAATCCTCTTGATCCGCCCCTTCTCGAGGAAGAACACGCCGTTGGTGCCGCCCTGCTTGGCCAGATCGGTTTGCAGCTCGTCCCACGTGCCTAGATATTCACCGCAGTCATCGCATGCGATTGGCGTGTCAAGTCGGGCATCCTCAGGGATTCTCAGCCGGATCGTCAGGCAGTAGGGGCATTCCAGCCTGTGGTTTAGATATCGTGTCGATGCCATAGGCACGCCTTTAGCGATGATTGCTGCGGCTACAAGCGCATCGATATGCACGTCCGTCAACTTCGCTTCAGGGCACATAACTTCCAATGTCGCCCGCGCAATCTCGCGCAGCGAATGCCGGTCTATATGGGGATTGGAGTTGCCTGCGTGGTTTACGACATTCTTTACAATGTCGAAATCAAAGGCTGAAACGGCACGCATAGGGCTTCTCCCTCAAATGCGTTGGGGGCGGAAGCACGATGAACGCTCGCAGCCGACGATGCCCATACAGTTACCGTCGATTGCCTATCATAGGCCTTCCCGGGGAGAGTAGCGAGTCTATTCCATGTCCGGGACTTGGCCGGCCAGATAGAGAATGTGCGGCTCGCCGTACTCACCGATAGCGGGATTGGCCTCGCGGCTCCAGGCGACAACCCCGGCGTGCTCGCTCTCGATCATCTTGGCCAGACGTCGGGCAGCGTCTTCGCTCTGCATCTGGCGGGGTTCGAATGCTGGATGAAGCTCGCCTTCGTCGTCACGGTTGAAAGCTGCGACGACGATCAGCTTGGGCATCTTCTGTTCAGGCAGGATATGACCTGTGTTCGCCATGGTCAGCGCCCTCGATTGCATGCGGGCTTTCTCGCACGTATCGCCGATTCTGCCAATCGTAGACCATGCCTGCCAGTCGCGCGAAGCGGCGCGAAATCTCCTTGGTGCCCTCGTGCATGGCCTGCTGGCGCTTGGCCTTCCTGATCCTCGGAAGGTCTTCGGTGTGGGTCTTGACCTGGGCGCAGTCGTAGTGCGCCGGGCCGCAATTGGTGTTGAGGTCCGCCCCGAGCAGCGCCAAGGCGCGCTTGTGCTCGATGATCCACCGATCGATATGGCGCTGGATAGGCCGCCCGCAGAGGCAGCAGGGCGCCACGTTGTGGCCGGTGCAGTTCTCCGAAAAGATATGTTGCCGGCGCTTGTCGGTCATTCTCTGGCGCGGTGTGTTCGCGGTCATCTTCCAACGGTCCCATGGTGACTATTTGGTGACACCGTAATCTTCGGTGCCCTCCAAAACCCATCTAAGGTGTTGAAAAGATTGGCGCACCCGACAGGATTCGAACCTGTGACCTCTGCCTTCGGAGGGCAGCACTCTATCCAGCTGAGCTACGGGTGCCCGTCGGCGACTAGATCGCCAACCACGCCCGGCGCACCGGACGACGCAGCCCTCATAGCCGATGCAGCGGTAAGCTTCAACGGGGGATCGGCGAAATCGCCCGACAGCCGCAGCGGCCTGCAATGTGACGACTGTGACGCGACCGTCCGTCCCAGCCATCCAGGCCATCGCGGTACGACACCGGCGCCCGCGCGCCGCTGGCAGTCGCAGTCCCGGTTGTGTATCGGAGAGACATGTTCACGCTGACGCGTCTCGAGACGTTCTCCCAGGAGATCAAGAAAAGCCGTTTCGCAGCGACTGCCGGCCCCGTAGCAAGCGAGGCGGCGGCGCGGGAGTTTGTTGCCGACCATTCGGATCGTGCTGCCAACCACAATTGCTGGGCCTGGCGCGTCGGGCAAAGCTACCGCTTCAGCGACGATGGCGAACCGACCGGGACCGCCGGCAAACCCATGTTGCAAGCCATCGACGGCCAGTCGCTCGACAATGTCGCGGTGGTCGTGACTCGCTGGTTCGGCGGCGTGCTGCTCGGCACTGGCGGCCTCGTCCGTGCCTATGGCGGCACGGCGGCGGCCTGTCTTCGGGCAGCCGAAAAGACGGCGCTCGTGGCGACGGTCGAAGCGACTGTCACCTGCGGTTTCGCTGACCTCGCGCTGCTCCAGGCCCGGCTCGCCGCCCATCCCGGCCTGCGGATCGCAAGCGAAGCATTCACGGCGACCGGGGCCGAGCTTGCGGTGACGATGCCAGAAGCGGACGCGGCGGGCATCGCGCAAACGGTCGCGGACCTGACCAGTGGCCGGGCTTCGGTCAAGTTCGCGACTTAGGCATTCGCCCGCCCGGCGTGCCAAAAAATCTCCGCGTGACAGCGGCCCTCAATTGCGGACAATTCCGGAATGGCGGACAAACCTGCGCCCAGGGCCGTGCGAACGAGCGGAAAAGGAGAACCCAGATGGAAATAAAGCGCTGCGGCTCGCGGCCGTCGGTCAAGCCATCGCCCGACTATTTCACCGGCGCTGTGCGCCAGGATCCGGTGCTGGAGGCCCCCGCGCCGGCCAGGGTGCGCGCCGTCACCGTCACCTTCGAGCCCGGCGCACGAACCGCCTGGCATACGCATCCGCTCGGCCAGACGCTGGTCGTGACGTCGGGGCGCGGCTGGGCCCAGGTCTGGGACGGACCGGCCGAGGAAATCCGTGCCGGCGACGTGGTCTGGTTCGCGCCCGGCGAAAAGCACTGGCACGGCGCGACCGCGACCACCGCCATGACGCACATCGCCATCCAGGAAGCACTGGACGGCAAGGCCGTCGACTGGCTGGAGCACGTGTCCGACGCGCAGTATCCGACGCCTGGCTGAAGGGCTGTCAGCGAATCTCGACGGCCGGGATGGGCGCCTCGATCCCGGCGGAAACGGCCGTGGGGGCGGCGGCCGGCATCGCCATCGGCGGCATCGCCGGAGCAGGGGCCGGCACCTGTGCTTCGGCCTGCGCCGTGGCCGCAGGGAACAGCGACGATGCTATGCTGCCGCCGGAAGCCTGCGGAAGGTAGCGCGCGATCAGTTCCTCGACATGGGCGTTGCGCTTGCGCGCCGTCTCGCCGCCCATCACCACCACGACCAGCTTACGCCCATCGGCATTGACTGAGGTGACGATGTTGAAGCCTGACGCGCGGATGTAGCCGGTTTTGATGCCGTCGACGCCGCGGATCTTCTCGAGCGTATCGTTGTGCCCGCGGACACGCTTGCCGCGGAAGCTGAATTCGGTCGCCGAGAAATAATGGTAATATTGCGGGAAGTGCTTGCGCAAAGCCATGCCGAGCACGGCCATGTCGCGCGCCGTGGTGCGCTGGCCTGCATCCGGCAGGCCGGACGCGTTACGGAAGACGGTGCCGGTCATGCCGAGTTGGCGTGCCTTGCCCGTCATCTGGCTGGCGAAGCCTTGCTCGCTGCCGCCGAGATATTCGGCCACGGCCACGGCCACGTCGTTGGCCGACTTGGTGGCGAGCGCGCGGATCGCCGTCTCGACCTCGATCTGCTCGCCGCGCCTGAAGCCCAGCTTGGAGGGCTGCTGCGAGGCGGCGTTCTGCGAGACGGGAATGAGCGACGCCTTCGATACCCGGCCCTGCTGCATCGCCTCGAACAGCAGGTAGAGCGTCATCATCTTGGTCAGCGACGCCGGATAGCGCGGCGCGGTGGCATAGGCCTGGAACAGGGTCCGCCCATTGCTGGCATCGACGACGATCGCGGCATATTTCTCAGGCGCTGCCACCGGGACCGGCGTGAGCGCCTCGGTGGTGGAGCAGCCCGCGAGCGCCACGACGATCGCCAAAAGGACGGCTGCCGCCCGGAAGATCGATCCGAACCACGGGAAGGCCGGTAGCGGGGAGGAACGAGACTCGGTCAGCAAGGAGTACCTGTCGTATGATCGCGTGGTTCGGACGGCATCATGCGGCGGACTGCACAGTCGGCGGCCAAGCTACATGACGGGCGCAGCCGCGTCCATTTGGCTTGCGCGCGCCGCGAGCATGTTGGGTCGCCAGTGTTGAACATTGGTTACACCTCAAAGGTTGTCCCGGCCTTGCGCCTCGGGCGGAGAATCGGTTTCTCTGATCCCGAACACGGGTGATCGACATGACAACGCACAGCTTTGCGGCAGAGGGAATACGAGCGGCGGTCGATCTCGAAGTCGGCCACATCGCCGAACTGCGCATCGAAACAGGCGAACGCACGCTCACGCCACTGCATCGCGCCCCATGGATCGATAGCGCGGGCCTGCCCGCCGGCCTGCCTGCGGGCCAGGAGCGGCTCTCCGGGGATTTCCTCTGTGCGCCGTTCTCGCGCAGCGACATCGACACAGCGCCGCTGCACGGCTGGCCCGCCAACAGCGCCTGGGATCTTGTCTCCGACGCGCCGATCGCAAGCGGAAGACGAGCGGTTTTCGTGCTGAGGCGCAAGGTGATGGGCGCTGTCGTCGAAAAGACGCTCACCCTGCGCGATGGCCACCCATTCCTCTATGAGGAACACAGCTTCAGCGGCGGTTCGGGCGCCATCTCGGCCGCACTCCACCCGATGACAGAGATGCGCGCCGGGGGGCGGCTGGCATTCTCGCCGAAGCGGCTTGCGGCGACCCCTGAGGACGTCACCGAACCGGATCCCGCTCGCGGCAGCTACCTGCTTGCCTATCCGGCGCGCAACGAGGACCTTTCGCGTTTCCCCGCGGCAGCGGGGGGCACAGTCGATCTCACCGACTACCGCGCCGACCGGCGCCACGAGGATTTCGTCACCCTCGTCGAGGCCGATCATGGCGGCATGGGCTGGGCGGCCGTCGCCCGGCAGGCGGAAGACGACGTGGTGCTCATCCTGAAGAACCCGGCCGAGTTGCCGGTGACCATGCTCTGGATCAGCAATGGCGGCCGCTTCTACGCCCCGTGGAACGGCCGGAACGGGGTGCTCGGCATAGAAGACGGACGCACCGCGCTTGGGCATTCGGCGTCGCTCGGCGACAACTGGCTGAAGCGCGAAGGCGTGGAGACGGCATTCACGCTCGGAGGCACGGTCGCGATCCGGCATGTCGTCGGCGCCGTGTCCTCGGAGAGCGGGGAGCCACCAAGTGCGGTGACCGCAGCCGCAGGAAGGCTCAGGCTCGAATTCGCCAGCGGCGCGACGCGCGAGGTTCCGTTCGACGATGCATTCCTGGGGGTCGGAGAGGGCCACGCCGGCTGACGCCCTGGCCTGCCTCAATTTTGACCGATGCACCGGCACGATGCCTATCGCAACCTTCGGTGAGGCCCATGTCAGAGATCGCCCATATTGCCGCAACCCTGTTCAAGCGCGCCCACCATGCGCAGCGCTTCGTGGTGGGCATCGCAGGGCCACCCGGCTCGGGCAAGTCGACGCTGTCGACCGCGCTTCGCGATGTCCTTCCCGAAGGAACTGCGGCGGTCGTTTCCATGGACGGCTTCCACTTCGACGATTCGGTATTGGAGCAGCGCGGGCTCCGGGCGCGCAAGGGCGCGCCGGAGACCTTCGACTTCGCGGGGTTCGAGGTGCTGCTCAGACGCCTGCGCACCGCCGAGCCGGACGTGGCCATTCCCGTGTTCGACCGCAGCATCGAGCTTTCTCGGGCGGGGGCCGCGATCGTCGGGCCTGATATCAAGTTCATTCTCGTCGAGGGCAACTACCTGCTGCTTGACGAAGACCCGTGGCGGCGACTCGGATCGCTGTTCGACTTCACCATCTTCGTCGACGTGCCGCGCGAGGAGCTGGAGCGAAGGCTAGTGCAGCGCTGGCGCGACCACGGCCGCACCGACGCGGACGCCCGAAACTGGATCGACACCAACGACATTCCGAACATCGAGCGTGTGCTCGCAGCGCGCCGCGGTGCCGATCTGACGATCTAGCTTGGAGCAGATGGAGCCGCGGTCGCGGCTCCATGTCCGCTCAGGGGCGCGGCGGGATGTTGAGGCCCTTCTGCACCGCCGGCCGGGCAAGGCCGCGTTCCAGCCATGCCGCCACATTGGAGAAGGCGTCGAAGCCGACCAGGTCGCGCGCCTCATAGAAGCCGATCAGGTTGCGCACCCAGCCGAGCATGGCGATGTCGGCGATCGTGTAGTCATCGTCCATGATCCACTTGCGGCCGGCAAGCCGCTGGTCGAGCACGCCCAGCAGGCGGCGCGATTCGTCGCGATAGCGCTCCAGCGGTCGCTTGTCGGCGATCTCGCGGCCGGCGAATTTGTGGAAGAAGCCGAGCTGGCCGAACATCGGGCCGACGGAAGCCATCTGGAAGAACACCCACTGCACCGTCTCGTAGTGACGGGCGCGGTCGGCGGGGATCAGCCGGCCGGTCTTCTCGGCGAGGTAGAGCAGGATGGCGCCAGACTCGAACAGCGCCAGCGGCTTGCCGCCGGGTCCGTTGGGATCGATGATCGCAGGGATCTTGCCGTTGGGGTTGAGTGCCAGGAACTCAGGCGTCCAGCTCTCGTTCTTGCCGATGTTGATGGCGTGGGCCTCGTAGGGCAGGTCGAGTTCTTCGAGCGCTATCGACACCTTCACGCCATTGGGCGTGGGGAAGGAATAGAGCTGGATGCGGTCGGGATACTTGGCCGGCCAGCGCGCGGCGACGGGAAATGGAGTGAGATCGCTCATCAAAGGTTCCTCGGGAGACGGTTCCTTGGGGCCCGCGCGTCGGCGCCGGCCGGAATGGTGGGGGCACGCAAGAGCTAAGCACCGCCGCCCGGTGCTTCAATATGCCAGCGCCAAGTTTTGATGACCGGCCAGAAGCCGCAAGCGGCTCAGACTGCCTTCACTGCCACGACCGCGTTGGTGCCGCCGAAGGCAAAACCGTTGCTGATGGCCACGCGCACATCGCGCTTCTTCGCCACGTTGGGCGTGACGTCGAGATCGCAATCGGCGTCCGCCTCGCGGTAGTTGGCCGTTGGCGGGACGATGCCCTCCCGCACCGCCATGACGCAGGCGATCATCTCGAGCGCGCCGGAGGCGCCCAGGCAATGGGCATGCATGGACTTGGTTGACGAGACCGACAGCTTGTGCGCATGGGCGCCGAACACGCGCTTGATGGCCGCCGTCTCGATCTGGTCGTTGGCCTTGGTGCCGGTGCCGTGGGCGTTGATGTAGTCGACCTCTTCCGGAGCCAGGCCGGCGTCGAGCAGACAGGCGCGCATCGCCGCCGCGGGGCCCTCGACGGTGGGCGCCACGATGTCGGTGGCGTCGGCCGACAGACCGGTTCCGGCAAGCTCGGCTAGGATCGTCGCGCCGCGCGCGGTTGCGTGTTCATAGGTTTCTAGCACGGCCATGCCGGCACCTTCGCCGAGCACCAGGCCCTGGCGGTCGGCCGAGAACGGACGGCAGGTGTCGGGCGAAAGGACGCGCAGCGCTTCCCATCCCTTGACGACGCCCCAGATCAGGGGCGCATCGGTGCCACCCGCGACCATGACGTCGGCGCGCCCGGCGCGCAGCTGGTCGACGGCCGAGGCAAAGGCGTGGTTGGAGGACGAGCAGGCCGACGTGACGCCGAAGACGGGGCCGCGCAGGCCGAGATTCATGCTGATCTGACCGGCTGGCGCACCCGGCATCACCTTCGGCACGGTGAAGATGCCGGCGCGGTTCTTCCCTTCGAGCAGGATCGCCCGGTAACTCTCTTCGATCGCCTCCCAGCCGCAGACGCCGACGCCGACCACCGCGCCCATGCGATGCGTGTTTGTCTCGTCTGCAACCAGGCCGGCCTGACGCATCGCCTCGCGTGCCGAAATGACGGCCAACAGGCTGAAGCGGTCCATCGACACCAATTGCTTGCGGTCGATGCCGTGATCGGGAAGTTCCCTGATTTCGGCGCCGATGCGGGTCTTGAGATCGTGCAGGGGTGAGGTGACGAGCGGGCCGATGGCCGAGCGGCCATTGCGCATGGCGTCCCAGATCGCGGGAGCGCCTGCTCCCAGCGCGCACACTCCACCAAGGCCGGTGATGACGATACGCTGACGATTCATGTCAGGCTTTTTGCGCAATCAGGCCGCGAACGGCTTCGACGATGTCGCCGATGTTCTTGAGGCTGCTCCAGGCGTCGACCGTGTTCATCTCGATCTCGATGCCGTAGTCCTCCTCGAGGTCGAAGATGATCTCGGTCAGCTCGAGCGAATGGATGCCCAGGGAGGTCAGCTCGGTGTCGAGTGTGATCTCGTCCTTGCCCGGTTCGGCGTGCGACTTGATCCTTTCGATGATTTCCGTCGCCAACTGGTCAGCCATCAGTACCCTTCCCCAGAATTTACGTTGTCTGGCCAGCGCCGGGCGGTTGTTCCCGTGGGCCTTCGAGGGCCTCAGAGGCGCAGCTGGCCCTGAAATGAGCCCAAAAGCGTTACCTCTATAGAAACCGAAACCGGCGCAGGCAACAAGCTATATATCGACAATCCCTACCGTACCGCTAAACCTCCGAATCATGACCGCCCGCCCTCCATCGACCACCGCAGCGGATGCCGCAGCCATTTCCTCGCAGCGCGTCGCCGCGACGGGCCGGATCGAGGTCGAGCAGCGCGCCGGCCGCAGCCGCCTCTCGGGGCTGTTCCAGGAGGGTGCCGCCAAGATCAGGCTGCCCGACACCGGCTCCGACCCGCTGGAGGCGGTGCTGATCAACATGGCCGGCGGACTGACCGGCGGCGACCGCATCGCTTGGGAGGCCACGGTCGGCGCGGACGCCAGGGCCTCGCTCACCACCCAGGCCTGCGAGAAGGTCTATCGCGCGCTCGCCGGCAGTGCCCAAGTCGACGTACGCCTGACCATCGGCGAAGGCGGTTTTCTCGGCTGGCTGCCGCAAGAAACGATCGTCTTCGACCGCGCCGCCTTCTCGCGCCGACTCGACGTGGAGCTCGCTGCGGACGCAGAGGCCCTGATCGTCGAGGCGACGATCTTCGGCCGCAGCGCGATGGGCGAGCGCGCCGCAAACGGCATGTTCCACGATCGCTGGCGGATCAGGCGGGAAGGCCGGCTGATCCACGCGGAGGATTTCGCCGTCGGCCCCGACATCGAAGCGACGCTCTCGCGTCCCGCTTCGACGGGCGGGCGCATCGCCTTTGCCACGCTGTTGCTCGTCTCCGAACGCGGCGAGCACCTGCTGGAAGCTGCGCGGACAATCATCGGCGACAACGGCGGCGCGAGCTTCTGGACTGTGGGCGAAACTGGCAAGCTTCTTGCGAGGCTTTACGCCGAAGACGGCTACACGCTACGTAAGCGACTCATGCCACTGGTCGCATTGCTCAATGGGCAGGCAGGCCTGCCCAGACTGTGGTCACTTTAGGATTTTTGGTGCGCGAATGAACCTGACGCCGAGGGAAAAGGACAAGCTTTTGATCGCCATGGCCGCGATGGTGGCGCGGCGTCGGCTGGAGCGCGGGGTCAAGCTCAACCACCCGGAGACAGTCGCCCTGATCTCGGACTTCATCGTCGAGGGTGCCCGCGACGGCCGCTCGGTCGCCGAGCTGATGTGGGCCGGTGCCCACGTCGTCGGCCGCGACCAGGTGATGGAAGGCGTGGCGGAAATGATCCACGACGTCCAGGTGGAAGCGACCTTTCCCGACGGCACCAAACTGGTGACGGTGCACGAACCCGTCCGCTGAGGTTCACATGCTCGAGCTGCGCCCCAATTGCGAATGCTGCGACCGCGACCTCCCGCCCGAAGCGACCGACGCGGTCATCTGCACTTTCGAGTGCACCTTCTGCATTGAATGCGCCGAGGGCGTCCTCGGCGGCATCTGCCCCAATTGCGGGGGTAATTTCTCGCCGCGGCCCATCCGGCCTGCGGCAATGCTTCTGAAATACCCGGCATCGACCAAGCGCGTGCTGAAAGCCGAAGGCTGCGCGCCGAAACCGGTCGCCTGATTGTTTGAAGGAAAGGTACTGACGATGTTCAAGCGCGCCGCGCTCACCCTCTCGATGCTGTCGCTCTCCATTGCGCCCGCCTTTGCGCACCTCGATCCTGCAGAGCACGGCTCGCTGCTCGCCGGCGTCTCGCATCCGCTCTTCGGCGTCGATCATATCCTCGCCATGGTGGCGGTCGGTCTGTGGGCTGCACTGCTTGGCGGCCGTGCGCTCTGGCAGGTGCCGGCGGCCTTTGTCGGCACGATGGCGCTGGGCTTTGCCGCGGCAGTCGCAGGCGCGCCGCTGCCCTTCGTCGAGCCCGTGATCCTGGCCTCGGTGGTGGTGATCGGCCTCGCCGCCGCCGTCGCGCTGAAGGTCCCGACCTCTGCCGGCATGGCGATGGTCGGCTTCTTCGCGTTCTTCCACGGCCACGCCCATGGCGGCGAGCTCGGCGAAGCCGGCGCGCTTTCCTTCGGCATCGGCTTTGCGATCTCGACGGCACTGCTGCATGCCGCCGGCGTCGGCATCGGGCTTGGCATCGGCAGGTTCTTCGGCAGCGACACCGGCCGGCTGGTGACCCGCATCGCCGGCGGCGCCACCGCGCTGGGCGGCCTCTGGCTCGCGCTCGGCGCCTGAGGACCAGCGCCATGATCCCCGGAGAGATCATACCCGCCGAAGGCTCGATTGAGCTCAACAAGGGCCTGCCGACCGTGACGCTCAAGGTCGCCAATACGGGCGACCGGCCGATCCAGGTCGGCAGCCACTTCCATTTCTACGAGACCAACAACGGCCTGAAGTTCGACCGCGAACAGGCGCGCGGCATGCGGCTCGACATCGCCGCCGGCACCGCCATCCGCTTCGAGCCGGGCCAGGAGCGCGACGTGACGCTGGTGCCCTATGGCGGCAAGCGCGAGGTCTACGGCTTCCAGAAGAAGGTGATGGGAAAACTCTGATGCCGGCACAAATCACCCGCGCCTCTTATGCGAAGATGTTTGGCCCCACGGTCGGCGACAAGGTGCGGCTCGCCGACACCGAACTGTTCCTCGAGGTCGAGAAGGACTTCACCGTCTATGGCGAGGAAGTGAAGTTCGGCGGCGGCAAGGTCATCCGCGACGGCATGGGCCAGAGCCAGTTGAGCCGCGCCCAGGGCGCGATGGACTGCGTCATCACCAATGCGCTGATCCTCGACCACACCGGCGTCTACAAGGCCGACGTCGGCCTGAGGGACGGCCGTATCGCCGCCATCGGCAAGGCCGGCAACCCGGACACGCAAGCCGGCGTGACCATCATCATCGGCCCGGGAACGGAGATCATCGCCGGCGAAGGCAAGATCCTGACTGCCGGCGGCATCGACACCCACATCCACTTCATCTCGCCGCAACAGGTGGACGAGGCGCTCAATTCCGGCGTCACCTGCATGGTCGGCGGCGGCACCGGACCCGCTCACGGAACGCTCGCCACCACGTGTTCGCCCGGGCCATGGAACATTGCCCGCATCATTCAGGCCTTCGACGGCCTGCCGATGAACATCGGCGTGTTCGGCAAGGGCAACGCCTCTCTGCCGGGTGCGTTGGAAGAGCAGGTTCTGGCCGGTGCCTGTGGCCTCAAGTTGCACGAGGACTGGGGCTCGACGCCGGCCGCGATCGACACGTGCCTGTCGGTCGCCGACGCCTACGACATCCAGGTCGCGATCCACTCGGATACGCTGAACGAGGGCGGTTTCGTCGAGGACACCGTCGGAGCCTTCAAGGGCCGCACGATCCACTCCTTCCACACCGAAGGTGCCGGCGGCGGCCATGCGCCTGATATCATCAAGGTCTGCCAGTATCCGAACGTGATCCCGGCCTCGACCAACCCGACGCGGCCCTACACGCTCAACACCATCGCCGAGCATCTCGACATGCTGATGGTCTGCCACCACCTGTCGCCGTCGATCCCCGAGGACATTGCCTTCGCCGAAAGCCGCATCCGCAAGGAGACGATCGCGGCCGAGGACATCCTGCATGACCTCGGCGCCTTCTCGGTGATCTCGTCGGACAGCCAGGCCATGGGCCGGGTCGGCGAGATGATCATCCGCACATGGCAGACGGCCGACAAGATGAAGCGCCAACGCGGTGCGCTCCCCCAGGAGACGGGCAACAACGACAACTACCGCGCCCGCCGCTACATCGCCAAGTACACCATCAATCCGGCGATCGCGCACGGCATGTCACGGGAGATCGGCTCGATCGAGGTGGGCAAGCGCGCCGACCTCGTCTTGTGGAACCCGGCCTTCTTCGGCGTGAAGCCCGACATGGTCATGCTCGGCGGCTGGATCGCCACCGCCCCGATGGGCGATCCCAACGGCTCGATCCCAACGCCGCAGCCGAGCCATTTCCGGCCGATGTTCGGCGGCTATGGCAAGGCGCTGACCAACAGCTCGATCACCTTCGTCTCGAAGGCCGGGCTGGAGGGCGGTCTGCGCGAGCGCATCGGCGTCGAAAAGCAGATGGTCGCGGTCGAAAACACCCGCCGCGGCATCGGCAAGCGCTCGATGATCCTCAACGACGCGACACCGCAGATCGACGTCGACCCCGAGACCTACGAAGTGCGCGCCGACGGTGAGCTCCTGACCTGCGAACCGGCGACCGTGCTGCCCATGGCGCAGCGCTATTTTCTGTTCTGAGCCAACTCAAAACCCCGCGCATCGTGCTTTCCGGCCGGTGCGCGGGCTGCCCGCGACTGGATGCCACGGCTGGAATGCTTGGACAGGTTTCCGCCAGCCACTATGTTGCCGGAGCTAGCTAAAAATTCGGCAGGATCTCCCGAGCCCAAGATCGGGGCATCCCGCTATCTTGGAAATGGAGTTGCACATGATCGGGAAGAAAGTTCCTTCCGTCACCTTCCGCACGCGCGTTCGCGACGAGTCCGTCGGCGGCCCGAACCCCTTCCGCTGGGAAGACAAGACCTCGGCCGACTACTTCGACGGCAAGCGCGTCGTCCTGTTCTCGCTGCCGGGCGCCTTCACGCCGACCTGCTCGACCTACCAGCTGCCCGATTTCGAGAAGCTGTTCGGCGAGTTCCAGGCCCAGGGCATCGACGAGATCTACTGCGTCTCGGTCAACGACGCCTTCGTCATGAACGCCTGGGGCAAGTCGCAGAACCTTGACAAGGTCAAGCTGATCCCGGACGGCTCGGGCGAGTTCACGCGCAAGATGGGCATGCTCGTCGCCAAGGACAATCTCGGCTTCGGCATGCGCTCGTGGCGCTACGGCGCCGTCATCAACAACGGCCGCATCGAGAAGTGGTTCGAGGAAGAAGGCTTCTCGGACAACTGCGACACCGATCCATACGGCGTCTCCTCGCCGCAGAACATCCTCGAGGCGCTGAAGAACGACGGCGTCGCCGAAGCCGCCTAAGCTTCCGCGCAGATCGAGATCACGAGAACCCCGGCCGCAACTGCGCGCCGGGGTTTTTTCATGACTGTCCGGCCGCCTCGGGAGACTTGGCTGCTCCGTTCTTTCGGCGCAGGATGCAGGCCATGAGCAAGACGCAGCTGACGCCATACGAGGTCGACTACGCCCGTTGGTGCGCGGAACAGGGCGCGCTCCTGCGCGACGGCGACCTGCATGCGCTCGACCGCGAAAACCTCGCCGGGGAGATCGAGGGCCTGGGCCGCAGCGACAAGCGCGAGATCGAGGGCAGGCTCAACGTGCTCCTGGTCGACCTGCTGTTGTGGAAATACCTGCCCGGGCAGCGCAGCGGAAAGAAGCGGGCGCAGATCACCGAGCAGCGATGGCGTATCGCCCGGGTGATCAAGGACAGCCCAAGCCTCGGCGGCCATCCGGCAAAGGTGCTGAAAGTCGAATACGCCCTGGCGCGCAAGTCGGCCTTCGTCGAAAGCGCGGCGGTGGAAGAAACATTCCCCGACCAGTGTCCGTTTCCCACCAGCCAGATCCTCGATCTGGAATTCTTCCCGGAATAGCCCGCGATGCCTGATCCGCGAGACAGCTGATGGCAGCCGAAGCCCCTACCCTTCAACGACTTCGCTGATCTGCACGATGGGGGCGATGTCCGTATAGCTGGCGACGTCCGCGGCGATCTCCGCGCGGTGGGGACCCAACGCCTCCTGGAATGTCGCCAGACTCGGCGAGTAGACGTGGCACGCCGCGACGAACTCCGGCGCGCTTCCAGGTTCGCGACCCGCAAGGCCCTTATCGATCTCGTAGCGCAGGCAGGCATCCCCGAGCCGTTCCTGGATCAGTGGCATATGGCGGGTGCGGTAGTAGTCGTGATCGAACTTCGAACCGCCATCGGCCGGATAGTAGACACTCATCTTGATCATGGTCGGGCTCCTGCCTGAACGCCTCTCCAAGCGTTCGAGGGGATTTTCTAGCTCACCGACTCGTAAAGCGCATCCAGATTTTGGCTGAAGCGAGTTTGACGAGAGCGAGGTAGTTTCCGTGTGCTTTTCGAAGCGTGGCGACGGCACGGAAGTGCTTGAGTTTGCTAAGGAAGCATCCGACGAGATTGCCGAAGTTCTACCGAACATCTGCATCGTCATGCGCATGTCAGAGGCGCATTTCGCTCTTTCCGGACGGGAATTTTTCATCCACATGCCCGTGCTGGTGGCACTTTGCCTCATCGCCATCGCCACCGCAAAAAAGCGATTTCATCTGGCTTTCGTCAGTGCGACTCTGGTGTATCAGCTATCGTGGATCTGGCGACTGTTCGACACCATCGTCTAGGCCGCCATTTCCGACATCACGCCGATAGGAAAAGAGAAAACCGATGCTGCGCGCAGCCCAATTCATTCGTGCCGAGACCGTCCATGCCGATTCGCAGCGCCCGCTGCCCTTCGACCTTGCCGTGCTTGCCCACGACGAGCGCCACATCCGCCGCCGCGCCATCGAACTCGTTCACGGCGACCGTGTGCTTGTCGACCTGCCCGAGCCGGTGGTCCTAGAAACCGGCGACATGCTGGTACTCGACGACGGCCGCCGCGCCGAGATAATCGCTGCCGAGGAGGAACTCTACGAAATCCGCGCCCGCGACGCCGTCCACCTGACGCAGCTCGCCTGGCATATCGGCAACCGTCATCTCGCAGCGGCGATCGAGGCCGAGCGGATCCTGATCCTGCGCGACCACGTCATCAAGGCGATGCTCGAAGGCCTTGGCGCAACCGTCACCGACATCCTTGAGCGGTTCGAGCCGGTGCGCGGCGCCTATTCCGGCCACGGCCACAGCCACGACCACGCCCATTCGCACGGCCATGCCCACGATCATTCGCATGACCACACGCATGATCACGACCACGGCGGCCACCACCATCACCACCATGACTGAACCCGCGCCCGGCAACGCAGCGCTGCTACGCCTGATGGCATGGCTCTCGCCGGCTTTCCCCGTCGGCGGCTTCTCCTACAGCCATGGCCTGGAGCGTGCCGCCCATGACGGTCTCGTAACCTCGCGCGACGAGCTCGCGGCCTGGCTATCGGCGCTCGCCGAGATCGGCTCGGGCTGGAACGATGCCGTGTTGTTCGCCGAAAGCTGGCGCCGCGCGGGCAACGGCGGCGATCTCGGCGAGATCGCGGAACTGGCCGAGGCGCTTGCCGGTTCGCGCGAGCGGCACATGGAATCGATGCTGCAGGGACAGGCCTTCCTGACTGCCGCCGCGGCCTGGCCGCATCCGGTTCTCGGGCGGTTGCCGGCCGAGTGCCCGTACTGCGTCGCGGTCGGCGCCATCGCCGGCGCGCACGGCATAACACTCGAGCACGCCCTGTCGGCGTGGCTGCAGGCCTTCGCCACCAATCTGGTCCAGGCGGCGATCCGACTCGGCGTCGTCGGACAGGTCGCCGCGACCGCCATCATCGCCGGCTTCGAGCCCATTGCGCTTGTAGTCGCATCGCGCGCGGCGCGCTCCAGCCTCGACGACCTTGGCACCGCCGCGATCTCGTCCGACATCGCGGCGATGCGCCACGAAACCCAGCATTCGCGACTGTTCCGCTCATGAAAGGACTCCGACCATGACCTCCAGCAACGGCCCGCTTCGCATCGGCATCGGCGGCCCCGTCGGCTCGGGCAAGACGACGCTTACGGAAAAACTGTGCAAGGCGCTGCGCGACGATTTCTCCATCGCCGTCGTCACCAACGACATCTACACCAAGGAGGACGCGCTGCTGCTCGCCCGCCTGCAGGCGTTGCCGGAAGAGCGCATCATGGGCGTGGAAACGGGCGGCTGCCCGCACACCGCCATCCGCGAGGACGCCTCGATCAATCTGCAGGCCATCGCCGAGATGAACAGGAAATTCCCCGACCTCGACATCGTCTTCATCGAATCGGGCGGCGACAATCTGGCCGCGACCTTCTCGCCCGACCTCGCCGACATCACGCTTTACGTCATCTCGGTCTGCCAGGGCGAGGAGATCCCGCGCAAGGGCGGCCCCGGCATCACCCGCTCGGACTTCCTGGTCATCAACAAGAGCGACCTGGCGCCCTATGTGAACGTCAATCTCGACGTCATGGAGGGCGACGCCACCCGCCAGCGTGGCAAGCGCCCCTTCGGCTTCACAGACCTGTCCCGCGGCAAGGGGCTGGAGGCGGTCATAGACTTCATCGTCGAGACCGGCGGGCTCAGGCTGGACCAGCAGAAATCCGCATGAACAGCGGTTGCCGCGCCCGGCCCGGCGCGGCATTCTTCCCGGCAAAAGGGAGGAACAGCATGGCCGTCACCCAGCTCAAGCAGACCAACCTGCCGTTCTACGAGGAGCGCGTCGACCTCGCCTGCGCCTTCCGCTGGACGGCGCGGCTCAACATGCACGAGGCGGTGGCCAATCACTTTTCGCTCGCCGTCAACGACGACGGCACGCAGTTCCTGATGAACCCTAACCAGGTGCATTTCTCGCGCATCAAGGCGAGCGACCTGCTCCTGATCGACGCCAACGATCCAGACACGATGAGCGGCCCCAACGCGCCCGACCCCACCGCCTGGGGCCTGCACGGTGCGGTCCATCGCAACTGCGCCCATGCGCGCTGCGTCATGCATGTGCACTCGATCCACGCAACCGTGCTCGCCTCGCTGGCCGATTCCACCTTGCCGCCCATCGACCAGAACACGGCGATCTTTTTCCGCCGCCACGTCGTCGACGGCCACTATGGCGGGCTTGCCTTCGAGGAGGAGGGCGAGCGCTGTGCGCTGCTGCTCGCCGATCCCAAGGTCAAGGTGATGATCATGGGCAACCACGGTGTCATGGTCATCGGCGACAGCGTCGCCGACACCTTCAACCGGCTCTATTATTTCGAGCGCGCCTGCGAAACCTACATCAAGGCTTTGTGGACCGGCCGTCCATTGCGGGTTCTGTCCGACGAGATCGCCGAGAAGGCAGCGCTGGAGCAGGAAGACTACCCCGGCCAGGCCGAACGCCACCTCGCCGAGCTGAAGGCCATCTTGGACGAGCAGGAACCGGCCTACCGGAACTGAGCCCGGCCGGCTGCGACGTCAGGCGTCCTGGTCGTAGAGAACCACCATCAGCGCCCGCGCCGTCTCGGTGCCGGTGTTGGAAATTTCGTGGCCGATGTCGGCGCGGTAGCGCGCGGTTTCGCCGGTCTTGAGCTCTTGTCGCCCGTATTCCGTCTCGACCAGAAGGCCGTCGGTGCTGGCTGTAAGGTGCTCGAAGGTGCCGGGCGCGTGCGGCGCGCTCTGCAGCTTGCACCCTGGCGCGATCTCGACCCCGTACCACTCCACCCGCCCGGCCAGAGCCGGCGAACTCAGGATGCGCAGCCGCCAGGCGCCTTCCGGGCTCTTGATCTCTGGCGTCAGCGCCAGCGTCACCAGCTCGATGGCGTCGACCTTGCGCTGCTGGGTAATGCCGCCGGCGATGAGCTGGGAAAAATCGATGCCGAGCGCCTGGGTCAGCGACCACAAAACGGCAAAGGTCGGGTTGGCCTCGCCACGCTCGATCTGCGACAGCATCGAACGCGACACGCCCGAGATCGCCGCCAGCCGGTCGAGCGTCAAATGCCGCTCCTTGCGTTCCTTCTGGATCACCGGGCCGATCTTCGGCGCGTCGTTCGCTTCCATGTCGCCTCCCCCAAAGCTGGCTCACTGATAGCATCGCGCCTGCCGTACTGCGAGGCATTTGCGTCAGGCCAAGCTGGCCCAAGTGGATTCCACTAGACTTAGCACCATATCCATTATATCGGAATTTCCATCTTAACGGATGGCGAGACCGATGAGCCAAGACTTCCTTTCCCACATCTCGAACGTACTTAAGAGCATCGAGGCGGACGGCCTCTACAAGCGCGAGCGCGAGATCGCCGGCATGCAGGCCGGCCGCATCAAGGTGAAGGGCGCGTCGGGCGAACGCCAGATGGTCAATCTCTGCGCCAACAACTATCTCGGCCTCGCCGACAACGCAGAGATCCGCAAGGCGGCGGCGGCGGCGCTCGACGAGTTCGGCTTCGGCATGGCCTCGGTGCGCTTCATTTGCGGCACCCAGACGCTGCACCGCGAGCTCGAGCATGCCATTGCCGATTATCTCGGCAAGGACGACGCGATCCTGTTTGCCGCCTGCTTCGACGCCAACGGCGCGCTGTTCGAGCCGCTGCTGACCGCAGAGGACGCGATCATTTCCGACAGCCTGAACCACGCCTCCATCATCGACGGCGTCAGGCTCTCCAAGGCCAGGCGCTTCCGCTACGCCCAGGGCGACATGGACGACCTCGAGGCCCAGCTCAAGCAGGCCGACGCCGACGGCGCCCGCTTCAAGCTGGTCGTCACCGACGGCGTGTTCTCGATGGACGGGCACATCGCCAAGCTCAAGGAGATCTGCGACCTTGCCGAGCGCTACGGCGCCATCGTCGCCGTCGACGATTGCCATGCCACAGGCCACATCGGCGAGGAAGGCCGCGGCACCCCAGCGCTTACGGGCGTTGGCAACCGCGTCGACATCGTCACCGGCACACTGGGCAAGACGCTGGGCGGCGCGATGGGCGGCTTCATTGCCGCGTCGCAGCCGATCATCGACCTGCTGCGTCAGCGCGCCCGCCCCTACCTGTTCTCCAACAGCCTGGCGCCCGCCGTTGCCGCCGGCTCGCTGAAGGCGATTGCGATCGCCCGCGCTGCCAACGACCTGCGTGAAAAACTCGGCCGCCACACCACGCGTTTCCGCGACGGCCTGACCCAGTCAGGCTTCACGCTGCTGCCCGGCGAGACACCGATCATCCCGGTCATGTTGGGCGATGCGGTTCTGGCGCAGCGAATGGCCAAGGCGCTCGACGAGCGCGGCGTCTATGTCGCCGGCTTCTTCTATCCCGTGGTGCCGCAGGGCAAGGCGCGCATCCGCACCCAGATGTCGGCTGCCCTCGACGACCAGGACATCACCTTCGCCATCGACGCCTTTGCCGACGCCGGCAAGCAGCTCGGCATCATCTGATTTCAGGAGTTTCCCATGCGCGCACTGGTCAAGGCAAAGGCTGAACCCGGCATCTGGATGGAAGACCGGCCCGTGCCGGAGGTCGGCCCCGACGACGTGCTGATCAAGGTCAACAAGACCGGCATCTGCGGCACCGACATCCACATCTACAAGTGGGACGAATGGGCGGCCAGGACCGTGCCGGTGTCGATGATCACCGGCCATGAATATGCCGGCGAGATCGTGGAACTCGGCGCCCATGCGCGCGGCTTCAAGGTCGGCCAGCGCGTCTCTGGCGAAGGCCATGTCATCGGCATGCGCAGCCGCGCCAGCCGCGCCGGCCGCTACCATCTCGATCCGGAAACTCAAGGAATCGGTGTCAACCTTCCCGGCGCCTTCGCCGAATATGTCCGCATCCCCGCCTTCAACGTGGTGCCGCTGCCCGACAGCATCGACGACGAGCTCGGCGCCATCCTCGACCCGCTCGGGAACGCCGTGCACACCGCACTGTCCTTCGACGTCGCCGGCGAGGACGTGCTGATCACGGGTGCTGGGCCCATCGGCATCATGGGTGCGGCGGTCGCCCGCCATTGCGGCGCACGCCACGTCGTCATCACCGACGTCAATCCGAAGCGCCTCGAACTCGCCACCCAGGTGGCCGACGTCACCCCCGTCAACGTCGCCGAGGAAGACCTGCGCGACGCCATGGCACGGCTGCGCATGCGCGAAGGCTTCGACGTCGGCTTCGAGATGAGCGGCTCGCCCACCGCTTTCGACCAGCTGATCGAGCACACGCTGATGGGCGGTCGCATCGCGCTGCTCGGCGTGCCGGCAAAACCCTTCCCGATCGATCTTTCCAAGATCGTGTTCAAGATGATCACGCTCAAGGGAATCTACGGCCGCGAGATGTTCGAAACCTGGCACAAGATGCTGGCCATGCTGGAGAGCGGGCTCGACATCCGCAAGGTCATCACCAGCCGCATGAAGGCCGACGACTACCAGGCCGCCTTCCACAACGCCGCCAACGGCGAAGCCGGCAAGATCGTGCTCGAGTGGTAAGCGTCTGCCACCACGCCTGAAGGACACGGAAAGGCCGCGCCCACCACGCGGCCTTTTGCCGGGTTGCGCGCCCCGCCCCGGTGTTGGAATGTCGGCCGACAAGAATCGGCCGGAGGTGCGTCATGGGCGCAGGGATCCATCATATCACGCTCATCACCCGCAAGGTGCAGGCCAATGTCGACTTCTATGTCGGCTTCCTTGGGTTGCGCCTGGTCAAGCAGACCGGCGGCTATGAGGACGCGACACAGCTTCACCTGTTCTATGGCGACGGCGCAGCCAACCCGGGCACGCTGATCACCTTCCTGGTCTGGGAGGACGGCGCGCCGGGGCGCATCGGTCACGGCCAGCCGGGCGAGATTTCGCTCGCCATCGACCCTGCCAGCATCGGCTTCTGGCTGACGCGCGCGCTTTCGCACCATGTCGAGATCTCTGGACCGAGCGACGAGATGGGCGAACCGACGCTGCGGCTGAAGGACCCCGACGGCGTGATCGTCAAGCTGGTCGGCGTCGCTGGCTTTCCCGCACCAGTAGACTGGGACGGCTCGACAATTCCGATCGAGCACGTCATCAGGCGCATCCGCGGCGCCACCATCATGACCGAAGTTCCCGAGCTGACGGAGAGCTTCGTTGCCAGGCACTTCGGCTACCGGGCCGAGAAAAGTACCGAGTTCATCCGCCGCCTGGTCTCGGACTCGGGCGACATCATCGATATTAGGGACGCCAAGGGCTTCTGGTCGGGCGCGCCGGGAACCGGCACCATCGACCACATCGCCTTCCGTGCCAGAGACACGGACGAGGTCGAAAAGGTGCATGGCGAGCTTGCCAAGGGCAATTCCTCGATCACCAACGTGCATGACCGCAAGTATTTCTACTCGCTCTATGTGCGCGAGCCGGGCGGCACGCTGATCGAACTGGCGACCGACGCTCCGGGCATGGCGGTGGACGAGGCTCCGTCGGAGCTCGGTACGCATCTGTTCGTGCCGCCCGACCGGGCCGACAAGATCGACGAGCTGAAGACGATGCTGCCGCAGTTCGCCTGGCCAGGCGAGGAGCGCGTCATCTATCGCGAGCTGCCCTTCGTCCACCGCTTCTACACGCCCGAGAACCCTGACGGCACGACGCTCGTCCTGCTGCACGGTTCCGGCGGCAACGAGACCAGTCTTTTGCCTTTTGCCGCCAAGGCCGCGCCCAACGCCACCTTGCTGGCGCTGCGCGGCCGCGCCACCGACGAGGGCACGCCGCGCTGGTTCCGCCGCTTCTCGGCCAACAAGTTCGACCAGGCGGATATCGCATCGGAGGCCGAGGCGCTGGCTGCGTTCGTGGACGGTGCCGTCGAGGCCTACCGGCTCGATCCGCAAAAGATCGTCTTCCTCGGCCACTCCAACGGCGCCAACATGCTGGCGGCCACGATGCTGCTGCACCCACATATCATCCGGCGCGCGGCGCTCCTACGCGCGGCGATGGTTCTGGAGCAGCCGCCTGCGGCCGATCTCTCGGATGCCGAGGTGCTGTTGGTCGCGGGCGACGTCGATGTGTTCAGCAGTTTCGGCCCCGATCTGGCCGGCCTGCTGCAGAGCAAT
The DNA here is from genome assembly GCA_001724355.1 of Mesorhizobium sp. SCN 65-20. GTDB lineage: Bacteria > Pseudomonadota > Alphaproteobacteria > Rhizobiales > Rhizobiaceae > Aminobacter. The sequence continues at coordinate 1,001 of MEEF01000059.1, read as the reverse complement.
GGCGCCACCGTCGACGCCCGCACGATCCCGTCCGGCCACGCCTTCGAAGCGGCCGACATCGATATCCTCAGGGAGTGGATTTCGGCTAGGTCAAAGGCTTGAGCCTGGCCTCGATCGCGGCTCGCTTGCCCTCGAGGAAGGGCGGCAGCGACAGGCGTTCGCCCAGCGTCTCCATCGGCTCGTCGACGGCGAAACCGGGACCATCGGTGGCGATTTCGAACAGCACGCCGGCAGGCTCGCGGAAGTAGAGCGAACGGAAATAATAGCGCTCGACCTCGCCGCTCGACGGCAGGCGGAATTCCTGCAGCCGCGCCGTCCACTGATGGATCTGCTCGACATCGGGCGTCCGGAAGGCGACGTGATGGACACCGCCGGCGCCCTGCATCGCCGGATTGAGCTTCGGCTGGACGGCGACATGCAGCTCGGCCGCAGGGCCGCCCTCGCCCATCTCGAAGACATGCACATGGCCCTCGCCGTCGGGCGATGGGAAATCGCGCACCTGGCGCAGGTTCATCACCCTCGTCAGCACCAACTCGGTGTTGGCGAGATCGGGCACGCTGATGGTGATCGGGCCGAGGCCCCTGATCTGGTGCTCTGTCGGGATGGTGCTCGCCGACCATTCATTGGCCGGCCCCTTACCGCCATCGTCGACCAGCCGCAGGCGCTGGCCCTCGGGATCCTCGAAGTCGACGGTTTTGTGCCCGCCTGTTTCCCTGATCTCCGAGGTCTCGATCCCCTTGGCCGCAAGATGCGCGCGCCACCAGGATAGCGACGCCTCGCCGGCAACCCGCAGGCCGGTGCGGCAGATGCTGTGGGTGCCGCGGCGCTCGCGGCCCACCGGCCAGTCGAAGAAGGTCAGGTCCGAGCCGGGGCTCGCTTTGCCATCGGCATAAAACAGGTGGTAGGCGCTGGTGTCGTCCTGGTTGACCGTCTTCTTGACCAGCCGCATGCCCAGCGCCTGCGTGTAGAAGCGCAGATTGCCGGGTGCATCGGCGGTGATC
>MEEF01000058.1 GCA_001724355.1 Mesorhizobium sp. SCN 65-20 | reverse complement strand
AGGCGCTGCTTCCAGCCGCCCGACAGCGTGCCGGCCAGCTGGTTGCGGCGCGACGTCAGGCCGAGGTCCTCGAGCGTGTTGGCGACATGCTCCTCGACCGGCCGGAGCTTGTAGAGCCGCGCGACGAATTCGAGGTTCTCGCCGATCGTCAGGTCCTCGTAGAACGAGAACTTCTGCGTCATGTAGCCGACTTCGCGCTTGATCCTTAGCCCCTCGCGCCTGAGGTCGTAGCCCAGCACCTGGCCGTCGCCCTCGTCGGGCGTCAGCAGTCCGCACATGATGCGGATGGTGGTGGTCTTGCCGGAGCCGTTGGGGCCCAGGAAGCCGACGATCTCGCCCTCGGCGACCGACATCGTCACATGGTCGACCACGGTCTTGTCGCCGAAGCGCTTGACGAGATTTCGGACTTCGATGGCGTTCATGCTCGTCTCCGGAAGGGGTGGGGAGGGCAGGGCGAGCCCGCCTCTATGCCCTACTCCCCTGCGTCCAGTCCCACATCCACGATCTGTCCCGGCTGCAGCGCCGTGGCGCTCTCCTCGGGCTTCGCCTCCACCAGGTAGACGAGCTTCTGCCTCGTCTCGAGCGAATAGATCACGGGCGGAGTGAATTCGGGATCGGGGGAGACGTAGCTCACCTTCGCCTTGAGCCCGTCGGGGCAGCCGTCGCAGCGCACCGCCAGCCGCGTCCCGACCTTGACCGACGAGAAGGCGGCCTCGGGAATGTAGAGCGTGAGCTTCGACGCTCCGTCTGGCAGCACCGAGACCACAGGGGCCGACGGGCTGGCCGTGTCGCCGGCGTGGCGGATCACGTCGCTGACGCGGCCCGCGGCCGGTGCCGCCAGCACCCGTTTCGACAGGCGCCAGCGCGCGTTGTCGAGGGCTGCGCGCGATTGTTCCACCTGCTTTTCCGCCGCCTTGATCGCCTCGATGCGGGCCGGCAAGCCGGCCACGTCCAGATTGGCCTGCGCCAGCCCGATTGCCGCGTCGGCGACCTCGACCTGGGTCTTGGCCTCGTCGAACTGCGCCTGGGTCGCGATGCCACGCGCGAGCAGGCCCTCCGTGCGCACGAGCACGCGCTGGGCTTCCTCGGACTGCGACTTGGCCGAACGCAGGCTTGCCTCGAGCGCTGCGATCTCCTCGGGACGCTTGCCGACCTTGAGGTCGGCCAGCTGTGCCTCGGCCTGGGCGAGCGCTGCCTCGGCCTGGCTCACCGCGATCTTGGCGTCGCCGCTTTCGAGCGTGACCACCGGCTGGCCGGCCTCGACGCGGTCGCCGCGGCGGACCGATATGCTCTCGACCTGCGCCACCTCGATCGGGGCGAGCAGCACGTAGTCGCCCTCGACATAGCCGACGGCGAGAGGGACGGTCGTGCATGCCGAAAACAGCGACGCCGCGAAGGGGATGGAACAAAGGATGCTCATGGCTTTCCTGCCTTGCGCGCGGCGATCATGGCCGCGACGTTCTCCTTGGCGAGGCCGGCGATCTTCGCCGCCTCGGCCGCGCCGATATCGGCCCAGCCCATGCGGCGGAGAACCGCGGGGCGGGCGATGCGGAAGTAGATGACCTGCCCGATGCACATGAAGACGCTGAGGCGAGTAACCTCGCTCTCCGGCGTCCCTCCGGTCGCGCTGGCCCAGAGCTGGCAAAGCCGCTTGTGCACCGGCTCGAAAACGCCGCCATAGATGCGGTCGAGCGCTTCGGTCGGTGTCGAGAGTTCGCGCAGCATGAACTGCACGATCTCGCCGGCCTCGGGCCGCGCGACCATGAAGCTCACCATGCGCTCGACCGCAGCCTCGATCTGGGCCTCGGCCTGCGCCGAAGTCGCGGGGGAGGAGCCGGCGGGGGTGACAAGTGCTTGGCCGGCTATCTTCTGGATCGTCTCGACGATGTAGTCCGCGGCGGCCAGCCTGAGCCCCGCCTTGCCGCCGAAGTGATAGGCGATCGATCCGATGTTGGCTTTGGCCGCTGCGGCGATCTCGCGTGTCGAGGTGCCGTCGAAGCCCTGGCGTCCGAACAGCTGGAGCGCCGCCATCACCAGCGCCTGTCGGGTTGCGTCGGCGGCCGGGGCGGCCTGTTGGGCGGTGCGCTGCGTCTTGTCCATGGATACAATTTAATCAATCGATTGATTAATGTCAAGATTCATGTTGCGGAGCTTTGCCGCTCAAGCTTTACTGCCCGCCATGGCCAAGGAGATCGAACGCAAGTTCCTGGTGAGCGGACCGGATTGGCGCAGCCTCGCCATGGCCAAGGTCGAAATCCGCCAGTTCTATCTCGCCTCCACCGAGGGGCGCAGCCTCCGTGTCCGGATCACCGATGGCGTCAAGGCGAAGCTGACGCTCAAGTTCGGCGAACAGGGCCGGGAGCGTGACGAGTTCGAGTATTCGATCCCTCTCGTCGATGCCGAGGCCATGCGCGAGTTCGCGGTCGGCAATGTCATCGAGAAGACACGCCATCATGTTAGCCATCGTGGCCATCTCTACGAGGTCGACGTGTTCCACGGCCCCCTGACGGGCCTGATCATCGCCGAGTTGGAGACGCCGGAAGAGGTTGCCGCGAGCATGCTGCCTCCGTGGCTCGGTCGCGAGGTCACCGGCGAGGCGCAGTACTACAATTCGTCGCTTGCGCTCGGCGACATCCCGGAGGCGGTTGCATGAGCTTTCGCATCGACCCGCGTGCGCCGCTCACCGGTGAGATCAGGCGTATCGCGGGCGAGGAGCTCGACAAGATCGTCGGATATTTCAATGCCGCCCGCGACGACCCCGACCGCGCCCTGCACAAGGCGCGACGCCGGCTAAAGAGCCTGAGGTCGCTGCTTCGCCTCGTCCGCCCCGGCGCGGAAGCGTTCTGCCGTGCCGAGAACGACCGCTACCGCGACATGGCCCGCTCGATCGCCGGCCCGCGCCAGGCCACCGCCCTGATCGAGACCGTCGACCGGCTGATCGAGGGGTATCCCGCCGATGCCGACAGTGCCGGCCTCGCCGGCATCCGGGCCATGCTGGTCCGCCACAGGGCGGAAGTGGCCTACGGCGCGACGGGTCTCGCCGCCACGCTCGATTCCGCCATCGCGGAATGCCAGGCCGGCCTGGCGGCCCTCGACGCGCTCTCGCTGCCGGATGCCCCTGAAAGCGCGGCCGACGTGCTGGCCGAAGGCGCGCTCGCCACGCTGCGCGGTGCCCGCAAGGCTCTGGACCATGCGCGCGGGCGCGGCGAACCGGACGACTTCCACGAGTTGCGCAAGGCGGTGAAGACGCATGCGGCCCATCTGTCCTTGCTGCAGCGCCTGTGGCCGGCACCGGTGAAGCCCCGCCGCGAACGTGTCGACGCACTCGGCGACGATCTTGGCGAACTGCACGACATCTTCGTCATGCGCGCGCTGATCGCGGCGCGCGAGGCGCCGTTCGCCGGGCCGGAGCCCAGGCAACTCGTCAGGTTGCTCAAGCGGTCGGAAAAGCTCCTCCGCAAATCCTGCGTGGCCGACGCCGAGGAACTGTTCGAGGACAAGCCGCGTCGCGCCGCCCGGCGGCTGGCGAAGAAATGCCGCGATGCCTCCGGCGACGAGGGCGCACCGGAAACTGAGGAGGCGGCAGGAGATTAGAGCAATTCCAGGAAAAGTGTGTCGCGGTTTTCCGTTCGGAATTGCGTAAAAACAAAGAGATAGAGCGGTTCCGCGTTTCGAAGAAAGGCGGAACTGATCTGGCGGGAGGCTGGCTTCCGTTCCCAACGTCATGTTACTTCCTCTGCGTCATGACGCAGACCACCGATACCATGCTCGACCGCCTCGGCCGCTGGCTCGCCTCGCGCCTTCAGGTGGAATCCTCCGGCTACGAGCCCTACACGCCCTCGGATCCCGATACCCTCCGACGCACTCTCGAGCCCGGCGACATCCTGCTCATCGAGGGCAACCAGCGCATTTCGGCGGTGATCAAGTACCTCACCCAGTCGACCTGGTCGCATTCCGCGCTCTATGTCGGCGATGCCTTGCCAGAGCCCGCGGACGGCTCGGAGCGGCCCCGCCTCGTCGAGGTCAATCTCGGCGAGGGCTGCGTTGCGGTGCCGCTGTCCAAGTACCGCACCTACAACACGCGCATCTGCCGGGCCAACGGACTGTCGCCGGATGACCGCGCCCATGTGGTCCGGTTCATGCTCGAGCGCCTCGGCCTGAAATACGACCTCAAGAACATCTTCGACATGCTGCGCTACTTCATGCCCAGGCCGCCCGTACCGGTGCGCTGGCGCCGGCGCATGCTCGCCTTCGGCTCAGGCGATCCGACCCGCGCCATCTGCTCGACCATGATCGCCGAGGCCTATGGCGAGATCCGCTATCCGATCCTGCCGGAGATCACCCGCGCCCCGGGCCGCGCCTCCGCGCAGTCCAACTACATGCGCCGCGAGATCATGCACATCCGCCACCACTCGCTGTACACGCCGCGCGACTTCGACCTGTCGCCCTATTTCCGCATCGTCAAGCCGACGCTGGAATATGGCTTCGACTACAAGCAGGTCACCTGGGGCGAGCAGAAGGAAATCGACGTCACCGCGCTGCCTCGGGGTACGTTGCCCGCTCCTCCGCCAGCAGATCGAGCGCGTCCCTGACCGTTGCCGCATAGATCACGTGCGGCTGCTTGACGCCGTGGGTGATCAGCATCCTGCGCGTCTGTGGCGAGGCGCCGGTGATGAAGAACCGCACGCCGGCACGCTCGGCCTTGCGCGCCGCCCCTTCGATCACGTTGGCCGCGGTCGAATCCAGGAACGGCACCTGCGCGCAGTCGAGGATGAAGTTCCTGCGCTGGTCGGCGATGCGGTCGAGCACGGCTCCCACCGTCGACGCCGCGCCGAAGAAGAAGGCGCCCGAGATCCGGTAGATCACCGTGTCGGCGTCGCCCGCGTCCCGCGCCTCGTAGGCGTGGCGGCTGCCATTGGTGTCGTCGGCCACGTCCTCCGGGACGAGCGGCTGGTCGGTCTCCACCGCCACGCTCTTCGCCATCCGGTCGATGAACAGCACCGAACCGAGCAGGAAGCCCACCACGATGCCTTCGGTCAGGTCGCGGAAGACGACGAGCAGGAAGGTGACCAGGAGAACGAGCGCGTCCCCGCGTGACGAGCGGATCAGCGTCGCGAAGGCCTGCTTCTCGACCATGTTCCAGGCAACCACCGCAAGCACGCCGGCCAGCGCTGCGAGCGGGATGTAGGAGGCGAGCGGTGAGGCCACCAGCATGAAGGCGAGCAGGAAGGCCGAATGCAGCATGCCCGAGACCGGCCCGTGCGCGCCGGCCCGCACGTTGGTCGCCGTCCGCGCGATGGTGCCGGTGGCGCAGATGCCGCCGAACAGCGCCGAGCCGATGTTGGCGAAGCCCTGCGCCACCAGCTCGCAATTCGAGCGGTGCCGCCGGCCGGTCATGCCGTCGGCGACGACCGCCGAGAGCAGCGTCTCGATGGCGCCGAGCAGCGCGAAGGCCACCGCGTCGGGCAGCACCGCCACGGCCTTGTCGATAGTGAAGCCCGGCAGTGCCGGCCAGGGCAGGCTGCGCGGTATGCCGCCGAAGCGCGTGCCGATCGTCTCGACCGGCAGCGCGAGCAGCGTGGCGGCCAGCGACGCGGCAGCGACGGCGATCAGCATGCCCGGCCAGTGCGGCCGCCAGCGTTTCAGCACGAGGATCGTGCCGATGGTCAGCGCTGCGACCGCGACCGCGGCCGGATTGACTGTCGCTGCCGCCTCGGCAAGTGCTGTCAGCTTGGGCAGTAGCGCGCCGGGTTCCTTGCCTGCCAGGGTGAGGCCGAACATCTCGCTCAGCTGGCTGGCGAAGATGATGACCGCGATGCCGGCGGTGAACCCCACCGTCACCGGATAGGGGATGAACTTGATGTAGGTGCCGAGCCTCAGATAGCCGATCGCGACCAAAATGACGCCGGACATCATGGTGGCAAGGATCAGACCTTCGACGCCCTCGCGCGCCACGGTCGCGGCCACCAGCACGATGAAGGCACCGGCCGGCCCGCCGATCTGGAAACGGCTGCCGCCCAAGGCCGAGACGATGAAGCCGCCGACGATCGCCGTGAACAGGCCCCTGTCGGGCGACACGCCCGAAGCGATGGCGATCGCCATCGACAAGGGCAGCGCCACGATCGCGACCGTCAATCCGGCGATCGCATCTGCCTTCAGCTGGGCTGCGCCATAGCCCTCGCGCAGCACGGTGATGAGCTTCGGCGTGAACAGCTCGGCGAAGGTCGGCTGCTTGTCTCGGGAAACGTTGTGGCTCGCGTCCATGGTCCAATCCGCACGTGTCGATGCGGCGGGATCGTCGGCAAGCTGTCGGCGGTCGCCGTCGCGACTGTTGCGGATCGGTCGGGTCCGGGCGCTACCCGTTCTACTTCTTCAGGCGCACGCCCCGGCCGCCGGCATCGTTTTCCCCGATCAGTTCGACGCCCGCGATGTCGAGCGCCTGGATGACCTTGGTCAGCGTGTCGACCACGCCGCGCACCACGCCCTCGCTGGCTTCCATGCGCTGGATCGTCGGCACCGAGACGCCCGCCATTTCGGCGAGCCTCTTCTGGTCGATGCCTGCCAGCGCCCTTGCGGCGCGCATCTGTGCGGCTGTGATCACTTTCGGCGTTTCCGTCTCAATCCGCAGGATGAATGTATCAGGCATTCATGATGATGTTTCAAGCATGAATATCGATGCCTAGCGCATGTCGACGTCGGATGCCGTTCCGGGCCGCATGAGATAGTGGCTGATGACCCAGCACTGCGTCGCCCATGCAAATCCCGCGCTCCAGCCGGCCAGCACGTCCGACGGCCAGTGCACGCCGAGATAGACGCGGCTGATGCCCACCAGAAGCGTCGTCAGGATCGCCACCGAGAACACGAATATGGTCGTCGCGCGACCCGGCAGGACGCGGGAGAGAACCACGCCGATGGTCAGGTAGGTCACGGCCGAAAGCATGGCGTGGCCGCTCGGGAAGCTCATCGTCTGCACCTGCGCCAGATGCGAGACCAGGTCCGGCCGCGGCCGGTCGATGCCGAGCTTGAGCAGGCTCGACAGCACCTGGCCGCCCGCCACCGACAGGAACACGAAGAGCGCGGATCCCCAGCGCCGGATCAGGCAGAGATAGAGGATGGCGATCGCGGTGATGTAGATCAGCACCGCAGCACTTCCGAGCGCGGTGATGTCGCGCATTGCCTCCTCGAACCAGCCCGGCCCGATCGGATTGTTGGGCTCGCCCGCCACGCGAAAGGCGAGCAGGATGTCGGTGTCGAAGGCATGGGGCGCGGCGTCGCGCGCGACTTCGGCAAGTTCGACGAAGGCCCACAGCCCGCCGGCGATGATCACGCCGGCCGCCAGCAGCGACAATTCGATCTTGTTCCACAGTGTCTGGTGCATCGTCCTGTTGGTCTGTCTCGCCGTTGATCTTGGTCCGGACCGAGGTCCGGCAGCAGTAGATGGGTGGCGGCACGGCAAAAGGAAGATGCCCGACCAATCGGTCGCAGCCCGGCCCGCCTGAATGCTTCTGTGAAGGCTCTATAGCCAAGCCCGGTTTCCTGCGAAACTGTCATGCTACTGTTATGTGGCCCGATTAGCGGTCTCGGCGAACCCCAAGCGAACCATCAGCCAGAGGTCGACACCATGAACCAGAACGCTCCCCACGATCAGAAATTCCGCACCTCCCTGCTCGAGGAGAATGACGGCCCCGGCCACAACCCGACCGACAACCGTACGATGGGCGACGTCATCGCCGCGCGTTTCTCGCGCCGCGGCTTCCTCAAGGGCTCGCTCGCCGTCTCGGCCATCGCCGCCACCGTCAGCCCCATTGCCATCATCCTCGCCGACGATGCCCGCGCTGCCGGCGGCTCGGCCTTCAATTTCGACGAGGTCGAGGCCGGCATCGACGACAAGCACCACGTGGCGGCCGGCTATGACGCCGACATCCTGCTGCGTTGGGGCGACCCGATCTTCGCCGACGCGCCCGAGTTCGACCCGACCAACCAGTCGGCCGAGGCGCAAGCCAGGCAGTTCGGCTACAACAACGACTATGTCGGCTACGTGCCGCTCGCAGGCTCGGCCGAGCACGGCCTGCTGCTCGTCAATCACGAATACACCAACGACCACCTGATGTTCCCCGGCATCGTCAAGATCGTCGAGGGCAAGATCGAGGTTACCGCCGCCGACCAGAAGCGCGTCGACATCGAGATGGCAGCCCATGGCGGCTCGATCGTCGAGATCCGCAAGGAGGGCGGCAAGTGGCAGGTCGTGCGCGACGGCAAGCTCAACCGCCGCATCACCGCCTCGACCGAGATGCAGCTCACCGGCCCGGCCGCCGGCCACGACCGCCTCAAGACCAACGCGGATGCTTCCGGCACCAAGGTCTTCGGCACGATCAACAACTGCGCCGGCGGCGTCACGCCCTGGGGCACCTACATCATGGCCGAGGAGAACTTCCACGGCTACTTCGGTGGCGAACTGCCGGCCGACCATGCGGAGGCGGCGAACTACAAGCGCCTCGGCGTGCCGGACGACACCTATGATTGGCACAAGTTCTACGATCGCTTCGACCTGTCCAAGGAGCCGAACGAACCCAACCGCTTCGGCTGGATCGTCGAGGTCGACGTCGAGGATCCGAATTCGGTGCCGAAGAAGCGCACAGCACTTGGCCGCTTCAAGCATGAGGGCGCCGAATCCATCGTCGCGCCCGACGGCCGCGTCGTGTTCTATCTCGGCGACGACGAGCGCTTCGACTACGTCTACAAGTTCGTGACCGCGGGCAAGTTCAACCCGAACGACCGCGCCGCCAATCTCGACCTGCTCGACGAAGGCACGCTCTACGTCGCCAAATTCGCCGAGGACGGCTCGTTCGAGTGGCTGCCGCTGGTCCAGGGTGAGGGCCCGCTCACCGCCGACAATGGCTTCGTCAGCCAGGCCGACGTCGTCATCGAGGCGCGCCGCGCGGCCGATCTGCTGGGCGCCACCAAGATGGACCGTCCGGAAGACATCCAACCCAATGCCGTCAACGGCAAGGTCTATGTGATGCTGACCAACAACACCAAGCGCAAGGCCGACCAGGTCGACGCCGCCAACCCGCGCGCCGAGAACGCCTTCGGCCACATCATCGAGCTGGTCGAGGACGGCGGCGACTTTGCAGCCACCAAGGGCAAGTGGGAAGTGCTGCTCAAGTGCGGCGACCCCTCGATCGCCGAGGTCGGCGCCTCCTTCTCGACTTCGACCACCGAGAACGGCTGGTTCGGCATGCCCGACAATTGCGCGGTGGACTCCGCCGGCCGGCTCTGGGTCTCCACCGACGGCAACTCGCCCAAGGCCACCGGCCGCACCGACGGCCTCTGGGCCGTCGACACCGAGGGCGACGCCCGCGCCACCTCGAAGCTGTTCTTCCGCGTGCCGGTCGGCGCCGAGATGTGCGGCCCGCTGTTTGCGCCTGATGACCAGACGGCCTTCGTCGCCGTCCAGCATCCGGGCGACGGCGGCGAGGATTGGGAAGGCTTCGGCCGCCCGTCCTACTACGAGGACCTGTCGACCCGCTGGCCCGACTTCCAGCCCGACATGCCGGTGCGTCCCGCCGTCGTCGCTATCACCAAGCAGGGCGGCGGCAAGATCGGCGTCTGATCGCTCGCAACTCCCGTGACGAAGCCGGCGGGTCGCTCCGCCGGCTTCTTCGTGCCGGACGAAAGTCCGTGCCCGTACCCGACAGAAGCCCGATTCAAGAATCATCCTGGCGCCCCTATGATTGGGAAACCAGGAGGTATGGGTGCGCGCGCTCGAAAGACTTCGCCGGGCCTGGATCGGCCAGTCGCTGGCCGTCCAGTTTCTGGTCGCCGGCGGCGCCGTGCTGCTCGCGGCGATGTTCCTGGCCGGCTATTGGGTCACCACCCGCATCGAAGCTGGCGTGACCCGCAATTCGGCCACCACCACCGCGCTCTACGTCGACAGCGTCATCGCCCCGATCCTGCCGGACATGCGCAGGAGCGAGACCCTGGCGGATTCGGTCACGCGCGCCCTCGACGAGACGCTCGACCAGGGCGGACTCGGTGACCGCATCGTCTCGTTCAGGCTGTGGCGGCGCGACGGAACCATCCTTTACTCCAAGGATGCCAGCCAGATCGGCCGGAAGTATCCGCCGTCGGCCAATCTGGAGGCCGCCTGGAGTGGGCGCGTGGTCGCCGAGTTCGACCATCTCGACGACGACGAGAGCGCCTCCGAGAAGGCCACCGGCCTGCCGCTGCTGGAAATCTACAATCCGGTGCGCGAGCCCTGGTCCGGGCAGGTCGTCGCCGTGTCGGAGTTCTACGAGGTTGCCGACGAGTTCCGCGCGACGCTGAATGCCGCGCGCACCTCCAGCTGGCTGTTCGTCGCCGGCATGACGCTCGCCATCTTCGGGCTGCTCTGGGGCATCGTCTTCCGCGGTAGCAAGACGATCGACGGCCAGCGCCAGGCGCTCGAGGAGCGCGTTGCCGAGCTGCAGAGCCTGCTGGCCCAGAATTCGGCGCTGCGCCTGCGTGTCCAGCGCGCCTCGCGCCGGGCGACGGCCTACAATGAAAGCTACCTCCGCCGCATCGCCGCCGACCTGCATGACGGTCCCGCCCAACTGCTCGCGCTCGCGTCGCTGCGCATGGACAGCAAGGCGATCGCCGGTGCGGGCGTCGCCCGCAGCGAACGCGAGCGGGAGATCGTGGCGATCAGAGCGCGGCTCGACGAGGCCATGCGCGAAATCCGCGGCATCTGCCATGGGCTGGTGCTGCCGGAGATCGACATGGCGAGCCTGTCCGAGACGTTGAAGCTCGCCGTCACGGCCCATGAGCAGCGCACCGGCACAAAGGTGGCGCTTGCGGGCGACCAGCCCGCACTGGCCCTGGCCCCGGCCGAAAAGATCTGCATCTACCGCTTCGTCCAGGAGACGTTGAACAACGCCTTCCGGCATGCCGGAGGGCGCAGCCAGACGGTAACCGTCACTGCGGGCGCGGGCCGGCTTACGGTCGAGGTTTCGGACAGCGGACCGGGCTTCGATACTGCCTCCATCCGTCCCGATCGGCTCGGCCTGGCCGGATTGCGCGAGCGCGTGGAAAGCATAGGCGGCCAATTTTCGTTGGAGTCTTCAGCGGCCGGCACGCGCGTGGCCGTCACCCTCAATGTCGAGGACAAGGAGCAGTCATGACAGCCCCCTTGCGTCTTGCCGTCGTCGACGACCACCCGCTGTTCCGCGAGGGCGTCACCCGCAGCCTCGTCGAACATGGCGGCTTCGAGATCGTCGGCGAGGGTGCCAGCGCCGACGACGCGCTGCGCCTGGTTGGTGAGGCCGAGCCCGAGATCCTCCTGCTCGACATCAGCCTGCCGGGCGGCGGCATGAACGCGGTGCGAAGCATCCTCGAAAAGCGTCCGGCCCAGAAGATCGTCATGCTCACCGTCTCCGAAACGCGCGACGACGTGACCGGGGCATTGAACCATGGCGTCCGCGGCTACGTGCTCAAGGGCGTGGGGTCGAAGATGCTGGCCGAGATCCTGCGCAACGTCGCGGCCGGCGAAACCTACGTGTCGCCGGTGCTTTCGGCCCGTCTGCTTTCCGACCTTAAGGCCATCCAGGATGCGCCCGGTCTCGATCCGCTCCGGCAGCTCACCGACCGCGAGGCCGAGATCCTCCGCCACGTCGCCGGCGGCATGAGCAACAAGGAGATCGCCGCCCGCCTGTCGCTGCAGGAAAAGACCGTCAAGCACCACATGACGCGGGTGCTCGCCAAGCTGAACGTCAGGAACCGCACCGAGGCGGCGATGCTGCTGCGCGATGCCCGAGATCGCGCTGGGTAGCAAAAAAATGGCCGGAAAGGTCGAAGGACCCTTCCGGCCTGTTGCCCGAGTTCGTCCGGGAAGAATGTGCCCGCCCGGATTTGCCCGATAAGGATAGGTTGCGCGGGCCCTTACCTCGCCAAGGCCATCAGGCGGCTGACGTCGGCGCGGGTCGCGCGGCGCTCGATGATGGTTCGCCCCCGGGCGTCTTTCATTTCGAACCTGCCGTTTTCGATCTCTTCCTTGGTGCCGTCGGGGTGAATGACCTCGATGTTGTTGCCGTCGACCTCGACGCGGTCGCCGGTGACCCGGTTCACGTGGTGATCTTCATCGTCGTCGGCGTCGTCATTGCCGCCCCGTCCGCCGCCACCGCCGGGCCCGCTCCGGTCGCCGTGATCGTCGCCGCCGTTGTCATCATCATTCCCGCCGCCGCCTGGGCCGCTGTGATCGTCACCGCCGCCATCGTCATCATCGCCGCCACCATGGCCGCTGGAGTCGCTGCCCCCGGAATCGTCACCACCACCACCGTCGTCACCGCCGCCGGAGCCGGAATGGTCGCTGTCCGCCAGCGCGGAGGCCACCGTCAGCTTCGGCCCGACGCCGTCAAACGACAGATGCAGCGGTGTCGCCGTCAGGGCCAGCGCGGCCGAGGCGCGCAGCATGAGCAGGATGGGTCTGAGGGATGATCTCGTTCGCATCTTGGGCTCCTTTCGTTGCCACGGGCGCGGCGCGCCGTGGTCGTCGCACAAGGAACACCCTGCCGCTGGCCGCTCTCGATGTGGAGCGTCCTGCGACCGATACGGCTCGTTCCCGGACCAAATCGCCGCCCGTATCGGACCTTGGTCCGTGCCCGGCCAGACGGTCGAGGGAGCGGGACTACTTTCCGGCGAGTGCCGGCCCGAGCGTGATCAGCGCCACCGCTACCACTGCGAGCCCCACGCCGATGCCCTGGACGCCGCTCAGCTTCTCGCCGAAATAGACGATTGCAACCAGGTTGACCGCGATCAGTTGGATCACCGCCGACAGGCTGAACGACACCGACATGCCGAAGTCGCGCACCAGCCGCAGCATGATCAGGTTGCCGAGCGAATAGAGCAGCAGCGTCACCACCAGCTTGCCGATGGTCGGCTCGATGCCCCAGGTCTTGGCGACCATTGCGGCGATCAGGAAGATGACGGTCGAGAAACCGAGCAGCGAAAGGCCGATGGCGGACATTTTGGGAAGGCTCCGGGCGATTGTCCGGGGGATTTGCTCCGAATGTCGCACGGGCGTCAAGCCGGGCGGCGACATGGTTGGACGCTCCAGCGTCATGGCGTGCGGAAAACCCCTCCCGTCCTGGGACGGGAGGGGCAATGCGCGTGACTGCGTCGGAACCCCTGAGGCGATCAGGGGTAGGTGCACTTGCCCTTCTGCGGCTCGCCCATCGGGCCGGGCGTGCCGGTTTCCTCCCAGTCGCCGCCGTGGCCGATGCAATAGGCGATGAGCAGGTTGCAGGAGGATATGTTGTTGCACTTCTCGACATGGCCTTCCGCCTGCCCGCCGCCCGGCGCCTTCAGGCCGAGCTGGTGCGGCGGAGGGGTCGGAACGCGTCCCTTGAGCTGTGCGGCCGAAGCGGCGCCAGTGCCGGCGAAGGCCGACATCGACAGCGCGAGCGTCGCGATCAGCGTTGAGCGGATGATGATGGTGGTCGTGGTCATTTTCGGTTCTCCTCTGGGTCGCCCTTCGTAACTGCGGCTCTATGGCCGCCACGATGGTCAGTGTCCCGGCCCACGGAGAAGGTTCACGGCCTCGGATGTTTTTTTGCCCGCCCGATCTCGGCCGGCTGGCGGCCGACATTTTGCCGGGCAGGCCGCTCCGTCACTTTGACGGCTTGATGTCCTCCAGTTGCCAGCTTTTGTCGAAGAATGGTTCCGTCGGAGAATACCAGCGGAACATGCCGAACCAGCCCTTGCCGGGGACCGTTTTGATCCAGTTGCCTGCGTTCGTCGGCTTCTCGGGCCCGAAGGCGATGTCTATCGAGCCGTCCGGGTTCACGACCGGGCTGCTGTAGCTGCTGACCGAGGGCAGGTGCTGGCTCGTCTGGAGTTGCGATCGGCTGAGCGCGTCGTAGACGAGCACAGACCAGAACGCCTTAGCCGGGATGTTCGGCGGGATATGCAGTGCGTAGCTCTTGGCGCCGTCCAGGTAGTTGCCCTCGGCGTCGCGATAGGTCCACAGATACTGCGAGCCCTGGCCGATGTTCTTGGCCATCATGGCAGGCGAGTTCCCGGCGGCCATGTAATAGACGTTGACCTTCGCATCGATCTGGGGCGCGCCGTCGATGGCGAAGGTGTAGGTCAGCCCCGACGGAATGCCCTGCCACTTCTTGCCGGCATAGTAGTAGGGATCCTTTTCCCGATAGGCATAAGTCTGCGCGCGGGCGATTGCGCCGCCCAGCCGTGCCGATTCCGAAAGCAGCGCCTTCAGGCGCGCGTCGGGCGCGAAGGGTTTGCCCTTCTGGATTCCGATCGATTGCATCTGGGCCCGCTCGAGCGGCCCGAAGGAGTCGAGCGGCTCGTCCTCGACGAGCTTGGCCAGCAGCTCGAAGTAATGGAAGTTGTCGGGGAAGAGCGTGCTGATCTTCTGGTTGGAGCCGTTCATGAACTGCATCGGCGGCGGTGCGGCGGCGGTCGACAGCGGATAGACCCTGGTCTGCTTCATCAGGGCGACCGCCTCGTCGGTCTTGTTGTCGACCTGGAAGCCGCGCATTGCGAACATCACGGAATAGGTGGGCGACTTGACCACGAAGTAGCCGTCGGGGACGTCGCCCCCATGGTCGGGGGGCAGCACCAGAAATTTGCCGCCCGCACCCTTGTCGGGTCCCAGCGGGCCGATGTCCTGGAGGTATCGCTGCAAGCCGTCCTGCAGGAAGCCCAACATCTTGGCCGGCGCCTCGACCACGGTCGGTCCGTCCGCCTTGAGGTCGAGAGTGCCAAGCGCATAGACGGTTTCGGTGTTGGCGGTGAGCAGCACGGTGGCCGGGTCCATCAGTTGCTCCCAGATCACAACCTGGTTCGGCTTGCTGGCGCCGAAGGCCCGCAACCCCTCGTCGACCGCCTTCTGGCTGACCGCCATCATATTGGTAAGGTAAACCTCGACGGCGCGGTTGCGCAGTTCGAGATCGAGCAGCCGTTCCGCGCTGTCGCCGACCGGATAGCCATTCTTGAATTCGAACTCGCCATAGGGTGTTTGCAAGGTCTCGCTGCCGAGCCAGCCTTCAGACAGGGGTTCTTGCGCGAGCACGGGGACTGCGGCCATTGCCGCGATGAGCGAAACGCCCATCAATGTGCGCTGATATAGCATGGGGTGTACTCCCTAAGCTGTGCCGAGGGTGAGTTTCGCAAAGCGTGCTCCGGAAAACGAGCATGTAACTGTAACAATGCGGCGGTCGAGCCACCGAACCCGTCGCAACGCCGTGGCGGCCGGCATCTCGCAACCTCAGGACGACTTCCGGAGGCACTTCGACAGCCATGTCATGGGCCTGGCCGCGATGCTGTCGTTGCCACAATTGAGCCCTATTCGATGCAACTAATGAGGGTGCTTCCTGACTAGCTGGCACTTTGGAATGGCAACTCGATCTGGAGTTTCCCCAATGCCTATGTCGACAGCCACAACCCTTGCAACCGGCGTCATGATCTGCGGTCTGTCCGTCGCCTCGCTTTACGCAAACCAGGCTCCGGAGGCTCACAACCCGAGAGGCCTTCAGGACCTCACTCCCGATTTCGAGAGCAAGCTTGAAGTCGCCTACACCAAGCAGACCGACAACGTCACCACCAACTGCTTTCCGGCCCAGCTTGGCGCTGTGCTGGCAACCTTGCACCGAAGATTTGGAAAACGGCCCGTCGTGACCTCGGGATATCGTCCGAGGTCGGGTCGCTCCATGCACGCGAAATGCAAAGCCGCCGATATCAGGATTCCCGGCGTCAACCCGGGCCAGATTGCGCGTTATGCCCGCAGCCTGGATGGAATAGGCGGTGTCGGCACCTATTGCAGCACCGGGATCGTTCATGTCGATGTGGGACCCCGGCGCGACTGGCATTACTGCACTCGCATGAAGAAGGTCGCGTCGCTGCGGCCCTGAGAGTCCTTCTGGCCATGTCCCGGAAGCGGCCTTTGGGGGTTCCGGCGTGGCGTAAACGACCTCTGGCGGATTGGTCAGGTCCGCCGGAGGCAATTTTGTCATTGTGTTCGAATCTCGCCGGCGGCGACGAGCGGGAGCTCGACGATGTTGCGCGCCGAAAGCGCCAGGTCGTCGTTCGTCGCCTGGATCGCGAGCGTATTGACCGGGAGGATAGCCAGGGTGTCGCGGCGCCAGCGCTCTACCAGCCCTGCCAGTTCCGAAGTCTCCGCGGCGGTGAGCGCCGAGTGCAGATGGTAGTAGCCGACGACGTAGAAGCGTGTCTGTCGGGCGCCGCAGGCCGCCTGGATGACGGAGAACACGTCCGCGCCGTCGCGGCGTTCGGGATAGACCGGAAGGTAGATCCTGCCGCTATTGATGCGGCCGAGGAACGGCCCTCCGATCCCGATGGAAATTCGCCCGAAGGGCGCCAGCGCCTCGGCGGCGCTTTTCGCGCAAGCGGCAATGTCTCCTTCCGCGAGACCGTTGACGATCGTAGCGTGGAGCTTCGTCGCGCGCTCCCGGTTGAGCCGCCATTCGATCTTGTCGCTGAAGCGATGCGAGCGCAGTTCCTGCTCGAAACGGCTAAATCCGGGGGATGCCTCCAGCGCAGTGGCGTCGACCGGAGCCACGAGCGAAAAGCGGGGTGTCGCGTATCTGCCGGAGGCATAGTCCCTGCCTTCTTTGCGCGCGATCGCTTCCGGATGACCCGGTGCGACGAGCGGCAGGTGCGCGAGACGGTAGGCCTCGTCGAACGTCAGCGCTTCGCCCGGCAGGAAGGTGCGGCGCGAGCCGTCATAAGCCAGCATCTCGTCGTCGCAGAACAGCGCTGCTGCAGGATCGGCCATTGCCTGGGATCTCTGTGGAATTGCTACTCGGAGTCGCCCGCCTGTCGAGCGACTGCGCGTTTGATCATCAGAACCCAGTTCTTCCCCGGATTGATCCAGTCCTCCTTGACCATCGGGCGCGTGGCGACCTCCTCGTAGCCGGACCTTTCGTACAGCCGGTGCGCATGCGCATTGGCGTCGGACACGATCAGGCTCGTGCCGGTACAGTTGGTCGTATCCGCCACCTGATCCGCCAGTTCGAGCAAGCGGGTGCCGCAGCCCTGACCGCGCACTTCCGGCAGGGTTGCCAGCACGTTGACGTACCAGGTCCCAACCGCCATCGCCTCCAGTTCGTTCATCGGCACGAACATGGCTGGCGTGTCCGGATCGACGGGCGCTGGAACGATCGGATAGCCGATCAGGCAGGCCAGCACCTTGCCGTGTTCCAGCACGATGGCGTTGCGGTAGGAAAAGCTGCCTTCCTCGCGCTGCGCGCGCTGGCGGCCGATCTCCCAGGGGTCGCCGCCCTCCGCCAGCTTCGTCCACAGATACAGCGGCAGCCCGTCGCCAGCCATGTTCACCAGGCGCGCCAGCGCGGCGGCATCGTCCTTGGTGGCAGGTCGGGCACGCGCCGCGAACCCTTCGTTGCCCGGCAGGGCTTCTTTGGCCATGGTCGGTTCCTCTCGGTGGCGGCCGCCGGGGCGGCGGTCCACATTGGAGCGCCCCCGTTGACCTGCGTCAACCGTGCGGAATTTCCAGCTGGGCTGGATGCGCCAACGATCGATACGGGTCGCCGAATTAAACTTGATTATTGTAGTCATGTTTTGTAGTGCTGATTTTGCAAGGCACAGGTCTCGCGCAGTCGCGGGAGGGGGAGACCGCAACAGGAGGCAGATCGGAATGATGCACGTCTCTCCCACAGGGGAAGGCTTCGCCGTCCAGGGGGCAGCTCGCGACTTGAGCCGTCTGGCAATGCTGCGGGCCCAGGTGGACGCCGCGCGCCGCGCCGCCGGCGAAAGCCTCGAGCGGCTCAATGCGCTTGCCGCTCCGGGCTTCGGCCGGGACGACGTTTCCGGCGCGCTGATCGAGGCCCACGAACGCGACAAGGAAGCCTTGTTCGAGGCGATGCGCCGGCTCGATGCGGCGATCGAAGGAACGGCGCCTGCCGCCTGAAGCGACGGCGCCGACAAAGACACTGGAACAGGAGAACCCGCTTGCCGGCATTTTCGAGCGACGACGAACGGCGCCACGAGGAGGCGCAGGCGCATATCCGCGCCACCATCATGAACGAGTTCGGCGAGGTCATGCGCCGGAC
This sequence comes from Mesorhizobium sp. SCN 65-20, assembly GCA_001724355.1. GTDB lineage: Bacteria > Pseudomonadota > Alphaproteobacteria > Rhizobiales > Rhizobiaceae > Aminobacter. Next base: position 5,048 of record MEEF01000058.1, on the reverse strand, counting down.
GGGCCTGCCGCCTATGGTGGTGATGCGGCTCGCTGCCCAGGCGGTGGGGGCGATCTACCGCGAGAGTGCCGCCGCGCATTCCGGATCGGACGCCTGCCCGTGCGGCTGGTGCCCGCACGAGCGGGCCGACATCGACGTGCTGTGTTCGGCGCTGACCGCCGCCTGCATCCGGCAGCCGACGCGCGACCTGCGCCTGCTGCGCATCGCCGGCACGGCGTGATGTCCTTCGCGCCGTGCCGGGTCGCGGTCTAGGCGGGGAGGCAGGCCTCGCAGATCGCCGCTATGTGGCGGTGGTCGGTGCCGCAGCAGCCCCCGAGGATGCGCATGGTGGGGAACGCGCGCCTGAGCGCCCTGTAGCGCTGGCCGAGGTCGATCGGGTCGCCCGGGTCGAGCGTGTCGGATTCGTCGAGTTCGGCATGGCTCTTGGCCGAGGCATTGGCCTTGACGCCCAGGACCCGGTCGAGCCAGGCCTCGCCCGTGGCGAGCGCCTGCGCGAAATGCGTCGGGTGGGCGCAGTTGATCATGTAGTAGAGCGGGTAGCCGCCGGTCTCGCGGTCGGTCGTCTCGATCGCCTCCCTGAGCGTCCGCCCCGTCACCAGCCTGCCGTCGGTCTCGACCGTGAACGCGATCATGCATGGCATGCCGAGCCGCTTCGCCGCGCGTGCGATGCCGATCGCCTCGTTGATGTTGTTCATAGTGTAGGCCGCCACCATGTCGGCGCCCGCCGCCTCGAAGCTGGCGATCTGGGCTGCGTGGTAGGTCTCGTACTCGTCGGCGTCCATGTTGCCGGCCTTGTAGCCGTCGCCGCGCGGCCCGATCGCCCCGCTCACCACCAGAGGCGTGCCGGGCGCCTCCCACTCCTGGCGCAACTCCTCGAGCAGCTCGATGCCGCGCAGGTTGATCGCCCTGAGCCCCTCGGCGTCGTAGCCGAGCTTCTCGCCCCAGTCGGGATTGGCCCGCCAGGTGGCGCTGTCGAGCACGAAGCCGGTGCCGCGCCGCCGGGCGATGTCGAGGTACTTCTCGTAGTAGCCCTTGAGGCGCTCGCGCCCCTCTGCCGTGTCGAGCAGCACGAAGGAGGCGAAATGCGGCAGCTCGACGCCGTCGAGGAAGATCAGCGTCGTCTCCATGCCGCCGTCGCTGAGGAACGTGCCGCCCTTCATCTGCGGCAGGTCGTTACGGTATTTTGCCATGTCATTCTCCGATGCCTCTGTTGGACCCTTCGGGCGCGGCAGGGCACCGGTTCGGGAATGCCCAAGTATCGCCACTGAGCCCGCCGCCGGACTAGCCGGCTCGCGGTCCGGTCACCGGGCTGGCGCCGATCCTGTCGTGAATTCAGCGGCTTGGCCCGCGCTGTGGCGCGGCGGGTGGCTGGGATGCTATTGTGCCCGCACCAAAAACCGTACCGCAGGTACAGTATTTGCGAGGCCGCCATGGGAAAGGGCCTGGAAACCCGCGAGCGCATCCTCGCCATCGCCGAGGCGTCGGTGCTGGCCAAGGGCTTTGGCGCCACCTCCATCGACGAGGTCATCGCCGAGGCCGGCATCACCAAGAGCGGCTTCTTCTACCATTTCCGGGACAAGAACGAGCTCGCCCGCGCCATGCTGCTGCGCTACGTCGAGGCCAACGACCAACTCTTCGACGAGGTCTTCGGCCGCGGCCGCGAGCTCGCCGACGACCCGCTGCAGGCCTTCCTCATCGGCCTCAAGCTGCTCGCCGAGGTCATGGCCGACCTGCCCAGCGGCCATCCCGGCTGCCTCATCGCCTCGGTCTGCTACCAGGAGCGCCTGTTCGACCGCGAGGTCCGCACTATTGCCGCCAATTCCGTCCAGGGCTGGAACGCCCGCTTCCGCGCCACCCTCGACGAGATCGCCGCCGTGCACGCCCCGCGCGAGCCGGTCGACCTCGACACCGTCGCCGACATGATGTCCTGCATCGTCGACGGCGGGATCATCATGGCCAAGCTGATGGACGATCCGCGCCGGCTCGAGCGCCAGGTGCTGGCCTTCCGCAGCTTCGTCAAGATGCTGTTCGCCCCCTCCGAGGCCGTCCGCCCCGCGCGAGCCGCCACCGCCTGACGCCGCAAAGCCTTACGCCCGCGCTTGTGAAGCCTTGGCCGCCCTGCTAAAGCGCGGCGATGACCACACCGCTCGACCACATCCGCAATTTCTCCATCGTCGCCCACATCGACCACGGCAAGTCGACGCTTGCCGACCGGCTGATCCAGCTCACCGGCGGGCTGGAGGCGCGCGAGATGACCGAGCAGGTCCTCGACAACATGGACATCGAGCGCGAGCGCGGCATCACCATCAAGGCCCAGACCGTCCGCCTCAACTACAAGGCCAAGAACGGCGAGGACTATGTCCTCAACCTCATCGACACGCCCGGCCACGTCGACTTTGCCTATGAGGTGTCGCGCTCGCTGTCGGCCTGCGAGGGCTCGCTGCTCGTCGTCGACGCCAGCCAGGGCGTCGAGGCCCAGACGCTCGCCAACGTCTACCAGGCCATCGACAACAACCACGAGATCGTGGTCATCCTCAACAAGATCGACCTGCCCGCCGCCGAGCCCGAGCGCATCAAGGAGCAGGTCGAGGAAGTCATCGGCATCGACGCCTCCCAGGCCGTCCACATCTCGGCCAAGACCGGCCTCGGCATCGAGGACGTGCTGGAGGCGATCGTCACCCAGCTGCCGCCGCCGCGCGAGGGCGACATCGACGCGCCGCTCAAGGCGATGCTGGTCGACAGCTGGTACGACACCTATCTCGGCGTCATCGTGCTCGTCCGCGTCATCGACGGCAGGCTCAAGAAGGGCCAGACCATCCGCATGATGGACACCAACGCCAAGTACCTGGTCGAGCGCACCGGCGTCTTCACCCCCAAGATGGTCCAGGTCGACGAGCTCGGCCCCGGCGAGTTCGGCTTCTTCACCGGCTCGATCAAGGAAGTGGCCGACACCCGCGTCGGCGACACCATCACCGAGGACAAGCGCCCCACCGCAAAGGCCCTGCCGGGCTTCAAGCCGGCCCAGCCGGTGGTGTTCTGCGGCCTGTTCCCGGTCGACGCCGCGGACTTCGAGGACCTGCGCGCCGCCATGGGCAAGCTGCGCCTCAACGACGCCAGCTTCTCGTTCGAAATGGAAACTTCGGCCGCCCTCGGCTTTGGCTTCCGCTGCGGCTTCCTCGGCCTCCTGCATCTCGAGATCATCCAGGAGCGGCTGGAGCGCGAGTTCAACCTCGACCTCATCGCTACCGCGCCCTCGGTCGTCTACCGCATGAACCTCAACGACGGCTCGACCAAGGAACTGCACAACCCCGCCGACATGCCCGACGTGGTCAAGATCGCCTCGATCGAGGAGCCGTGGATCCGCGCCACCATCCTCACCCCCGACGACTATCTCGGCTCGATCCTGAAGCTCTGCCAGGAGCGCCGCGGCATCCAGGCCGACCTCTCCTATGTCGGCAAGCGCGCCATGCTGGTCTACGACCTGCCGCTCAACGAAGTCGTGTTCGATTTCTACGATCGCCTCAAGTCGATCTCCAAGGGCTACGCCTCCTTCGACTACCACCTCACCGACTACCGCGAGGGCGACCTCGTCAAGATGTCGATCCTGGTCAACGAGGAGCCGGTCGACGCGCTCTCGATGCTCGTCCACCGCACGGCGGCCGAAAAGCGCGGCCGCGTCATGGTCGAGAAGCTGAAGGAGCTGATCCCGCAGCACATGTTCAAGATCCCGGTCCAGGCCGCCATCGGCGGCAAGGTCATTGCCCGCGAGACCATCTCGGCGCTGCGCAAGGACGTCACCGCCAAGTGCTACGGCGGCGACGTCACCCGCAAGCGCAAGCTGCTCGAGAAGCAGAAAGAGGGCAAGAAGCGCATGCGCCAATTCGGCAAGGTCGACATCCCGCAGGAAGCGTTCATCCAGGCGCTCAAGATGGGCGATAGCTGAGGTTTTCTTTTTCCTTCTCCCCGCGAGCGGGGAGAAGGTGGCCCGCAGGGCCGGATGAGGGGCGGCGCGGGGCGCTCCCTCGCCTACTACAACAATAGCGGCTGCGCGGTTTCGGCTGTCTGTACGTTGTAGGTAGAGAGCATGGTCTGAACGAAGTCTTTTTGCCCACCGTAGCTTGGATGTCGCGCAGCTACGGCGCCGATCTTCATGTCAGCCAACGCGGACTCGGCATCTCTACCTATGGCAACCACTACATCGATCTTCAGGTGATCGAGTAACCAGTCGATCGCGAAACGTGCCATTTCGCGTTCCGCCGAAGTATGCCGCCGGTTGGTGAGTTGGTCGTCCCCTTCGTAAGGGTGGAGCGGAAATACATTCCACATGAAGACAGATGTCTTAATTTGGCGCAGTATGTTTTGGACTACGCAGGCTGTTCTTTCAGCCATTACTGGCCCGACAGTGGCTTTTTTCAGAGATCTTGCGCCAACGGTTACCCCGTAGTCCTGAAGAAACACTTCATCAGTTAGCGGAACCCCGGTGCGACGCCCGCCTCGATAGCCCAAGTCCCGCCCTATCCATAGGGAGCATTTCTCGGCTGAAACGCAAGCTTCTAACACGGCCCGGAGGTTGGACGCTCGTATCTGGGGTGACGTCTTAGAATCGGCTACTGTGCAGATATCGCGATAAGGATTGAAAGCATCCTTGGAGCTGAGCGATGCAACAGCTGCCACGAAATCATCGATTTCTGCTCTTGTGGTCATTTGGGTCTCTTTTCAACAGGAGGCCAGTCAATAGGTCTTCCAAGGTAGCCTCGCTCTCGATTGACCGCCAGCCAATGTTCGAACTCAGACACTGTCTCGGCGTCCGAATGCTTGTCTTCCCCTATGCCGCGCTTTTCAAGTCGCCGAAGCTCGACAGGGAGCCGTTTCGCTTCTCTGCCTAAGTAGAGGTAATTCCTCGAGATCAGGACATTGGTCGTGCGGCCCGTGTCTCGATCCAAATTGGGCGTATCGACACTCCCATCTTCTTTGCTATGAAAAGAGAAACTCTGCGAAAATTCGTTCGTTTCAGGTGCAGTGTGGTAGATGTTGTCCCCGTACACACG
>MEEF01000057.1 GCA_001724355.1 Mesorhizobium sp. SCN 65-20 | reverse complement strand
ACGCCAACCTGCTGCTGCCGCCCGACTACCTCAGCACCGTGGTCGGTTCCTGGGGGGCGGGCACCGGCCTGGTTTCCTCGCCGCCGCGGGGCATCCGGCTTCACAGTCATCGGGTCCTCCTTCTGCCGTCGGTCTGCGCACGCACTTCCTGAGCCTTGCAGCCAATCACATGGTGCGCTGCATCAGCATGTATTTCAAGTGTAGTGAACCGTCGTGCGCGGTGGCTTGCGATCGAAAAGCCGGATGCCGAAGAATCCCGCCAGGAAGCCGCCGATATGGGCCTCCCAGGCGATCTGGTTCTCCACCCCCGGGGCAAATCCGACCAGTCCGGTGACGAGGTTGACGATCATCCACACGCCCAGGAAGGTGACCGTCGCCCGCGACCGAAATACTTCGGCGATGGGCAGCGGCTCGCCGGCGAAGGCCGGCTTGCCGTGCGCGCGGTCGATCTGGAAGCTGAAGCGAGCAGCTGCACCCATCATGCCCGAGATCGCGCCCGACGCGCCCACGAGCGGGGCCTGGTCAAGCGGGTGCAGCACATAGTGGAGAGCCACCGCCGCAAGCGAAGTCACGGCAAAGAAGACTGCAAAGCGGAGCACACCCATGCGGTTCGCGAGCGGCGAGCCGAATGCCGCCAGCCAGACCATGTTGATGATGAGATGAGCGAAGCCTCCGTGCAGGAAGGCGTAAGTCAACGGCGAGGTAAAGGCATAGATATCAATATCATACTGGCCGGAGTAGCGGATCGGGATGAAGGCCGCGCGTATGAGCAGCCACAGATCCTGTTCGAGTGTGAGCGCGTAGACCCGCACCAGATGGATGCCGACGCAGGCAGCGATGATGGCGACCACGATGCCCGGCATGTTGAAGATAGGCTCCCGCCTTGGGGGCGTATCCGCACCCTGCTCCGGATTGTCGATCGGGCTGGCTGGTTCGCTCATGTGTTCAGGTCCGCTTTCGCCCGGGCCGACGCCCGGTTCGAGACCATCTAGAACGGACGAACCAAAAGCGCAAAAAAAAGAAGCCGTCCAGAGTTTCCCCTGAACGGCCGGTCGAGCCCCCCAAGCCCTCCCCAAAACCTTAATGTGCGTGCTGTTGGCCACCATCCGGCGGCCGAGACTGGAGTAAGCAGCACGTTACACCGATTGGCTTCGGCAGCAATGTAAACTCTTTGTTAACCTTAATGCATCCGCCCCGTTAACAACTGTTACTACGACTGGCACGCGTCATGCTCCGTCCCTCATGTAGTCATCAAGAATGAAGCGATTCTGTGCGGCGATGGGACATCAGGCACAGCAGCGCTCGGAGCGGAGCAATATGAAACAGAAGGGATCGCTGGCACTGTTCCAATATTGGAACCGCCTGCGCGAGGGCCGGCCCGCGCCCAGGCGTACGGAGGTGGAGCCCGCCGAGATCAAGGGCCTGCTCGCCGATACGTTCATCCTCGAACGCGATACGCGCGGCGAGGCCGTGTTCCGCCTCGCCGGAACCCGCCTTTGCGCCACCTTCGGCCGCGAACTCAAGGGCTTTTCCTTCCCTTCCCTGTGGCGCCAGAAGGACCAGCGACTGATGGCGCGCCTCGCCTACGGCGTCTTCCAGCAGAAATCGGTGGTGGTGATCTGCTTCCAGGGGTTCACGGCCAGCCTTCGCTCCACCAGTTTCGAGATGCTACTCCTGCCCCTCGACGGTGGTGTCGAGAACCCGCGCGGCCTCGGCGTGCTGTCCAGCGTCGATCGGCCCTTCTGGCTGGGCTCGGATCCCATCACTGACGCCTCGATCGAAAGCGTGCGGGTCGTCGACCCCGACATCGAGCCGATGTTCTTGAAAAACCGCCCGGCGGTCACGGTCCCTTCCCTTGCCCCGAGCGATTCAGCCCTGGCGGGCGAGTCCAACCCGCTGAGCGGGGCACGCCGGATACGTCATCTTTTCGTACTCGAAGGTGGGCGCGAGGAATAGCCGCCAACGGCTTCCGCTGCGGTAGCGGTTACGCGTTTTGTTAACCTGTTTGCCGGTATTTTTTCTGCAATGGCTCCCACGCTCGGGGTTGCGGGAGATTGCGGTAATGAGGGCAGCATGAGGCCAGCGGCGATCGACTACGCGCCGTCACGTGCGGAACGGCGCAACTTCCAGCGCGTCAGCGTGAAGATCTATGGCCGTTTCATGCTCGAGGACCGCAGCGAGCATTCCGGCCAGGTCATCGACATGTCGCCGGGCGACGTCGCCTTCCGCACCGATCGTTCGGGTGCCCTGGGCGAAAAGGTGATCGCCTATATCGACCATATCGGCCGCGTCGAAGGGGTCGTCACCCGCAAGTTGCCGGACGGCTTCGCAATGACCGTCATCGCATCTGAGCGCAAGCGCGACAAGCTCGCCGCACAACTCACCTGGCTCGCCAACAAGCATGAACTCGACCTGCCGGAAGACCGCCGCCACGAACGTGTCGCCCCCCGCCATCCGATCGGCGTGCTGCAGCTGACCGACGGGCGGCAGTATGCCTGCCGCATCATAGACCTCTCCCTCTCGGGCGCCGCCATCGAGATGGAGGTCAAGCCGGCAATCGGCGTGCAGGTGATGCTCGGCTCGATGCGCGGCCAGGTCGTGCGCCACTTCCAGGACGGCGTCGCGATCGAATTCGCGGTCATCCAGCGCCCCGAAACGCTCGATTCCGAATTCAACCGGGCGCGCCTGTAGGCGCCGGAAACCGAACCTTCGGACCCTACGACCTGGCGCGGGTCGTCCGTGCCATTCGCGTGCTTAGCCGACCTGAACGCTCGCGGCGTCGGAAAGCCCCCCTCCCTTCAATAGGGCCTGTTACCAGAAATCCTTGTGATCGTTGACGATCTCCTCCTCAAGCTCGGGGAACGGTCCCCGGATCGCCACATGGCGCCGTCCGGCGGCGAACACCTGGTTACAGCTCAAGTCGAGCGTCAGGTTCTTCGGGTTGTCTCCAGTCAGCTCGGCCAACCGGCTTTCGCTGAGACCGTAGACCACGGTGCCGATGCCAGCCCAATAGGCGGCTCCGGCGCACATGCAGCACGGCTCCACCGAGGTCACCAGCGTGCAACGCTCGAGGAAGGTCGGTTCGTATTGTTGAGCCGCAGCACGGGCGACGTTCGCCTCGGCGTGGCCAACGCCGCGATCCCGCACATATGTGTTGCCCGACGAAAGCAGCACGTCGCCATCAGGCCCGACAAGAAGCGCCCCGAACGGGTGATTGCCATTGGCCCGGCTCTCTGCGGCAATTTTCATTGCCAGACGCAGATATTCCGTATCGCTACTCATGGCTGCCTCCTCGGAATGCCCAATCGACTTCAAGGCCCCTCGCCTGACGTCCATATTCTTGGACCGTTTGGAGGCTGTCCAGCCATAGGCACCAAGCTCCACCCACGGAGCACCGCAGGGGTCAGCCGCTTTTCAGGCGACGTCTGGATTAGCGCCACCGCGAGGGCCGCTCAGCCCCCCCCAATTCCTGTCCTCTCTGGCCGCTTTCGATCCTTACAATTTTAATCGAATTCGAGTTTGATTTTATTATTATTCTCTTCTTTGTTTATGAGAGTTGATGCTTGTTTTTACTCAATGTCTTCTTCGCTGTTTTGCGTGAAATAAATCCACGTCTGGCATTGTCTTCTCAAACGGGGAGACAACCGAATGAACAAGAGACAGGGATGGCTGCTGGCGCTGGCGGCAGTTCTTCAGGCCGGAGCCGCGACCTCCGCAATGGCGGCACCGGCTGTGATGCAGACCAACGGTCGCACCACCCAGCCCATCGGGCACTACGAGCTTTGCAAGCGCCTGCCCGATGAATGCACGCAGAAGACCGCAAGCAACGCCCCGGTCGAACTCACGCGCTCGCTCTGGCAGGCGATGATCGACATCAACAACGAGGTCAACGCCGCGGTCGCCCCGCGCACCGACATGGAGATGTGGGGCCAGGAGGAAGTCTGGTCCTACCCGGTGAACGCCGGCGATTGCGAGGATTACGCCCTGGAAAAGCGCCGCCGCCTGATGGAACTCGGCGTGCCCGCCGGCGACCTGCTGCTGACAGTGGCGCGCCAGCCCAACGGCGAAGGCCATGCGGTGCTTACGGTGCGCACGAGCCTCGGCGAGTACATTCTCGACAACCTCGATACCCGCGTCATGGCCTGGGACGAGACAGTCTACACCTATCTGAAGCGCCAGTCCGAGCGGAACTCCGGCGTCTGGATCACCATCAACGACGGCCGCGCCGACTTCGTCGCGTCGGTGCGCTAGCGCTTACGGGAAAGCCCGGTCGCGTCCCCACCGTCCCCGTCCCCGACGACCGGGTTCAGGAGCCGGCCCTAACCCGGCCGGCTCCGCCTTTTTACTTGGAGAAGCACGCGACGCCTCGCTACCCGGCCTGTGGGAACGCGCCGACGAACTGCCTATGCCCCGAGATCCGTGAAAACGTCCCGGAGAGCCGGGGGCAGATCCTCGGCAATGAGCCCCGGCCCGAAGCGTCGCGCCGCCTCGGCATGCATCCAGACTGCCGCGCAGGCGGCCTCGAAGTGAGGCATGCTCTGGGCGATCAGGGCCGCGACGATGCCGGACAACACGTCGCCGGAACCAGCGGTGGCCAGCAGCGGCGTTCCGTTCGAGTTGATCGCGGCGCGTCCGTCGGGCGATGCGATTACCGTGTCCGGCCCCTTGTAGATGACGACGGCATCGGCAGTAGCTGCCGCCTGCCTTGCGCGTCCCAGCTTGGACAGCGTGGCATCCGCGGCGAGATCGGGAAACAGCCGGCTGAATTCGCCATGATGCGGGGTCAGCACCAGCGCCGGGCGTCCCTTTCGCCGCCGCGTCGCGAAGAATGCGTCCCTTTGATGCGCCAGCGAACTGATACCATCCGCATCGAGGACAAAGGCGTCGACGCGGTTTGCCGCGCGCGACATCAGCTCGATCGCGAACCGTCCCGTGTCTGGCTCGGGCCCGAGCCCCGGCCCGAACACCAGCACCTGCGGCTTGCGCGCTTCGATGAACCCGACTGCATCGTCGATGGTGTCTGATCGCCTGAGGATGATCGAAGTGAGATGGCCGGCGTTCGTGGCAAGCGCCGAGCCCGGCGAAAGCACCGTCACCGCGCCTGCCCCGGCCCTCGCCGCAGCCATTGCCGAAAGCCGCGCAGCACCTGTCGCCGACAGCCCGCCCGAAAAGACGCCGACATGGCCGCGGCTGTACTTGTGAGTGTCGTTTGCCGGCGCAGGGTAATGCGCTCGCCACAGCCCGACCCGATTTTCGAAACAGCGTGCGCCTGTCGCGGCAACCGTAGCGTCCGAAATGCCGATGTCGGCGACAACGGTGTCGCCGCAAAGCGCCCTGCCGGGCTGCAGCAAATGTCCGGGCTTCATGCGCGCAAAGGTGACGGTGAGTGCGGCGCGAAAAGCCTCACCGAGGACCGCGCCGCTGGCTCCGGAAACGCCTGATGGCAGATCAACCGCCACCACCGTCGCCCCCGCCGCGTTGGTCCGCCTGACCGCCTCCAGTTCAGCCCCTTGCAACGGCTTGGAGAGCCCGGCGCCGAAAAGTGCGTCCACCACCAGAGAGCCGGATGCAGGCAGGATCGCGCTCAAAGGGTCGGCAGTGAGCAGACACTCGGCCGCGGCGAGCGCCGCATCGCTGTCCTCCCGAGGCGAACCGCTTGAGAAGACCCGCACCGGTACGCCGCTCGCATGGAGCAGGCGCGCAACGACATAACCGTCGCCGCCATTGTTGCCCGGGCCGCACAGGACATCGACGCATTCCGCTCCCGGGAAGCGGGCCAGGATCTGCTCGGCGATAGCAGCCCCCGCCCTCCGCATCAGGCCGATCCCGTCGACACGGCCTTCGGCGATGGTGCGTTGGTCGGCGTCCGCCATCTCCGCGGGAGTGAGCAGTTCAAATGCCATGGCCGTATCCGCTTTGGGTCTCCGTCGATGGTTAGCACGGAGGTTCGCAGGTCCGAAGTCGAATGTGCGCCGCCCACTTCATGCGCACCCTGCTGCTTTTTTGTGCACATCCAGCCAGGCCAGGACGATGAATTCTTGGGCTACCGACGCCAAACCGGGCGAACTCGACGGCAAAACCCATCCCCAGTGACCACCCGAGGGGCAACTTGTTCAAGATTGCCGCAGGCACCCGACTTGGCACGCTTCGTGCTAGATAGTTGCGCGAGTGGCGCGACTCGCGCGCCAGGACAGTTCGGCATTGGAGGCCAGTATTCGCATGAAAAAGATCGAAGCGATCATCAAGCCGTTCAAGCTCGACGAGGTGAAGGAAGCGCTTCAGGAAGCCGGACTGCAAGGCATCACCGTCACGGAAGCCAAAGGCTTCGGGCGCCAGAAGGGCCATACCGAACTCTATCGTGGCGCCGAATATGTCGTCGATTTCCTGCCCAAGGTTAAGATCGAGGTCGTCCTTGGCGATGATGCCGTGGAATCCGCCATCGAGGCGATCCGCAAGGCCGCCCAGACCGGCCGCATCGGCGACGGCAAGATCTTCGTCTCCAATATCGAGGAAGTGGTGCGCATCCGCACCGGCGAAACCGGCATCGACGCCATCTGACCTCTTCTTCAATCCATCCATCCGATCCAACGTCATCAGACAGGGAAACATCATATGACGACAGCCAGCGACATCATGAAGCAGATCAAGGACAACGACGTGAAGTTCGTTGACCTGCGCTTCACCGACCCCAAGGGCAAGCTGCAGCACGTCACCATGGACATCGCCGAGGTCGAGGAAGAAATGTTCGCCGACGGCGTCATGTTCGACGGCTCGTCCATCGCCGGCTGGAAGGCCATCAACGAGTCCGACATGGTGTTGATGCCGGACACCGACACGGTCCACATGGATCCGTTCTTCGCCCAGTCGACCATGGTGATCCTGTGCGACATCCTCGACCCGGTTTCGGGCGAGGCCTACAACCGCGACCCGCGCGGCACCGCCAAGAAGGCCGAGGCCTACATGAAGGCTGAAGGCATCGGCGACACCATCTATGTCGGTCCTGAAGCCGAGTTCTTCGTCTTCGACGACGTCAAGTACAAGGCCGACCCCTACAACACCGGCTTCAAGCTCGATTCGACTGAACTGCCGTCGAACGACGACACTGATTACGAGACCGGCAACCTCGGCCACCGTCCGCGCGTCAAGGGCGGCTACTTCCCGGTCCCGCCGGTCGACAGCTGCCAGGACATGCGCTCCGAGATGCTGACCGTGCTGTCCGAAATGGGCGTGCGCGTCGAGAAGCACCATCACGAAGTGGCTGCCGCCCAGCACGAACTCGGCATCAAGTTCGACTCGCTCGTCCGCAACGCAGACAAGATGCTGATCTACAAGTACGTCGTGCACCAGGTCGCCAACGCCTACGGCAAGACGGCCACCTTCATGCCGAAGCCGATCTTCGGCGACAACGGCTCGGGCATGCACGTCCACATGTCGATCTGGAAGGGCGGCAAGCCGACCTTCGCGGGCAACGAGTATGCCGGCCTGTCGGAGAACTGCCTGTTCTTCATCGGCGGCGTCATCAAGCACGCCAAGGCGATCAACGCCTTCACCAACCCGCTGACCAACTCCTACAAGCGCCTGGTGCCGGGTTACGAGGCCCCAGTCCTGCTCGCCTATTCGGCCCGCAACCGCTCGGCCTCCTGCCGCATTCCGTTCGGCTCGTCGCCGAAGTCCAAGCGCGTCGAGGTCCGCTTCCCCGATCCGGGCGCGAACCCCTATCTCGGCTTCGCCGCGCTGCTGATGGCCGGCCTCGACGGCATCAAGAACAAGATCCACCCCGGCCAGCCGATGGACAAGGATCTCTACGACCTGCCGGCCAAGGAACTGAAGAAGATCCCGACCGTGTCGGGCTCGCTGCGCGAGGCGCTGCAGAACCTCGACAAGGACCGCGGCTTCCTCAAGGCGGGCGGCGTCTTCGACGACGACCAGATCGACGCCTTCATCGAGCTGAAGATGGCCGAGGTGATGCGCTTCGAAATGACCCCGCATCCGGTCGAGTACGACATGTACTATTCGATCTAAGCATCGAGAAAGAAAGAGAAAAGCCCCGGGTCGCTCCGGGGCTTTTTTTGTTTGGCGAGCGAGCAAAAAGGAGGCGGACCCGAGAGGCCCGCCCAGGGAGGAAGGTCCGCCGCTTGTCAATTCAGATGTTCTTCGCCCCCATCTGCTCGGCAATGTAGTCGGCCTGGCGAATGGCGAGCGTGACGATCGTGAGCGTGGGGTTTTCGGCACCTCCGGTCGTGAACTGGCTGCCGTCGGACACGAACAGGTTCTTGATGTCGTGCGTCTGGCCCCATTTGTTGACGACGCCGTCGGACGCCTTCTCGCTCATCCGGTTGGTACCGAGATTGTGCGTCGAAGGATAGGGCGGTGTCGGGAAGGTGCGCGTGGCACCCACGGCCTCGTACAGCGCCGTGCCCTGCTTGTAGGCATGGTTGCGCATCGCCACGTCGTTCGGATGGTCTGTGAACCACACGTCCGGGATCGGCATGCCGTACTTGTCCTTCAGCTCGCCATGGAGCTTCACAGCGTTCTGCTCCTGCGGCATGTCCTCGCCCACGATCCACATGCCGGCCATGGAGTCGTAGTGGTCGAGAGCGCTGGTGAAGGAACGCCCCCAGGCGCCTGGGTCGAGGAAAGCGGCCATGAAGGGCAGCCCGAGCGACAGCGTTTCGAGTTCGTAGCCGCCGACGAAGCCGCGTGAGGGATCGTGCTTGGACTCGTCCCTGATGATGCCAGCCATGACGGTGCCGCGCCAGAAATGCACCGGCTTGTCGAAGATGGCGTAGACCGAGCCGGTCGTGTGGCGCATGTAGTTCTTGCCCACCTGGCCCGACGAGTTGGCGAGACCGTCGGGGAACTTCGCTGACGCCGAATTGAGCAGCAGCCTCGGGCTTTCGATGGAGTTGGCAGCGACGCAGACCACGCGCGCCTTCTGGCTCTGCTGCTTTCCGTCCTTGTCGGCATAGACGACGCTGGTGACCTTGCCGCTGTCGTCATGCTCGATCTTGAGAACCTGGCTGTTGGGCCTGACCTCCAGTTTTCCGGTGGCTTCGCCCTTGGGGATTTCGGTGTAGAGCGTCGACCATTTTGCACCCCATTTGCAGCCCTGGAAGCAGAAGCCGGTCTGCTGACAGCCCATGCGACCATCGCGTTCGGCCGAATTGATCGACATCCGGCCGGTATGGCATTCCTTGTAGCCGAGCTTGTCGGCACCCGCCTTGAACACCTTGAAATTGTTGTTGCCGGGCAGGCCCTCGATGCCGTTGGTACGGGTGACGCCCATCTTGTCCTCGGCTTTGGCATAGTAAGGCTCGAGGTCGGCGAGTGTGATCGGCCAGTCGAGCAGGTTGGCGCCGTCGACCTTGCCGTAGGTCGTCAGCGCCTTGAACTCGTGCTCGTCAAAGCGGAGCGACGCACCCGCCCAGTGAGTGGTGGTGCCACCCACCGCCTTGACGATCCATGCGGGCAGATTGGGAAAGTCCTTGTGCACGCGCCATCCGCCGCCGGTGGTGCGATTGTCCAGCCATGCGAGTTGGCCGAAGGAGTCCCATTCGTCGTTGATGAAGTCAGTGTATTCGATGCGCGGGCCTGCCTCGAGAATGACGACGTCGATACCCTTTTGCGCCAGTTCATTGCCGAGCGTGCCGCCGCTGGCACCGGAGCCGATGATGACGACGACGCCGTCGTCGTTGAGATCATAAGGTGCAGCCATGATTTCCTCCCGGGAAAACGCTGTAAAGCCGTGACTTGGACGGGCCGCTCAGAGCCAGTCGATGTCGTCGAATCCCCGAGCGATGTAGCCGCCCTTGGAGTAGGATTCGCCCTCGTAGCCGAAGATCGGCCACACCTCCTTCTGGTTGTAGAGACCGACGACCAGGCCGCCCCGGATCGCCTGGAAGAACGGCGTGCCCTCTACCTGCTTGAGGACGGCCACCCGCTCCTCTTCCCAGCCGAGCCCGGTGTAGCCACCGGCGCCGGACTTCTGATCGAGGTCGGCGATGCCCTGCTCTATCAGTGCCTTGTGGTCCGCGTCCTTGCCCGCAAGCTCGTCATGGCTCTTGATGGCGATGGCATAGTATCTGTCCGGCACCTGGTCGTGCGGATAGATGTCGCGCGCCATCTGGATGAGCGTCGCAATGGTCTCCGGCTTCAGCGTCGTGCTTTCGAGACCCCAGGCCTCGCTGGTGTTGAGGACCGCGGAGCCGCTGATGATGAGTAGCGCCCCGGCGGCACTGCCGCGCTTGAGAAGTTCCCGCCGCGACAGGCCGGGCCTGCCTCGATAGATCGTCACCATGTTCTCCTCCCTAGCTTGCTTGCGCCTTTCGGCGTCTGGCTGGCGCGGCGCTCCTCCAGCGCCGCCTTTGCTTCACTTGAACCGGCCTCCCCGTTGCAAAACCTCGATCTTGTAGCCGTCTGGATCCTCGATGAAGAAGAAGCGGGCGAGCGGCTTCCCTCCGGGTGCGAAGTCGACGATGTCCTTTGGGGTGAGGCCCGCCGCGACGAGCCGCTGCCGCGTCGCTTCGAGATCCGGTACCGACACTGCGAGGTGACCGTATCCGTCACCGAGCGCGTAGGGCTCGGTCCGGCCCTTGTTGACGGTCAGCTCGACTTCGAACTCCGTCTCGGGATTGCTGAGATAGATCAGCGTAAAGGTCTCGAAATCGAGCCGGTCGGCGATTTCGAGCCCAAAGGCCGCGCGGTAGAATGAAACGGAGCGCGCCTCGTCCAGGACGCGCACCATGGAGTGTATTGCCTTCGCCATTCGCTCTCCTGGCATTTCGTTAGGGAGCGATTATGAATCCGTGCCGGGGCAAATGGTGGCAGCCCACTACCACGCTTCAAATGGATGCATGGCCGCAAAGCTGGTTGCGAGGACGCGCCATTGGTCCGATGATGCGTGTCCGACGCCAGCGCCGGCGGAAACCGGTGCAAGCAAGCAGGAGAATAGGAATGTGCAAGGTATTTGCCGGCCAGGACCCGAAAGGCTATCGCCAGATAAACAGGTCAATCAGGATCGCCGGACATTCGACCAGCATTCAGCTCGAAGCCACCTTTTGGGACCTTCTGGACGAGATCGCCGCATCCGAAGGCCTGACGACACCGAAATTCATTTCGAAGCTTTATGACGAGGCAATCGAGATCAACGGTGAGATTCCCAACTTCGCCTCCATGTTGCGCACGACCTGCGCCCTTTATCTGAGGGGCCACAGGCCGGCTCCCGACGAGGTCGAGGGATTGAAGCGCTACGCGGCTTAGCTGCCGGCCAATCTCAACAACGTAGGCACTCAGCGGCGGGCATTCCGTTCAATGCACCCCCGTCTGCGAGCGTCCTCCGAACAAAAGAGCCCGGGGAAATCCCCGGGCTTTTTGCTGGAATTGCGATCCAAGCCTTATGCGGCTTCCTTGGTCTCGATGCTGGTCGGAACCGTAGCGATCGTCTTCAGGATCTGCGAGGCGATCTGGTAGGGGTCGCCCTGCGAGTTCGGACGACGATCTTCGAGATAGCCGCGGTAGTCGTTGCGGACGAAGCTGTGCGGCACGCGGATCGAGGCGCCGCGATCGGCCACGCCCCAGGTGAAGACGTGGATCGACGCGGTCTCGTGCTTGCCGGTCAGGCGCAGGTGGTTGTCCGGGCCGTAGACGGCGATGTGGTCTGCACGTGCCTCGCCGAAGGCAGCCATGAGCGCCTCGAAGTACGCCTTGCCGCCGACTTCGCGCATATAGGCGGTCGAGAAGTTGGCGTGCATGCCCGAGCCGTTCCAGTCGGTGTCGCCCAGCGGCTTGCAGTGGTACTCGATGTCGATCGAGTACTTTTCGGTCAGGCGCTGCAGCAGGTAGCGGGCGAGCCAGATCTCGTCGGCAGCCTTCTTCGAACCCTTGCCGAATACCTGGAATTCCCACTGGCCCTTGGCCACCTCGGCGTTGATGCCTTCATGGTTGATGCCGGCAGCAAGGCAGAGGTCGAGGTGCTCCTCGACGATCTGGCGGGCGATGTTGCCGACGTTCTTGTAGCCGACGCCGGTGTAGTACTCGCCCTGCGGGGCCGGGAAGCCGCTTTCCGGGAAGCCGAGCGGACGGCCGTCCTTGTAGAAGAAATATTCCTGCTCGAAGCCGAACCAGGCGGTGTCGTCGTCAAGCACGGTGGCGCGGGTGTTGGACGGATGCGGGGTGACGCCATCGGGCATCATCACTTCGCACATCACCAGCACGCCATTGGTGCGGGCCGGATCGGGATAGACGGCGACCGGCTTCAGCACGCAGTCGGAGCTGCGGCCTTCGGCCTGCCGGGTCGAGCTGCCGTCGAAGCCCCACAGCGGAAGCTGCTCGAGCTTGGGGAATTCCGCGAACTCCTTGACCTGCGTCTTGCCGCGAAGGTTCGGCGTCGGCGTGTATCCGTCCAGCCAAATGTACTCGAGCTTGTACTTCGTCATGCTAATCCTCTTAGTGTCGTGCCGCCGCCAGGGCGCGGCTTTTTTGCCGACAGAAGATATGCAAGCCTCGTGCCAAGTGAGGAAGCCCAGCGCTTGCAAGGCCTCGGCGGCCTCCTGAGCGCGTGCATTGCACAAGAAATGGGCAGGCTGCAGCCTGCCCTCAACACCCATGCCTAAAGGGCGTGCTGCCAGTCGCGTCAGGCAGCCTTCAACGACGCCAGCAATGCGGCGGCCGCCAGCATGTCGCGCTTGCGATTGGCACGGCGAGCGACAGCTTCTGAATCCTGGCCCCAATGCTCGACTTGCCAGTCCTCGTCGACATGCGCGGCCGTCCAGGCCTCCTCGACGTCGAGTTCGCCTGTCTCCACGGCAAGCGCCAGCAAAGCCGAACCGGTGAGCGATGTCATGACATGCAGAGCGGCTAGCTTCACGGGTTCCGCCCGCTGCGACAGATGGACACCTAATGCTGCGATCGCTTCGCGCGGCTGCTCGACATGCATCACACCTTCGGCAAGCACGAAGCGAGCGCTCAAAGACGCTCTCGCCCAGTCGAGCACCGGGTCCCAGGCGTCAGCCTGGCGCTGCACGAGCTTTTCCGGGCTGTCAGCCCGGTAGCAGAGCAGGTCCGACGACGCGAAGCGCAGGATGTCTTCCAGCACGGCGTGTGGATCGGCGGCCACGCCGTCGATCGCCGTGTTCACGAGCCGCAAAACTGGCATGCTGAAGGGATCGATGACCTCCACTTGTGCAGCGAATTCGTTGGCGACGAGCCGAGCCGCAGCCGACGTGGGCAGCGCGAGCAGCGCCTTGCCGGGGGTCCTCACAGATTTTCCGTCGAGTTGCACGGCATGGGCGCCGTCGATTTCCGCGACCGACGCCTCCTTGTAGAAGCGCTTGGGCAACGGGGTGCGCATCTGGATCTGCGCCCGGCGGATCGGATCGGGATCGGACAGCTGCTCGCCGGCCTCGAGGTCGCTCAGAATGTCGCGCATGGTTCGTTCCTGTCAGTCGATGAAGGCCAGCAGTTCGCCGGGAGTATCGATCACCGCATCGGCGCCGGTAGCAAGCAGGCCCTCACGATGGTGATAGCCCCACGATACGCCGATCGCCCGCGCACCTGCGCTCTTGGCCATCTGCATGTCATAGATGGCGTCGCCCACCACCAAAGTCGAGGCCGGATCGACGCCCATTTCGGCGCAGCATTCAAGCACCATGGCCGGATGCGGCTTCGACGGGCAGTCGTCCGCGGTGCGGATGGTGAGGAAATGGCGCTCGAAGCCGTGCGTTTCGAGGACACGATGCACGCCGCGCCGCGATTTGCCGGTCACCATGCCGATCAACACGTCGTCACGAGCCGCCAGCGTGCCCAACAATTGTGCAATGCCGTCGAACAGCGGCTCCTGAAAATCAGGCCGGTGGCGCGAAGCGAGGAAATGCTCCTTGTAGCGGGTGGCGAGATTTCGGCACTCGTCATCGAGCGGACGCTCCAGCAAGGTCGCGATCGCGATGTCGAGCGTGAGCCCGATGATGCCCTTGGTCGCCTCGGGCGTCGGAACCGGCAGGCCGGCCTCGCGAAATGTCGTCTCCATGCTGCCATGGATGATGTCGGCGCTGTCGACCAGCGTGCCGTCGCAATCGAAAAGTACGAGTTTCATGGCGCTGCTTGTGCTTAGGCGTCCGGTTCGCCGCTGGCTTCATCGAAGCCGATCAGGTTCCAGCTCTGGCGCATGTGCGGCGGCATCGGCGCGGTAACATCGATCATGCCGCCATCTGGATGCGGAATGACAATGCGGCGGGCATGCAAATGCAGCCGGTTCTGGATGCCACCGGGGAATTCCCAGTTGGTGTCGTGCTCGAAATACTTCGGATCGCCGATGATCGGGCAGCCGATGTGGGCCGCATGCACGCGCAACTGGTGCGTGCGCCCGGTGTAAGGCTCCATTTCAAGCCAGGTCAGCGCCTGCGCAGCCTGCTCAAGGATACGGTAGTAGGAAACCGCGTGATCGGCGCCCTTTTCGCCATGCTTGGCGATGCGCATGCGGTCGCCGTCCGGCGTCATTTCCTTGACCAGCCAGGTCGAGATCTTGTCTTCCCGCTTCGGTGGCACGCCCTTGACCAGGGCCCAATAGGTCTTCCTGGTCTCGCGGGCGCGGAATGCCTCGGCGAGCTTCATTGCCGCAAGGCGCGTGCGCGCGACGACGAGCACACCCGATGTGTCGCGGTCGAGGCGGTGCACCAAACGCGGCTTCTCGCCCTTCTTGTTGCGCCAGGCCTCCAGCATGTCGTCGACATGACGCGCCACGCCCGAACCGCCCTGCACGGCAAGGCCTGCCGGCTTGTTGAACACGAAGACCTTGGGATCCTCGTAGAGCAACATCTGGGCGAGCACGTCGCCGTCTTCCTGGTTGCGCATGGTGCGCGCAGTCAGCGGGCCGTCGCTCTTCTTGTCGACCTCCAGCGGCGGGATGCGGATCACGTGTCCCGGTTCGACCCGAGTGTCGGCCTTGGCGCGCCCGCCATTAACCCGGATCTGGCCCGAACGCAGCAGTTTCTGCAGGTGGCCGAAGCCGAGCCCCGGATAATGGGACTTGAACCAGCGATCGAGCCGCATGCCCGCCTCGCCGGCTTCCACCGTGATCTGTTCGACGCCTGCCATTGTTCACCTTAACGTTTCGAAGCGGCCCAATAGCATCAGCCGATGCTTCTTGCGAGCCACAAGCCGAAAAACAGCGCCAGAATGGCTCCGACGACGCTCGCAGAGGCATAAAACGCCGCGGCCGCGAGCGATCCTCGCTCCCAAAGCGTGGCGAAATCGAGCGAAAAGGCAGAAAAGGTAGTGAAGCCCCCCAATATGCCGGTGGCAACGAACAGGCGCAGTTCATTCGACGCGCCCGCCTTCCGGGCCAGCCAGCCTATGAACAGGCCCATGGCCAACGAGCCGACGATGTTGATGACCACCGTACCCCACGGAAAATTCGGGCCAAACAGGCGCAGGGATACCAGATTGGCGAGATGTCGCAGCGAAGCACCGACGGCGCCGCCGACTGCAACGAGAGAGAAATGGAGCATGGGGACATCCTGCGAGCGCCGATCTTCCAGCAATAGCACGGGACGCCGCCGGCGGTCCTTGGAAGGCCGATTGCGCAATGGCGGAGGAGCCAACAAGGTTGTGGACAAGCCCCCGCGCCCCAAGGCCATTGTTGGGCCGGGCGGGAGCGGGTAATAGCATCGGCCCATGCACCCCTCCAGAGACATCTCCCGCCTGATCGAGATCATGGCCGCCCTGCGCCAGCCAGACACCGGCTGCCCGTGGGACATCGAGCAGAATTTTGCGACAATCGCCCCCTATACCATCGAGGAGGCCTACGAAGTGGCCGACGCCATCGCGCGCAACGACATCGACCACCTCAGGGAGGAACTGGGCGACCTGCTGCTGCAGGTGGTCTATCACGCCCAGATGGCCGAGGAGGCCGGCGAGTTCTCCTTCGGCGACGTGGTGCAGGGCATCACCACCAAGATGATCCGCCGCCACCCGCATGTATTCGGCGATGCCAAGGCGCGCGAGGCCCGCTCGGCCAAGGGCATGTGGGAAAAGATCAAGGCCGAGGAGAAGGCCGAAAGGCGCGCGGCCCGCGTTGCGCGCGGGCTCGACCCCGAGGATCACGGCAAGGGTTTTCTCGACAGCGTGCCTGTCGCCCTGCCGGCGCTGACCCGAGCCCTCAAGCTTCAGGAAAAGGCAGCCCGCGTCGGTTTCGACTGGGGCGAAGCGGCCCCCATCCTCGACAAGATCGAGGAAGAGATCGGCGAATTGCGCGAGGCCATGGCCAACGGCGACCAGGCGGCGATCAAGGACGAATTCGGCGACATGCTGTTTGCGCTGGTCAATCTGGGCCGCCACCTGCATCTCGACTCAGAGGCCGCACTTGCCGGCACGAACGACAAGTTCCGCACGC
The DNA here is from genome assembly GCA_001724355.1 of Mesorhizobium sp. SCN 65-20. Lineage (GTDB taxonomy): Bacteria > Pseudomonadota > Alphaproteobacteria > Rhizobiales > Rhizobiaceae > Aminobacter. Next base: position 7,193 of record MEEF01000057.1, on the reverse strand, counting down.
GCTTCCACTACGTCGAGAAGTCGCTCAATGAAGCCGGCAGCAGCCTGGAAGCTGCCACCCTCGACGAGATGGAAGCCCTCTGGCAGCAGGCAAAGACCGCGAAGTAACGCGGCCTAGCCCTTGTTTTTGCGGAATATCTTGGCAGCGATCTCATCGCGTGCCGAAGCCGTCGCCTGGATCGTCATCGTCACGCTACCATCGTCATTGTCGGTGCGCGAGACTACGTCGCCATTGCGGTAGAGCCAGTCGATCTGGCCGAGCTGGCTTGGCTGCAGCGTCACGTCGATGGCCTGCAACTCGCCGGAAACGCGCGCTTCGATGAGCGCGGTCAACGCCGGGATGCCCTCGCCAGTGATCGCCGATATTGCAATCGGCGGCGTCTTGCGGTCACCGGTGCTGTCCGCCAGCAGGCGCTCGCGGTTGCCCTCGTCGAGCTGGTCGATCTTGTTCCAGACCTCGATCACGCGGCCGGTATCGGCCGCATCGACTCCGAGGTCGGAGAGGATCTGTTCGACGTCTGCGGCCTGAGCCGCTGTATCCGGATCGGAAATGTCGCGCAGGTGGATCACCAGATCCGCTTCCACCACCTCTTCGAGCGTGGCGCGGAAGGCCGCGATCAGGTGCGTCGGCAGGTCCGAGATGAAACCGACGGTGTCGGACAGGATGATCGGCGTGCCGTGCGGCAGGCGCACGCGCCGCAGCGTCGGGTCGAGCGTAGCGAACAGCATGTCCTCGGCCAGAACGCCGGCGCCGGTCAGACGGTTGAACAGCGTCGACTTGCCCGCATTGGTGTAGCCGACAATCGCGACCACCGGAAACGGCACCTTGCGCCGCTTGGCTCGATGCAAGTCGCGGGTGCGACGCACGGTCTCGAGCTCGCGCTTGAGCTTGAGTATCTTTTCCTGCAGCGCGCGCCGATCGGCCTCGATCTGGGTTTCGCCGGGACCGCCGAGGAAACCTGCGCCGCCGCGCTGCCGTTCGAGGTGGGTCCAGCTGCGGACCAGGCGGCCCTTCTGGTAGTTCAGGTGCGCAAGCTCGACCTGCAGCGTGCCTTCCTTGGTTCGGGCGCGCCGGCCGAAAATCTCGAGAATCAACCCGGTGCGGTCGAGCACCTTGGCGTTGAACTCTTTTTCCAGGTTGCGCTGCTGAACCGGGGTCAACGGATGGTCGACGATGACCAGTTCCGCCCCGCGTTCCTTCACGATTGCAGCGAATTCCTCGACCTTGCCGCTGCCCAGCAGCGTGGCCGGGCGCGGGTCGTTGACCGTGACAACAGCCGTATGGACCGGTTCGAGGTCGATGGCCTTGGTCAGACCGACAGCCTCGTCGTGTCGGGCGTCGGCCGAGCGCGACAGGCGCGGACGCGCGCCGTCGTCGTCGGGCTTGGCCAACCGCGTGAGCGTCGGCACGATGACGACGGCACGTGTAGGGGCCTTGTCGCCCCCTGCCGATTCGGGTCCGTTGTTGGCTCCGTCCTTGGAGCCGGCGTTCCTATTGCGCGCCAATCAGCCGCCCTGGCTTTCCTCGCCATCGAACATCTGAACCGGCTGGCTCGGCATGATCGTGGAGATGGCATGTTTGTAGACGAGCTGGGAGTGCCCGTCACGGCGCAACAATACACAGAAATTGTCGAAGGAGGTGACTACCCCGGTCAATTTCACGCCGTTGATAAGGAAAATGGTGAGTGGGTTTTTGCTCTTGCGAACTGAATTCAGGAAAAGGTCCTGAAGATTCTGCGATCGTTCCGCCATTGTTTTTTGTCTTTCGCCGATCCCTGTCTGCTGCCAATGCGCCAAATAACTCGACCCGTGTCAAGCGAGCAAACACCCCCTTGCCACTACAGGCGGCAAGCTGAACGAGATGAATTTAACCATTTGCGCCCAAGCGGTTATCAGGCTTGGATTTTTTCCGCAACGTCAAAAAAGGCTTCACGCAGCGAAAGTGCAACCGATCCGGGATGTCCGTTGGCCACAGGTAGACCGTCGATTGCAACTATGGGCATGACGACCATCGTAGCTGCAGTGATGAAGGCTTCCTTTGCCGACTTAGCTTCATCGACCGTGAAGCCCCGCTCCTCCACCTTGAGTCCCAGCTTCTGGGCCACTTCCATCAGCGTGGTCCGCGTTATGCCGCGCAGGATGCCATGGTCTGCCGGGCGCGTGACCAGCACTCCATCCTTGGTGACGATCCAGGCATTGGTTGCCGCCCCTTCCTTCACCGTTCCGTCGGGATCTACGAACCAGGCCTCTTGAGCGCCAGCCTCCTTGGCTTGCTGGCGCGCGAGCACGTTGGGCAGCAGCCCGACGGACTTGATGTCGACGCGGTCCCAGCGATTCTCGGGCACGGTGATAACCTTGAGCCCGTTTGCGGCCTTGGCCGCCAGGACTGCCGGATCGCTTCTCTTTGCCGTTACCACCAGGGCCGACCTCGTACCCGGCGCGGGGAAGAAATGGTCGCGTGGCGCGACGCCACGCGTCACCTGGAGATACACGAGACCGTTGCGGACGCGATTGCGGCGCACCACCTCGCGCATCACGTGGACAAGGGCGGCGCGGTTGATCGGCCAGTCGATGCGCAGTTCGGACAGCGAACGATCCAGGCGATCGAGATGCCGCTTGCTGTCGACTATGTAGCCCCGCGCCACCTCACAGACCTCGTAGACGCCGTCGGCGAACTGGTAGCCGCGGTCCTCGATATGGACGCTGGCATCGGAGTGCGCGACGTAGCGACCGTTGACATAGGCAATGCGCGGCATGGTTTTCTTTTCCTCGGCGTGCGGAATTCGATGGGAGCGTGGTCGCGGCGGCCGCGATCAGAAGAATTCGAGGCTGACGCGGAACATCTGCTCGACCTGCTTGACCGCCTTGTCGAGCGCGAAGATGACGACCCGGTCCTTCGGCCTGATCTTCACCGTACCGCTCGGCTTGATCACATGCTGGTCGCGATAGATCGCGCCGATGCGCATGCCGTCGGGAAGGTCGAGATCGCTCAGTTGCGTGCCGACAAGGGGCGACGTCTCCAGCGCCTCGGCCTCGATGATCTCGGCGGCGCCGCGCTGGATGCTGTGCACCTGGCGGATGCGCCCGCGCCTGACGTGCTGCAGCACACGGGAGATGGTCACGGCACTCGGATTGACGTGCGCGTCGATGCCGAGCGGACGGGTGAGATCGTGGTAGGCCGGGCTGTTGATGAGCGCCAGATTGCCTTTGCAGCCCAGCCGCTTGGCCATGACGCTCGACAGGATGTTGACCTGATCGTTGTTGGTGAGCGCGACCATGAGGTCGGAATCCTGGATGTCGGCTTCCAGGAGGAGCTTCTGGTCGAGCGCGCTGCCGTTCAGCACCACCGTCCTGCGCAGCTCGTCGGCAGCCTTGACCGCCCTCTCCTTGTTCGCCTCGATGATCTTGATCTTGGTGCGGCTCTGCTTTTGCTCAAGCGTACGCGCTACGAACAGGCCGATGTTGCCGCCGCCGGCGATAACGATCCGCGTCGCTTCCTGCTCCTCGTGACCGAACAGGCCGAGCGTGCGCCTCACCTGATCCTTGGTCGTCACCACATAGGCAAGGTCACCCGCCACGAGCTGGTCGGCAGAGCGCGGAATGAACAGCTGGCCGTTCCGGCTGACGCCCACAACGGTCGACGGCAGGTCCGGAAAGAGCTCAGTCAGCTGCGCCAGCGGTGTGTTGATGACCGGGCAATCCTCCATGCACTCGATCGCCACCATGATGATGCGGTTGTCGGCAAAACGCACGACATCGGTCGCACCCGGCAAGGTGATGCGCCGCAGCACCATCTCGCCGACCTCGAGTTCCGGTGAGATGATCACGTCGATCGGCAGATGATCGCGCGAGAACAGGTCCTGATAGTGCGGTTGCAGGTAGGACTGCGAGCGGATGCGGGCGACCTTCATGGGCACGTTGAACAGCGCGTGCGCCACCTCGCAGGCGACGATGTTGACCTCGTCGAACAAGGTCACCGCGATGATCATGTCGGCGTTCTGGGCCCCGGCCGCCTCCAGCACCTCGGGATGCGAGCCATGGCCCACAAAACCCCGGACATCCAGTTGGTCCCGCACCGCGTGGATAAGCTCGGGGGCCGTATCGATGATCGAGACGTCGTTCTTTTCGGCGGCCAGTCGCTCGGCAATACCGTAGCCGACCTGGCCAGCCCCGCAGATGATTACGCGCATTTGCGATGCCTATTCCTGGCTGGCCGGTCAGACGCCGAGCGACTTGAGCTTCCGGTGCAGCGCCGAGCGCTCCATGCCGATGAACTCAGCCGTCTTGGAGATGTTGCCGCCGAAGCGGTTGATCTGCGCGATGAGATATTCCTTCTCGAACATCTCGCGCGCCTCGCGTAGCGGCAGCGCCATGATGTGCTGGTCCGACTGGCTCGGGGTGCGCGGCATCACGTCGCCGATCTCCGACGGCAGCAGGTCCGCCGTGATCGGTGCTTCCGGATCGTCACCGCGCGCCAGGATCAGCAGTCGTTCGATGTTGTTGCGCAACTGGCGGACGTTGCCCGGCCAGTTGTGCGCCTGCAGCACCGCCATGGCATCGTCGCCAAGGCGGCGCGGCCTGATACCGGCCTGCTTGGCGGTCTGCTTCATGAAATTGTCGACGAGGTAGGGAATGTCCTCGCGGCGCTCGGCCAAGCCCGGCACCAGCACGGGCACCACGGCCAGGCGATGATAAAGGTCCTCGCGGAAACGGCCCTCGGCGATCATCGCCTCCAGGTTCTGGGCAGTGGACGAGATGATGCGCACGTCGACCTTGACGCGTTTGGTGCCGCCGACGCGTTCGAACTGCTGGTCCACCAGCACGCGAAGAATCTTGTTCTGCGTTTCGCGCGGCATATCGGCCACTTCGTCGAGGTAGAGGATGCCCTGGTGCGCCTCCTCCAGCGCGCCGACCTTGCGCTCGCCACCGTTCGATTCGGTACCAAACAGCTCGATTTCCATGCGCTCGGGCGTAATCGTCGCTGCGTTCAGCGTCACGAACGGGCCGCTCTTGCGGGCCGACAGCGCATGGATGGCGCGCGCCACCATTTCCTTGCCGGAGCCGGAAGGCCCGATGATCATGATGCGGCTGTTGGTCGGCGATACGCGATCGATGGTTTGGCGCAACTGGCTCATCGCCGAGGACATGCCGATCAGGTCATGCGATTCGCCGCTGCGCATCTTGAGGTCGGATACCTCACGGCGGAGCTTGGAGGTCTCGAGCGCCCGCTCCGCGATCAGGATCAGCCGATCGGCCTTGAACGGCTTCTCGATGAAGTCGTAGGCGCCGCGCCGGATGGCAGACACTGCGGTCTCGATGTTGCCGTGCCCCGAGATCATCACGACCGGCAGGTTCGGGTGCAACGTCTTGATCTCGTCCAGCAGCGCCAGCCCATCGAGCCGGGAGCCCTGCAGCCAGATGTCGAGGAACACAAGGCGCGGCGCCCGATCTGCGATCGCCGCGAGCGCGCTGTCGGCATCGAACGCAGTCCGCGTTTCGTGCCCTTCGTCGCTCAGGATGCCCGCGACCAGTTCGCGGATGTCTTCCTCGTCGTCAACGATAAGAATATCAGACGCCATTTCCGACCTTTTCAGTTTCTCTGCCCTGCCCAGCATCGGCGGCGCCCGAGGGCACCGTGGCCTCTTCGGCCGCTGCTGGCAGGATCATGCTGATCATCGCGCCGCGCCCGCCGTAGAAATCGGCCGGTGCGTCGTGAAGCTCCAATCGTCCGCCGTGGTCCTCGACGATCTTCTTGACGATAGCGAGGCCGAGGCCGGTACCCTTTTCGCGCGTCGTCATATAGGGCTCGAGCAGCCGCTGGCGATTTTCTCGCGGCAGGCCCTTGCCGTTGTCGATCACGTCTATGCGGATCGACCTGCCATCCCGACGAGCGCGGATCCTAATCACGCCCGGTTCGCCGGTCTGTCGCTCGACGGCCTCGATCGCCTCGGCCGCGTTCTTGATCACGTTGCCGAAGGCCTGCGCCATCAGACGGCTGTCGAAGGTGCCCTTCAGCGGTCCGGGCGTCACGTCGCGCTCGAATGCGATGTCCGAGCGGCTGACCTCGACGAGGAACGAGGCCTCCCGCAGCGGCTCGCGAATATCGATGACCTTCATTTCCGGCTTCGGCATGCGCGCGAAGGCGGAGAATTCATCGACCATGCGGCCGATGTCGCCGACCTGGCGAATGATGGTGTCGGTGCACTGGTCGAAGACCTCGCGATCCTCGGTGATGACCTTGCCGTAGCGGCGCCGGATGCGCTCGGCCGACAGCTGGATCGGGGTCAGCGGGTTCTTGATCTCGTGGGCGATGCGCCGCGCCACGTCAGCCCAGGCAGAGGTGCGCTGCGCGGTGACGAGATCGGTGATGTCGTCGATGGTGACGACATAGGACTTGTCGTCGGTCTCCTTGTCGCCCTGCTCGACCGTCACCTGCACGTTGAAGGTACGCTCGGCACCGGCGCGGTAGAAGGTGACTTGCTCGCGATAGACCGGACGCCCGGACCTGCGGCCGATCTCGAAGACGCGTCCGACATGCGGCAGCAGGATCGACAAGTTCTGGCCGAGCGAACTGTCCGCCGGCAGCGCCAGCATCGTTTCCGCCGAGCGGTTGACGATCGTTATGCTGCCATAGGGGTCGACGCCGATCACGCCGGCGGTGACGCCGGACAAAACCGCCTCGGAGAAGCGGCGCCGTTCGTCGATGACGTCCTTGGCGGTCAGGATCTCGTTGCGTTGCGACTTCAGCTCTTGCAGCATTTTGTTGAAGGTGCCTGCAAGTGCTGCCACGTCGCCGTCCGACGGCCGCACCGGCACGGAAACGTCTAGGTTGCCGGTAGCCACCTCGTCCGCCGCGCCGATCAGCTGGCGGATCGGCCTGACGAGGCGGTCGGCGACCGCAATGCCGGTCCAGATGGCGGACAGGACAACGATCAACGTCAGTCCGAGATAGAGCAGCGCGAACGCGATCTGTGTCGTGCGCCGGTTGGCGCCGAGGTCGCGATACTCCTCGGTGTTGGCCGTCACGATCTGGCGCGCCTTGATCACTTCCGGATCGACCAGGCGGATGGTGTAGAGATAGAGCCCTTCGATTTCCCGCAGCTTGATGATCGCGCCGACGATGTTGCGCGTCCGGGGATCGATCATCACCGGCTTGCCATCTGCCGCCACCTCGACCGCGGCGGGCGGCGGCTC
>MEEF01000056.1 GCA_001724355.1 Mesorhizobium sp. SCN 65-20 | reverse complement strand
GGTTTCGTGCGGCGTCGGCGTGCGGTTGCCCGGCGGCCGCCACGGAATGACGTTGGCGATGTAGGCCGACTTCCGGTCGAGGCCGATCGCCGCGAGGATTCGGTCGAGCAACTGGCCCGAGCGGCCGACGAAGGGCAGGCCTTCGAGGTCCTCGTCGCGCCCCGGCGCCTCGCCCACCAGCATGAGGTCGGCCTCGGGGTTGCCGTCTGCGAAGACGAGGCTCTTCGCCGTAGCCTTGAGGTTGCAGCCCTCGAAGCTCTCCATGATCGCCCGCAACTCGTCGAGCGAGGCAGCACTGGCGGCCATTTGCCGTGCTGCCGCTGCTTGCGCCTCGTCGGGAACCGCCGCCGAGGCGGCTGGGCGTGGCGGCGGTGGCGGCGCGTTGCGTTCTCCCCTCGAGAGCGTCCCGCCGGCCTGGCCAGCCTGAGCCGCCCTGGACGCTTCGGATGGGGGCGGGGTCCGCCGCGCACTCTCCGCGAACCTGTCGATGGGCTCGTCGGCGAGCGCATCGTCGACGCCTGCCTCCGCATAGAATGCGAGCAGATCGCGCAGATCCGGACGTTCATTTCCCGAAATGGAGGCCATGCCCCACTTTCGACGCTGCGGCTCGGTTTTGCAAGTTCACGAGGAGGGGATGCGCGGGTCCTGCACCAGATAAAAGCGCCAGCGGGGGGTGTAGTCGGTGACAAGGAAGCTGAAGCCCGCTTCCTCGCCGGGGTCCACCTTGCCGTCCGAGTAGCGCAGCCGGTCATAGGGCTCGAAGTCGCGGCTGTATGCCTTGAAGCTGTCGGAGGTGATGTTGGCGTTGTCGGTGCGGCGCTGGTCGAACGACAGGCCGTCGCCGAACACGCTCGCCTTGCCCTCGATTTCCTGCAGTTCGAACTCGAACTCGACCCAGGCCTGGCCGCTGGCGTTCAGCGCCTCGATGCGCATGAACATGACGCCGTTGGCGTAGAATCCGGAACTGTCGAAGGGCCGTATCGGCCTCGTGGTGCGGATGGTGAGCGTCACTGGCGACGAGGAGTCCAGTTCCTCCTTGATGACGAGCGGGTCCTCGCGCGTGCCCGTGCCCGATACGGAGGTGATGCGGAAGCCGCCGAGCTCGTCCGAGAACGAGTAAGCACCGGCGTTCCAGACCTTCTGGTCGCCTTCGCTCTCCTGCGAACGACTTTCACCGATCATCCATGTCGCAATAAGGAGGGCGGCCCCGGCCAGGATGTGGCGTCTGGGGAGGCGGCGCTTCAGTCCTGTCCTGCTGGGCACGTATTGGCGCATGAAACCACGGACGGCTGGCTGATGACTGTCACCTGCGATGCGACACTAAGGGGCGCGCCTCACCGCCGGAAGCTGAAATATTTTGACCTTTACGTTAACGTAAGATAATTAATCGAGAGTGGGACGCCTCGAGGATGGCCGATGTGCTCAATGGTCCGATTTGACGTTTCACAACGATGCGCTATGCAGCGCGTAGCCAATAGAATGCCCGTGGGACAGGGCAAGCCAATGCGGAGGGATTGATGAGCGAAGTCGAACGCGAGAGCATGGAATTCGACGTTGTGATCGTCGGCGCAGGGCCGGCCGGTCTGGCAGCGGCGATCCGGCTCAAGCAGGTCAATCCCGATCTCTCCGTCGTCGTTCTCGAAAAGGGCGGCGAGGTCGGCGCGCACATCCTCTCCGGCGCCGTGGTCGATCCGATCGGCGTCGATCGCCTGCTGCCGGGCTGGCGCGAGGACGCCGACCATCCGTTCAAGACGCCCGTCACCGACGACCATTTCCTGGTCCTCGGGCCGGCCGGTTCGGTCAAGCTGCCGAACGTGCTGATGCCGCCGCTGATGAACAATCACGGCAACTACATCGTCTCGCTTGGCAATGTCTGCCGCTGGCTCGCCGGCAAGGCCGAGGCGCTCGGCGTCGAGATCTATCCGGGCTTCGCCGCCGCCGGCGTCATCTACAATGACGAGGGCGCCGTCACCGGCGTCTACACCGGCGACATGGGCATCGAGCGCGACGGCAGCCATGGCCCGGCTTTCGCCCCCGGCATGGCGCTGATGGGCAAGTACGTGCTGATCGGCGAGGGCGCGCGCGGCTCGATCGCCAAGCAGCTCATCGCCAAATACGATCTCAGCGCCGGCAAGGAGCCGCAGAAATTCGGCATCGGCCTCAAGGAACTTTGGCAAGTCGCGCCGGAAAAACACAAGCCGGGCCTCGTGCAGCACTCCTTCGGCTGGCCGCTCGACTTCAAGACCGGCGGTGGCTCGTTCCTCTACCACCTCGAGGACAACATGGTGGCCGTCGGCTTCGTCGTCCACCTCAACTACAAGAACCCGTATCTCTCGCCCTTCGAGGAGTTCCAGCGCTTCAAGACGCATCCGGCGATCCGCGGCACTTTCGAGGGCGGCAAGCGCCTGTCCTACGGCGCCCGCGCCATCACCGAGGGCGGCTTCCAGTCGGTGCCGAAGCTCTCGTTCCCCGGCGGCGTGCTGATGGGCTGCTCGGCCGGCTTGGTCAACGTCCCGCGCATCAAGGGCTCGCACAACGCGGTGCTGTCGGGCATGCTCGCAGCCGAGCATGTGGCGGAGGCCATTGCCGCCGGTCGCGCCAATGACGAACTCGCCGGCTACGAGGCCGCCTGGCGTTCGACCGACATTGGCAAGGACCTCAAGAAAGTCCGCAACGTCAAGCCGCTGTGGTCGCGCTTCGGCACGCTCGTCGGCGTTGGCCTCGGCGGCCTCGACATGTGGCTCAACACGCTGTTCGGCTTCTCGCCCTTCGGCACGATGAAGCACGGCAAGACCGACGCCCAGTCGCTCGAACCGGCTTCGAAGCACCAGAAGATCGACTACCCCAAGCCCGACGGCGTTCTCACCTTCGACCGGCTGTCGTCGGTGTTCCTGTCCAACACCAACCACGAGGAGAACCAGCCGGTTCACCTCCAGGTCAAGGACGCGGGCCTGCAGAAGAGCTCGGAATACGGCATCTTTGCCGGCCCCTCGACGCGCTATTGCCCCGCGGGGGTCTACGAATGGGTCGACGCCGACGGCAACTCGATCGCCGGCGAGCCCGGCCATGCCGACGCGAAGTTCGTGATCAACGCGCAGAACTGCGTGCACTGCAAGACCTGCGACATCAAGGACCCGAACCAGAACATCAACTGGGTGCCGCCGCAGGGCGGCGAAGGTCCGGTCTATCCGAACATGTGATCGGGCAGCGCGGCCGTCTCAGGCCGGCCGCGTTGAAACATATCGCGGGATATGATGAGCTTGGCCAATGGCGAAGGTTGTCGTGTCCCGCAGCTCGATCGCGCCGAGGCTCTTCCTGGCGGCGGCCATGCTCGGCCCTGCCGCTGCGCAAGCCGATATCAGGCAGGCCGTCGAGACGCGCACCTATGCCGTCTCGGGACGGTCCGGCGCGGAACTGCTCAACGCGATGGACCGCAGCGGCCCGCGCCACGGCTTTCTCACCCGCGCCATCGCCCAAACCAAATACAAAGTGTCCTGGTCATTCGATGTGGTCGCCGAGAACGGTCGGTGTCACGTCCGCGACGCCGATGCCGTACTGTCGGTGACCTACGTCTACCCTGCCTTGACCGGCAAGCCGTCGCCCGCGCTTGAGCGCCGCTGGCGCAAGTTCATGGCCGGCGTGCGCAAGCACGAGGAGACGCATGCCCGGCTGGCCCGCGAGATGGTGGTTGCCGCCCAGAAGGAGGTGAAAGGCCTTTCGGTGCCGGAGGACTGGCGCTGCATGACTGCGCGGCGCGAGATAAAGGCGCGCGTGGAACGCATCGATGCCACATACGAGGCGCGTCAGCTTGCCTACGACGCCAGGGAACATGCCGATGGCGGCAAGGTCGACCGTCTCGTCCGTGCGCTGGTGGTCGGGCCCTGATCGCTACCCATTCTCAGCGGTCGGGATAGCGCGTGACACGGTCTGCGTTTCGCTGTCCTCGGGGTTCGTGGCCGAGTCGCGGAACGAGAATTCAACCAGCAGCGGCCGGTGGTCCGAGCCGGCATACTCGCCCATTTGCACCGAATGCACGACGACGTCGCCCTTGGCCATCACGTGGTCGATGGTGAGGCCAGCGAAGCGCAGGAATTCGGGCAGCGACCGTTCGAGCCAGGTGCGGCCGGGAGGAGGCATGAGCTTCAGTCCTCCCGCCTTGGCGACGCGCGCCACCGCGGCGCTCCACGGTGTGGCGTTGAAGTCGCCGCCGAGAATCGCGTTGCGGTCGATCGTGGCCAGCGGGCCGGTGAGTTCGTCGATCTGGTGGGATTGCTCGAGTGGCCAGGGCCAGCCGAGATGGAGTGCGGCCACGTCGGCGGTACGGCCGCCGAAATCGACCTTGGCGAGCGCCATGGCCCTCTTGTCGAAGCACTGCGGCTCGGTGCCTTCGGCGAACGGCCGGCGGGACAGGACAGCCACGCCGAACAGTCCGGTGGGCGAACTGCAGAAGTTGCGATAGGGATAGCGGGCGAACAGCGGCTCGAGCTTGCCCGACCACATATTCGACACTTCCTCGAGCGTGATCACGTCCGGTTGCACCCGTCCAACCAGCGACAACACCTTTTCCGGAGTGGCGTTGTCGAAGCGCAGGTTCATCTGCAGCATCTTGTAGACTGGCCTGTCCGTAGTTCGCGGCTCGAAGGCCGCGTGCACCGGCCCGATCCCGAGCGAAGCCGTGGTCGTGGACAGTGCGGCGAGGCCGAATGCGAGGGCGGCAAGCGCCTGCCACCTGAACGAGGTCATGAGAAGCGGCAGTGCCACGAGCATCATCAGCACGGCCAGATGAACGCGGAAATGCGCAAACGAATCGAACGCCGGGTGCCAGGCTCCGAAGAAACCGGCAACCAGCGGCAGGGAAAGCAGCATCATCGCCGCAAACAGGGCGATCACGCCGAACTCGCGAAAGGCCATCTTGGTCATGCCCGCTTCATGTCGCCGGAATTGCGGCCCATTGATGGTCCGGCTGCTGCCCTATTGGAAAGCAGTTTCCGAGAAGCTACGCAACTTGCGCGAATGGAGCCGATCCGTAGGCATTTCGGCTAGTTTCTCCATGGCGCGGATGCCGATGGTGAGATGCTGCGCCACCTGCCGCTTGTAGAATTCGGTCGCCATGCCGGGCAGTTTCAGCTCCCCGTGCAGGGGCTTGTCCGAAACGCAGAGCAACGTGCCGTAGGGCACGCGGAAGCGGAAGCCGTTGGCGGCGATGGTCGCCGATTCCATGTCGAGGGCGATCGCGCGCGACTGCGACAGACGCTGCACCGGCCCGCGCTGGTCGCGCAGTTCCCAGTTGCGGTTGTCGATTGTGGCGACCGTACCCGTGCGCATGATGCGCTTGAGGTCGTAGCCGGAGAGGCCGGTGACCTCGGCCACGGCCTCCTGCAGTGCCACCTGCACCTCGGCCAGTGGCGGGATCGGCACCCATACCGGCAGGTCGTCGTCGAGCACGTGGTCCTCGCGCACATAGGCGTGCGCAAGCACGTAATCGCCCAAGGCCTGGGTGTTGCGCAGGCCCGCGCAATGGCCGAGCATCAGCCAGGCATGCGGCCTCAACACCGCGATGTGGTCGGTGATGGTCTTGGCGTTGGACGGGCCAACGCCGATGTTGACCATGGTGATGCCGCCGTGGCCCGGCTTCTTCAGGTGGTAGGCCGGCATCTGCGGCAGGCGCATGGGTGGCAGGCCTTCGGAAGGCTCGGTCGCCCCGGCCTTGGTCACGACATTGCCGAGTTCGACGAACTCCGAGTATCCGCCGCCGCCCTTGGCCATCAGGTCGCGGGCGTAGACCACGAACTCGTCGATGTAGAACTGGTAGTTGGTGAACAGCACGAAGTTCTGGAAGTGCTGGGGCGAGGTCGCCGTATAGTGCGCCAGCCGATGCAGCGAATAGTCGATGCGCTGGGCGGTGAACGGCGCCAGCGGGCGTGCCTCGCCGGGCATCACCTCGAAGGTGCCGTTGGCGATGTGGTCGTCGGTCCCGTCGAGGTCGGGCACGTCGAACAGGTCCCGTATCGGGCGCTGGATGCGGTCGGCGACCGCGCCGTCGACATGGGTGCCTTCCAGGAAGGCGAAATGCACGGGAATCGGGGTCGAGGATTCCGACACGGTCACCGCCACGCCGTGGTTGCGCATGATCAGCTTCAGCTGCTCGATCAGGTAATTCTCGAACAGGTCCGGCCGGGTGATGGTGGTGGTGAAGTTGCCGGGGGTCGGCATGTGGCCGTAGGCCTGGCGGGAGTCGACCTGGGAATAGGAGGCCGTGACCACGCCCACTTCGGGATAGAAGGCTCGGAAGCGCCGCGCCGGGTTTCCGTGCGCAAGCGATGCGAAGGCTTCGCGCAGGAATGCGGTGTTGCGGTCGTACAGGCGCTTGAGCGCCTCTACCGCTTCCTTGGCGTCGGTAAAGCTCTGCCGGGGAAACGGCTCCGGCGTGAGGATGGATTCGATGGGTTCAGGATAGATTCGCTTTTCCATGACCCATTATAGAGAGCAATTGTGACAGTTGGGAGAGGGGCAGCCAAGGGCTCGCCGGGGTCACGAACGCTGCAGGCTGACCAGCAGGACGAAGCCAACGCCGCCCTTGCGCGCGGCCGGCGCCTCGATCGTCGAACCGTTGTCGGCGCGCAGCTGCGGAACTGCCAGCGCGGGAGCTGCGAGCACCAGCAGGATGAGCAGGGCCCGCGGCAGGAGCCGGAGCAGGTTGGCGATGTGGGCGACGGTGCGGTTCATGGTCGTGGCTTTTCGTCTGGTGTTCGTTGATCTCGTTACTTGCGCAGCGGCGGTTTGCAGGTGCGGCCTTCCTCGAAGACGCAGGGCACCACCTGGCCTATGCCCCAGGACCGCGCCGGCCGGCTGGTCTCCGCGACCAGCATGGCGAACAGGACGCCGAACAGTGCGGTCAGCAGGCAGACGATGGTGAACCGGCGAGCGAGCATTTGGTGTTTCCCCTTCGATGACTGGGAATATGCATCGCTGCGGCTGAACGTGTTCTGAGACGTCCGTTCATCTTCGGTTCAAATTTATTGACGACGGTTTGCGGGGCCTCGGGGTTGTGTTTGCGCCTGCCGCCCATATCTCCAGGACAACGCCCAAGATGGAGACTGTGGAATGACGACCCAGACCCTGCCGATCGAACTCTATTACTGGCCCACGCCCAACGGCTGGAAGATTTCGATCATGCTGGAGGAACTCTCGGTTCCCTACGTGGTGAAGTACATCAACATCGGCAAAGGCGAGCAGTTCGAGCCGTCATTCCTGAAGATCGCCCCCAACAACCGCATGCCTGCGATCATCGATCCGGAAGGTCCGACGGCGGATGGGAAATGGGGCGGCGAGGCGATCTCGATCTTCGAGTCCGGCGCAATCCTGCAATACCTCGGCCGCAAGTTCCGCCGCTTCTATCCGACTGACGAGCGCGGCCGCGCCGAGGTCGATCAGTGGCTGTTCTGGCAGGTCGGGGGCCTGGGGCCGATGGCCGGTCAGGCCCACCACTTCCGGCAGTACGCGCCCGAGAAGATCGCCTACGGCATCGACCGCTACACCAACGAGGTGAACCGTCTCTACGGGGTGATGGACAAGCGCCTCGCCGACCGCGAGTTCCTGGCCGGCGAATACTCCATTGCCGACATCGCTTCGCTCGGCTGGGTGAAGCCCTACAAGAACCAGGGCCAGGAACTTGAGGAGTTCCCGCATCTCAAGCGCTGGTTCGACACGCTTCTTGCCCGCCCTGCGGTCATCCGCGGGCTTGCCTTAGGCGAAGACCATCGCAGCAATCTCGCCAACGACAAGGAAGCGCAGAAGATCCTGTTCGGGCAGCGGGCGAGGGCATGACGGAGCGGGCGGCGAACAGCGGGCCCGGATCGAAAGGCGACCGAGATCGCCCCGAGCCTTCCCGCAATTCGCCGCTCTCTGCGGTGCTTACAGCTTCGTCCAGTTCTGGCTCTTGCAGATGAGGCCGCCGAGCACGCAGCCCTTCATCTTGAGATTGGAGCCAGCGACTGAAGCCTTGCCGGTGTAGGTCTTGTCAGTGGCCGGATCGGTGATCTTGCCCGAATAGGCGTTGCCGCCGTCGGCATTGAAGGTGCCGATCTGCTTGCCGGCATGCTTGCCGTCCTTCAGCGTGATGCAGAAGCCGCCGCCGCAGGTCGCGATCGCCGCGGTCGAGCCGGCCTCCGTCTTCCAGTTGCCTTCGATCGGATCGGCAAGGGCTGCGCCGGCCATCATCGCGGTGGCCGCCACGGCCAGGCTCAACTTGCGAAACATGAAACTCCTCCCGGTTGGTGTCTTGCGTACAGGCAACTCCCCGGCCTGACGTTTACGCAAACGTAAGCGTAATTCAGCCTCCGGCAAAGCGAAAGCGGTGCCGCAGCGGAAGCTCGGGGCATTTTTTGGTCCGTCGGAGGCCGCCACCGCGCCCGAAATTTCACACTAGGCTCGGCGAGAACGCTTCGCGTGGTTATCAAACGATTAGCCCCGAGCCGGCGCATTTTCATCGAATTTTCTCGAAATCCCTGACGCCGCAAGGCTTCCTATCCTTAATGAATTCCGAGGTTTACCCTTTGTTTGAGGTTTGTTTTCCTCGGGTTAAGCAAGCCATTTTACGGCGGATTCAAGGTTCGGCGGCATCCTCGAAAGCATCGAAAGAGCAACTCCCCGACAGCGAGGAGGCAGGCTCTCGGGAGACGGACAGGGGATAAGAAAATGGCACGCTTCGAGATCTTTGAAACCGGCTTCGGCGCGATGGGGACCACCGCTCAGGCCGACATCCTGATGGAACTGGGCATGATGTACGCCACCGGCCGCGACTGCGAGCACGACGTGGTTGCCGCCCACAAGTGGTTCAACATCGCGGCCATCAAGGGCTCCGCCCGCGCCGCCGAACTCCGCTCCGAACTCTCCATGACCATGTCCAAGACGGACATCGCCCGGGCGCTTCGTGAAGCCCGCGAGTGGATGACGACGCACTGACAGAGACCTCCGGGAGGAAGGCCGGAGCAGCCGCAGGGCGGCTCCCAACAACAGAGCGCGACGGCTTGAAGGACGGGCGAGGCGCGCCGACGGAATGACAACAGGGCAGGCGACCCTTGACGAGGCCGAAGATGCCTCGCGAGGGCTCCGCGAAAAAAGCCGCGACCGGTCGAAACAAGACCGGCGCGGCTTTTTCGCGTTAAGGCTGTCGCTCTCCTCCGGTTGCGAGGCGAAAAGGGCGCAGGCACAATGTCTCGCCAGCCATGCGCCAAGACAATTCCTGTCTTGGGTGAAATGCATTCGGCACCTGCAAGGAAGACGCGAAACCCGCGGCTCCGGCAGACCAAGGGAGGAGAAGAAATGCATCTGAAACGCACCATCGGGGCGGCGCTCGTCGGCCTGTCGCTCAGCGCCGGCGCGGCGCTTGCCCAGGACATCACCTTCGCGGTCGTCGGGCCGATGACGGGCCAGCTCGCCAACATCGGCGACCAGTTCCGCAAGGGCGCCGAAGCCGCGGTCAGCGCCATCAACGAGAAGGGCGGCGTCATGGGCCGCCAGATCAAGCTCTCTGTCGAGGACGACGTCTGCGATCCCAAGCAGGCGGTCTCGGTCGCCAACCGCATCGTCGCCAACGGCATCAACTTCGTCGACGGCCACGCCTGCTCGGGTTCGAGCATCCCGGCATCCGCCGTTTATGCCGAGGCGGGCGCGGTGATGATGTCGCCGGCCTCGTCCAATCCGGTGCTGACCGACGATGCCGCCGCCAAGGGCTGGCCGACGATCATGCGCCTCTACACCCGCGACGACGCCCAGGGCGCGTTCATCGGCCCGTGGATCGCCAAGAAATATGCCGGCAAGAACGTCGTCATCCTTCACGACAAGAGCGCCTATGGCCAGGGCGTGGCCGACGCCGTGCGCAAGACGATGAACGAGGCAGGCCTCAAGGAAATCCTCTACGAAGGCCTGAACGCCGGCGAGAAGGACTATTCGGCGGTGGTCACCAAGCTCAAGGAACTCAAGGCCGACGTCGTCTATTTCGGCGGCTATCACCCCGAGGCCGGCCTGATGTTGCGCCAGTCGGCCGAGCAGAACTTCAAGTACCAGCTGATCATGCCCGACTCGATCGCCTCGCCGGAATTCTGGCAGATCGCCGGCCCGGCCGGCGAGGGCACCATGTTCGTGTTCCCGTCCGACCCGCAGTCGAAGCCCGAGGCCAAGGAAGCGATCGAGAAGATCAAGGCCGGCGGCTTCGTGCCGGAAGGCTTCACGCTGTTCTCCTATGCCGTCATCCAGGCCTTCGCGCAGGGCATCGAGCGCGCCGGCTCGGACGATCCGGCCAAGGTCGCCGAAGCGCTCAAGAACGGCGAGCCGATCGACACCGTCGTCGGCAAGGTCGTGTTCGACGAGAAGGGCGATCTCAAGAACGCCAGCTACGACATCAACCAGTGGCACGACGGCAAATACGCGCCGATCGCGCAGTAGTCAGCCGCTTGTAGGCGGTCCAATCGATGGCCGGGCTCAGCCCCGGCCATCGTCGTTTTCATGAGTTCTCGGCGTTCCGGACGCTGTTTTCTTTTCAATGGCGTTGGAGCAGAATGCGCGCCTTCGCGCGGCTGCGCGGCCGTTCGACGGGCCGCGGCGGGATGCGGCCTTTTCGAACATCGAGTTGAGGGAGGAAACCCACATGAGCCTTCGTATCAATGATTCTGCTCCGGATTTCAGTGCCGACACGACCGACGGCCCGATCAACTTCCACGAATGGATCGGGGACGGATATGCGATCCTGTTCTCGCACCCCAAGGATTTCACCCCTGTCTGCACCACCGAACTCGGCTACATGGCCGGGCTCAAGGCCGACTTCGCCAAGCGCAACGCCAAGATGATCGGCATCTCGGTCGATCCGGTCGAGAGCCACCACAAGTGGAAGGCCGACATCGAGAAGCTGTCGGGCAACAAGGTCGAATATCCGATGATCGGCGACCCGACGCTCGCCGTCGCCAAGCTCTTCGACATGCTGCCGGCCGCTGCCGGCGAGACGTCGGAAGGCAGGACGCCGGCCGACAACGCCACCGTGCGCTCGGTGTTCATCATCGGTCCCGACAAGAAGATCAAGCTGATGCTGACCTATCCGATGTCCACAGGGCGCAACTTCGACGAGATCCTGCGCGCGCTGGATTCGATCCAGCTGACGGCCAAATATCAGGTTGCCACGCCGGTGCAGTGGAAGCAGGGCGAGGACGTGATCGTCATGGCGGCGGTGTCGGACGAAGATGCGATCAAGCGCTTCGGAGAGTTCGAGCGCGTGCTGCCGTATCTGCGCAAGACCAAGCAGCCGACGCTGAACTGAACGCCCCCGGCCTGACCAGTTCGCAACGAGCCGCGCCCTTAGGCGCGGCTCTTTTCGTTTTGGGCTCAGCTCATGCCGATATAGCGGCCCGGGCGGTGGTTGATGGCGATGATGAGGTTGAGGACCGCTGCTCCCACCACCGAAAGCGCCACCTTCGTCCAGTCGAGATAGAACAGCGACACGACCAGGATGGTGAGGTCGACCGCGAGTTGGAAGTAGCCGGCGCGTATGCCGTAGTTGTCCTGAAGGTAGAGCGCCAGGATGTTGAAGCCGCCGAGCCCCGCGCGGTGGCGGAACAGCACCAAAAGCCCCATCCCCATCAGGCCGCCGCCCGCGATCGCGGCATAGAGCGGATCGAGATTGGCGATGCCGATCCAATGCGGTGTCAGCTGCGACAGCACCGAGATCAGCGCCACGGCTGCGAAGGTGCGCAGCGTGAACGGCCAGCCCATGCGCTTCACCGCGAGGTAATAGAAGGGCAGGTTGATGACGAAGAACACCGTGCCGAAGCCGTAGCCGGTCACATACTGGATGAGCAGCGCCAGTCCCGCCGAACTGCCGGTGATCAGCCCCGCATGGGTGTAGAGCACCAGCCCCAGCGCCACGAGCATGGTGCCGGTGAGAAGCGCAAGCACGTCCTCGTACTGCCTGTGCGGCACGGCTTCGGTGTTGATGTCGGTCAAAGGGCTGTCCGTCGCTGATTGTTGCAACGCAGCAATAGAGCAATTCCAGGAATTGTGCGAAGCGGTTTTCCGGCTGGAATTGCACAAAAACAAAGAGATCGCGCATTTCCGCCCCCTTAAAAGCGGAAATGCTCCCGTGGATCCGGAACCGAAGTGGTGGTCCCGGACTATCCCTTCATTCCTCGAAGCGCACGAGCACGGTTCCGTCCGTCACCTGGGAGCCTTCCGCGGCGATCTCGTGAATGATCCCGTCATGCGTGGCGGTGATGGTGTGCTCCATCTTCATGGCCTCGAGCACCAGCAGCGGCTGCCCCTTGGTCACCGCGTCTCCCTTGCCCGCGCGCACCAGCTTGACCAGGCCCGGCATCGGGGCGCGCATGCTCGAGCCGCTCTCGCCGATCTCGGCGGCCCGCGCGAACGGGTCGCTGAGCGCGAAATCGAAGGACTGGCCGCTCTCGAAGACCGTTGCGTGGCCGGGCCACAGCGCCACCGTCGCACCGCCATCCGCACCGGCGTCCGGGGAAAGCACGAAGGCGTCGCCACCCTCCGGCCGCACGTCGAAGCGTCCGTCGGCACGCGCAGTCACATGCGCGACGATCGTCGTTCCCCCGTGGGCGAGGGCGACGCGCCGCGCCGTCGGATTGAAATGCGCATAGCCCGCGAGGTCCGACCATGGATCGTTCGAGCCGTCGGGACCATTAGCGCCCGTCGCGGCCAGCGCCGCGAGCGCCACCGCGCGGCCGCTCGGCGCCGTGGCACCGATCGTCAGCGCCTCCTGCTTGCGCCCTATCAGCCCGGTATCGACGTCTCCCGAGGCGAAGTCCGGGTCGCGGGCCAGTGCAGCGAGGAAGGCGGCGTTGGTGGTGGATCCGGCCACTTCGGTACGCGTGACGGCATCGGCCAGCGCGTCGAGCGCGGTTTCGCGGTCGGGCCCGTGCGTGACGATCTTGGCGATCATCGGATCGTAGTAGGGAGAGATCGCGTCGCCCTCGCGCACGCCGGTCTCGACGCGCAGCGCGGTTCCCGGCGCCGTCCCGGTGGGGAAGCGCAGGTGATGCAGCGTCCCGATCGCCGGCAGGAAGCCCTTGGCCGGATCCTCCGCGTAGAGCCGCGCCTCGAAGGCATGGCCATCCAGCGTGATCGCGTCTTGCGCCACCGGCAGCGGTTCTCCCGCGGCGACCTTGAGTTGCCACTCGACGAGGTCGATGCCGGTCACCATCTCGGTTACCGGATGCTCAACCTGCAGTCGCGTGTTCATTTCCATGAACCAGAACCGGTCAGGCCTCAGCCCGTCGGACGCATCGACGATGAATTCGATCGTGCCCGCGCCCGAATATTTGATCGCCTTGGCCGCCTTCACCGCTGCGTCGGTCATCGCCACTCGCAATTCCGGCGTCATGCCGGGGGCAGGGGCTTCCTCGATCACCTTCTGGTGGCGGCGCTGGGCCGAGCAGTCACGCTCGAACAGGTGGACGGCATTGCCAAAATTGTCGCCGAACACCTGCACCTCGATGTGACGCGGCTTGTCGACATATTTCTCGACCAGCACCCGGTCGTCGCCGAATGCGGCCTTGGCCTCGCGCCGCGCGCCCGACAGCGCGTCGGCGAACTCGTCCGGATGGTCGACCCGGCGCATGCCCTTGCCGCCGCCGCCGGCGCGCGCCTTGATCAGCACGGGATAGCCGATCTCACGCGCCTTGCTGGCAAGGATCACGATCTCCTGCGCCTCGCCGTGGTAGCCCGGCACGACCGGCACGCCGGCCTTTTCCATCAGCCGCTTGGCGGCGTCCTTCAGGCCCATGGCGCGGATCGAGGGCGCCGACGGGCCGATGAAGACGAGCCCGGCCGCCGCCACCTGGTCGACGAAATCGGGGTTTTCCGACAGGAATCCGTAGCCTGGATGGATGGCTTCCGCTCCGGTCGCCTTGGCCGCCGCGATGATGACATCGCCGCGCAGATAGCTTTCGCCCACGGGCGAGGGGCCGATATGCACGGCCTCGTCGGCCATGGCCACATGCAGCGACCGCGCATCAGCGTCGGAATAGACGGCGACCGTCTTCACGCCCAGCTTCCGGGCTGTTCGGATGACGCGACAGGCGATCTCGCCGCGGTTGGCGATGAGGATTTTCGAGAACATCATTCCCCCGAAACGAAGTGAAGAACGGAGTGGAGCGCGCTATTCATCGTCGCTCCCGAGAGCGTCGAGCGCTGCGCGATGGAAGGCTGCGGCCGCATTGTCGAAGCAGCAGAAGATCACGCTGACCGGCATGGGGGTATCCCGCATGTGCTGCGCGACGGCCGTGACCGCGACCCTTGCCGCCGCGTCCTTCGGATAGCCGTAGACGCCGGTCGAAATCGACGGGAAGGCAATGCTCGCAAGGCCGTTTTCAGCGGCAAGGACAAGCGAGCGGGTGTAGCAGGAAGCCAGCAGGTCAGCTTCGCCCGTACCGCCGCCGTGCCACACCGGGCCTACCGCATGGATCACATGGCGTGCCCTGAGCCCGTAGCCTCGGGTGATCTTGGCATCGCCCGTCTCGCAGCCTCCCAGAAGCCGGCATTCGGCCAGCAATCCGGGTCCGGCGGCGCGGTGTATCGCCCCATCCACCCCGCCGCCGCCGAGCAGCGAGCGGTTGGCTGCGTTGACTATGGCATCCACGTCTAGCGTGGTGATGTCGGCGACGATGACGGAGATGCGCTGTGTCATGCTGCCTCCCGGCGGCGATGCACGCCTAGCTCGTCGCGGTAAACCGGTTGCAAAAATGGATCGGTTATGTAGTCTGCAAACCAGTTGCGAGTTGCAATCACTGTGGAGGAGCTGGAATGCGAAAGATCGTCGTCTGGAACGTCATGACCCTCGACGGCTATTTCGAGGGCACCGAACCTTGGGATCTGTCCTTCCACAACCTTGTCTGGGGCGCGGAACTCGAGGCCTTGTCGCTGGCCCAGGGCGAGGAGCTTGGCACGCTGCTCTTCGGGCGCAAGACCTACGAAGGCATGGCCAGCTATTGGACCAAGGAGACCGGCGCCATCGCCGACATGATGAACAACAGTGAGAAGGCCGTCGCCTCGCGGACCTTGAAGGAGGCGACCTGGAACAACAGCCGCCTGCTCGACGGCGATATAGTGGAGGCGGTCGAGCGCCTCAAGCGCGAGCCGGGCAAGGACATCTTCGTCTTTGGCAGCGCCGATCTGCTCGACACCCTGCTCGCCCACGGTCTGGTCGACGAGTACCGCCTCTGCATCGCACCCGTCGTGCTCGGCGCCGGCAACCCGCTGTTCAAGCCGGGCCGCGAGCTTGCCATGAAGCTCACGCAGACCACCACGCTCAAGAACGGCGGCGTCATCCTGCGCTACCTGCCGCAGGCTGCAGCCTGAACCATTGTGTTGCTGGCGGGCGCTCAAGGCTCTTGCATCCTTCCTTGGCATGCGCCGTGCTCCTTCGGGGCGCGGCACCTCCGTCACATCCTGAAAACGCCGAACTTCGTGTCGCCGAGCGGCGCGTTGAGCGCCGCCGACAGGCTCAGCGCCAACACCTCGCGCGTCTTGGCCGGGTCGATGATGCCGTCATCCCATAGCCGCGCCGACGAATAGAGCGGATGCCCCTCGCGCTCGTATTTCTCAAGGATCGGCGCGCGAAACTCGGCCTCTTCTTCCTTGCTCCACGTGCCGCCCTTGCGCTCGATGCCGTCGCGCTTGACCATTGCGAGCACGGTCGCCGCCTGCTCGCCGCCCATCACCGAGATGCGCGCGTTCGGCCACATCCACAGGAACCGGGGGGAATAGGCGCGTCCGCACATGCCGTAGTTGCCGGCGCCGAACGAGCCGCCGATGATGACGGTCACCTTCGGCACCTGCGCGGTCGCCACCGCCGTCACCAGCTTGGCGCCGTCCTTGGCGATGCCCCCGGCCTCGTATTTCGCGCCGACCATGAAGCCGGTGATGTTCTGCAGGAACACCAGCGGGATCTTCCGCTGGCAGCACAGCTCGATGAAATGCGCACCCTTCAGCGCGCTTTCGGAGAACAGCACGCCGTTGTTGGCGATGATGCCCACCGGCATGCCGTGGATATGGGCGAAACCGGTCACCAGCGTCGTGCCGTAGTTCTGCTTGAACTCGTCGAACTCGGAGCCGTCGACCGTCCGCGCGATCACTTCGCGCACGTCATAGGGTTGCCTGATGTCGACAGGGATCACGCCATAGACCTCTTCCGGCGCATGGAGTGGCGGCAGGGGCTTCTTCAGGACCAGCCTGACATCCTTCCTGCGATTGAGGTTCTTGACGATGCGCCTGACGATAGCCAGCGCGTGCTCGTCGTCCACCGCATAGTGGTCGGCTGCGCCCGAAACGCGGGTGTGCAGGTCGGCCCCCCCGAGTTCCTCGGCGCTCACGTCCTCACCGGTTGCGGCCTTCACCAGCGGCGGACCTGCCAGGAAGATGGTGGCCTGGTTACGCACCATCACCGTCTCGTCCGACATCGCCGGCACATAGGCGCCACCTGCCGTGCATGAGCCCATCACGCAAGCGATCTGTGGAATGCCGGCAGCGGACATGTTGGCCTGGTTGAAGAAGATGCGGCCGAAGTGGTCGCGGTCGGGGAAGACCTCGTCCTGGTTGGGCAGGTTGGCGCCGCCGGAATCGACGAGGTAGATGCAGGGCAGGTTGTTCTGCAGTGCGATCTCCTGGGCGCGCAGGTGCTTTTTCACCGTCAGCGGGTAGTAGGTGCCACCCTTCACCGTGGCGTCGTTGACCACGATCATCACCTCGGTGCCCTCGACCCGGCCGATGCCGGCGATCATCCCGGCGGATGCGATGTCGCCGCCATAAAGCCCGAAGGCCGCGAACTGGCCGACCTCCAGGAAAGGCGACCCGGCATCGAGCAACTGCGCCAGCCTCTCACGCGGCAACAGCTTGCCGCGCGAGGCGTGCCGCTTGCGCGCGTCCTCCGAGCCGCCGCGCTCCACATGCGCCGCCTTCTCGCGTATATCCGCCACCAGCCCGCGCAACCGCGCCGCATTGGCCTTGAAGCCTTCGGAGGAGGGGGAGAGCTGGGATTGAAGGGTTGCCATGGGGCCTCAGCGGATGATTTCGATCTTGCAGCCGACGTCGAGGTCGGCCCATTTCCGGTCGGCGGTAACGGCGGTCCGTTCCGTCAGTATGGCCAGCGCCAGGCAGGCGCGATCGCCCAGCGACAGGCCCTTGTGCTTGGTGTCGGCTCGAAGCTTGCCTGCCAGCCGCGCAAGCTCATGGTCGAACGGCATCACGTCGAGATTGAGTCCATCGCAGCGCCGTTCCGCCAAATCAGGAGCCAGGCCCTTGTCGATCTGCTTGGCAACGATCTCGGTGACATTCACGGCTGACACCATGCTCGTTCGGAAAAGCTCCTGCACCTGATCCCCGCCTGGCTCCTTGAACAGGAAGGCGAGCACGGCCGAACTGTCGAGCACGGTCATTCCTCTCCCCACATTGCGCGGCGCTCAGCCAGGAATTCGTCAACCACGCTTTCGCCAGGCTTCTTGTACTTCGATACTTCGTCCTGGATGCGCCTCAAGTTCTCTTGATACGAAACGAGGTGCAGCACACCGTCCTCGACATAAGCGATAACGTCGTCTCCGGATTTGATGCCCATTTCCTCACGCATCGCGACCGGGATGACTACTCGTCCGCCGTCGCCCACGCGCAGCCGCTCGAACTTCGGCGGCTTGCGCAGCAACTCGTCGCGGATCCTGGAGCTGTAGGGCTTCTGCGGCTCTTCGCCCAAACCCTTGGGTGTCTCTGGCGCAGTCATGGCATGAACCTCGATCTGTGGCAGAAAGCGAGATTATGCCATGAGATCGCATTCGCGGCAAACGGGTGGAATATTCGGGGTGACAGCCTATGAGTGTTTTTTCTTGATAAGACTACGGAATGCGTGTATCTGCCCGTTCCCGCTCGGACGCGCTGTGGGCGCACGGGCGAGCAAAGATACCTGTCCTCTAGGAGACGACCAATGAGACGCATCGATATGCGCCTGGCATTCCGTCTCCCTTCGGCAAAGGGCTGAGGCCGCCGAGGGGCGGCCCTTTCACACCCCGATTTCCCGATGTTTCAGAGGAGCGCGCCGCCGCCGAGGCCGCGCGACTGCAATCATGTATGTGTGTTTCGTGACGCCGCTCATCCATCCGAGCAGCCGGGTGGAGGCCGGCTTCTTTCAGGCTTCTTGGTACCTCTACCGGAACGGTTGTCCCGAGTGGATCCTGGCCGAGATGCGAGAGCAGTTCGACTGGTTCAACGCCCACCTTCCGGTGCCCCACGGGATCGGCCGCCATTTCAAGCGGCGCAATTCGATCTGGGGCATCTGCTGGTTCAATCCGGACGCCACGGAAGCGATCAGCCGTGCTCGTTACTGCGCCTGGCTGATCGAGGAGGGCGGCCTGCCGGTGCGCAGCATCAAGACCTCGGGCCAGCGCGAGATCATCTGGCGCGACGCCCATCAGATCGTCTCGAAGCCGACGGACGATCTGCCCAGGGCTTTCCAGTAGCTGGGCCGAAGGCGTCATGCGCCTTCGGCCACGATCTCGCGGCCGATCAGCCAGCGCCTGATCTCGCTGGTGCCGGCGCCGATCTCGTAGAGTTTGGCGTCGCGCAGCAGGCGGCCGGTCGGATAGTCGTTGATGTAGCCGTTGCCGCCGAGCAGCTGGATAGCGTCGAGCGCGGTCTGCGTCGCCTTTTCGGCGGCATAGAGAATGCAGCCGGCGGCGTCCTTGCGGGTCGTCTCGCTGCGGTCGCAGGCGGAAGCCACCGCGTAGACATAGGCGCGGCAGGCGTTCATCGTCGTGTACATGTCGGCGAGCTTGCCCTGCACCAGCTGGAATTCGCCGATCTGCTGGCCGAACTGCTTGCGGTCATGCACATAGGGCACCACCACGTCCATGCAGGCGGCCATGATGCCGAGTGGCCCGCCGGCCAGCACCACACGCTCATAGTCGAGGCCCGACATCAGCACTTCGACGCCGCGACCTTCCTCATGCAGCACGTTCTCGAACGGCACCTCGACATTGTCGAACACCAACTCACCGGTGTTGGAGCCGCGCATGCCGAGCTTGTCGAGCTTCTGGGCGACCGAAAAACCCTTCATGGTCTTCTCGACGATGAAGGCGGTGATGCCGCGCGATTTCCGCTCAGGATCGGTCTTGGCGTAGACGACCATGGTGTCCGCGTCGGGGCCATTGGTGATCCACATCTTGGATCCGCTGAGCACGTAGGCGTCGTTGCGCTTCTCGGCCCTCAGCCTGAGGGACACGACATCCGAGCCCGATCCGCTCTCCGACATGGCGAGTGCGCCGACATTTTCGCCGCTGCACAGCTTGGGCAAGTATTTCGCCTTCTGCTCCGGGGTGCCCCAGCGCTTGATCTGGTTGACGCAGAGGTTCGAATGCGCGCCGTAGGAGAGGCCGACGGAGGCCGAGGCGCGGGAGATTTCCTCCATGGCCACGACATGGGCGACGTAACCCAGTCCCGAGCCGCCATATTCCGGCTCGGCCGTCATGCCGAGCAGGCCGAGCGCGCCCAACTCCTGCCAGAGTTCGGCCGGGAATTCGTTGGAGCGGTCGATGTCGGCGGCCTGCGGGGCTATGCGCTCCTGGGCGAAGCGCCGCACCATCTCGCGCAGGCTGTCAATGTCCTCACCGAGCCCGAAGTTCAGCGTCCTGTCGTACATGCGTTTCCTCCGTCTTGGTCTTGGCGCCGGTGAGGCGCATGGTCATGGCCAGGTAGGTGGCGGTCACCTCGGTGACCGAAAGGCGCTCGTCCGGGCGGAACCACACGATCACGCCGGTGATCATCTGGATGATCGCCATCGCGGTCAGGCCGATGTCGTCGACTTCGAGCACGCCGGCCTCCGCGCCGTCGCGCAGTATAGTCCTGAGTTCCTTCTCATAGGCCGAGCGAAGCTTCAGGATCGCGGTCAGATTATCGCGCGAAAGGCTGCGCAGCTCCATGTTGGAAACATGGGTCGCGTGGCGCCGCTCGACATGGAAGCGGATGTGGTTGGAGACGAAGGCGGTCAGCCGCGCCACCGGATCGTCGTTGGCGGGCCGCGCTGCATCCCAGGCGGCAAGCAGCGCCTCCATGTGCTCGCGCATCAGCGAGCGGAGCAGGTCTTCCTTGGTCGGGAAATAGCGGTAGAGGGCTGCAGCCTGGACGCCGACTTCCGCAGCCAGCTGGCGCATGGTCACGGCCTCGAAGCCGTGGCGGGCGATGAGCTCGACCGCCGCCTCGCGGATCGCCGCCTCGGTCTTTTCCCCGTCCGAACCCGCAGTTCGCGCCATGCATCGTCCTCCGATGCCAATTAATAAAACGAACGTTAAATTAATTCAAGAGGCGAGCGGAGCAGTCGACCATATCAGGGGTTTCTCTGCAGTAGGTAGCGCGCCGTCAGCCGGCGCGCGCAGCCGCCAATGCGCGGGGCAATTCCTCGGCGAAGATGTCGATCTCGTGGTCGAGCCCGACGCTGACGCGGATGCAGCGGTCGAGAACCGGCGCCATTGGCTTGCGGATGAACACGGCGCGCGCCAGCAAGTTGCGCATCACGGCAAGCGCGAATGCCGCGTCGGCGCCGCAGTCGATGGTGACGAAGTTGGTGGCCGAGGGCAGGGGCTTGAGGCCGTTGTCGCGCGCGATCGTAGCAATCCGTTCCCGGCCGGCCGCAACCAGCGCGACCACCTTGGCGAGATAATCCTGATCGGCCAGCGCCTCTTCGCCGGCGATCTGGGCCATGCGGCTCACGCCATAGTGGTTGCGGACTTTCTCGAAGTCCGCGATCACTTCGGCGTCGCCGAAGGCATAGCCGCAACGAATGCCGGCGAGCCCGTAGGCTTTCGAGAAGGTGCGCATCCGCACGACATTGTGCCGCGAGACGTCGACCGGCGGCAGCGCCGAAGCGGGCGCCGTCTCGCCATAGGCCTCATCGAGCACCAGCATCGTCGTTTCCGGCAGGGCATCGGCGAAGCGGAGGATCTCCGGGGTTTCCCACCAACTCCCCATCGGATTGTCGGGGTTGGACAGGTAGACCATCGGCGCATTCTCGCGCTTCACGGCGTCGAGCAGCCCCTTGAGGTCTTCCTTGTCATTGCGGAACGGCACCGTCACCAGTCGTCCGCCAACGCTCGCGACATGGAAGTTGAAGGTCGGGTAGGCACCCAGCGACGTCACGACCGGCGTGCCCTCGCTCGCATACATGCGCACCACGAGGTTGAGCAGTCCGTCGATGCCTTCGCCGACCACCACGTTCGCGGTGCCGATGCCGAGATGCCGGGCCAGCGCGACCTTCAGGTCGTGATTGTCAGGGTCGCAGTACTTCCACATGTCGCCCGCGACCTCCTCCATACGCGCGACGACGCGCGGGGAAGGGCCGAAACTGCTCTCGTTGGCGCCCATGCGGGCGCGGAACGGCGTGCCGCGCTCTCGCTCCTGTGCCTCGGGGCCGACGAACGGCACGGTGACGGGCAAGGCACGGATGACGGGGGTGAGGGGCGGACGGTTGGTCATGGCGGATGGCTCGTTGCTGGCGGACCGTTGTCGTGGCGCGGGTCCCTAAGGATATAGCTGCCTATACGACATAAGCCGCGCCGCGTGCATGGGAATTTGTTGCCAATTTCACGCGGGCGACGACCGGCCACCAATCTGGCCGAATCGAGGCGCGTCCTCATGCGCGTTCATCAGGCGAATCGCGTCAGTGTCGCTCCAGCACGACCACGCAGCGGTCGAGGTCGTTGGTGGCGAGGTGCGCATAGCGCATTGTCATCTGCAGCGTCTGGTGGCCGAGCCACATCTGGACGCGCCGGATGTCGATCCCGCCCTGCACCAGCCGCGAGGCGCATGTGTGGCGCAGGATATGCGGCACGACCTGGACATCGGTGCCGAGCCCGACCTCGTCCTTCGCCTCGTTCCACACCGCGCGGAACTGCGGCTGGGTCAGCATCGCGAACGGGCCCTTGGGCCGCTGTCCTCGCTCCTGCGGCCAGCGGGTCGCGTCCTTGGCGCGCGCTGTGAGCGGAATGGTGCGGCTGCGGCCGGACTTGGTGATCCAGAAGCTGACGCGCGTGTCCTGGATGTCGTTCCAGATGAGGCCGATCGCCTCTCCGAGCCGGCACCCGGTGTCGACCAGGAAAACGGCGAGGCGGTAGCAATCCTCGCTCCGCTTCTTGATGGCTGCGAACAGGCGGTCCTCTTCCTCATACTCGAGGAATCGGATTCGTCCTGCCCGCTCCTTCTGGCGGCGGAATTCGGGCAGGCTATGGATGTCTCCCATCTTGTATGCCTTGCGCAGCAATTTGCTCAGTGCGGCCATCTTCCTGTTGATGGTCGCGTTGCTGTTACCGCGTTGGCGCAGGGAACCGATGAGGCCGTCGAGCGTCTCCTGGGAAAACGAACTGAAGTGTTCTCCTAGAAGAATCTCGTCGATTTCACCGAGGAAGGAGCTGACATTGTACTTGTGCCTGCCGTCATCCCACAAAATATCTTTGTATGACGCAAATAGGTCTATTACCCTGAACGACTTAACTTCTTTGATGTTACTGAAATTGTAAGTAACCTTGCAATTAGTCAACAGGGCGGCTGAATGGTGGCCGCTCAATATTTCATTCCTTGAAGTTGCTTTCTTCATGCGAATGCCGGCAACCCTCTGGTGACTAGAAGCAGACAATTACTCTAGTCGATGGTGGCCGACAAGATGACGGTCTCGCTTCGGTTCGTTTGCGAACAGGCAGCACTTGCGCGCTTGGTCCGACCGCACTTCCCCGCCAGCGTATTTCTCCTCCTCGTTTGTTCCCAGCGCTTCCGCTGGTTGAAAAAGACAGCCCGGGTCTCTGACGAGAGCCCGGGCTGCCTGTATGTTACGACGTCAGTCGATTAGAACGCAGCGTCGAGACGCAGGAAGCCGGCGACGCCGCCACCGTTGCCGAACTCGTCGAAGGTGTCGCCGCCGTAGTAGTTGACGGCCAGCTTCGCATCGAGGTTCTCGACGATGTTGTAGTCGATCACGCCACCGACCGCCCAGTCGTTGGCGCCGTCAGCCGGGATGCTGGTGATAGCACCGTCGTTGAAAGGCCCGTAGTTGTCATCGTGGCCATCACCGAAGTACTGACCGCCGAAGCCGACTGCCAGCTTCTCGTTGACCTGGTACTTCAGGTAAGCAGCGACCGTCCAGGCGTAGCCATGGTAGGGGCCAGCACCCTGGAAGTTTTCGGTACCACCGATGGAGTTGATCGACCAGAAGGTCGGGCCCGTTTCGTAGCCTGCCAGAAGCTGCAGGGTGAGAGCGTCGGTCGCCTTGATGTTGGCGATAGCCTTGAAGGCACCTTCGCCGTAGGCGTCGTCATAACCGGCGTACAGGTTCAGCGAACCCCAGCCCTGGTTGATGGCAACCTTGCCGACGACCAGCGGGATGTAGTCGAAGTTGGACGACTCTTCTTCCAGGCCAACCGACACGGCGATGCCGTTGCCGGCGTCGAAGGTGTAGCGGATCTGGTTGATGCGATCGCCACCGCCCGAGTCGAACTCGCCGTCGAGGTCGCCGTCGAACAGCGTGTCGGTGTGACCGACGAGCAGGCCGCCGAGTTCGAAGTAGGCGTGACGCAGAGCCGTGCCGTCTTCGCTGTTCACGCCGAACCAGTAGTCACCCGGAGGCATCAGGTCGCCGTTGTTATCCACTTCTTCGTCGCTGAAGTCCCAGCCACCGTCATTCCGAACGCTCGCCTGGAACTCGATGTAGCGGCGGAACGTGCCGTACTCGGTTTCCGAACGGGCATCGAACTTCAGGCGCATAAGTGCCTGCTTGACCCAGCCGTCGTCGGCGAGGTGCTCGGCAGCGCCGATCTCGTAACGAACGAGGCCGCCGATCTTGAGGCAGGTCTCGGTGCCGGGGATGTAATAGAAGCCCGCGCCGTACACGTCGCAGATGCGGACGTATTCCATGGGCTCCGGCTCGGCGACGACGACAGCGTCGGCCGCACGAGCGCCGGAGACTGCGAGCAGAGCCGCAGCGGAGCCGAGAAGAAGGCTCTTGATGTTCATTTTCTGACCTCCAGTCAAAAGTTTCAAAATAGGGTCTGGGTATTTTTTGCTGAAGGACAGCGTTCCCTGCCCCATCCCCGTATGAAAAAGATGCGCAGCGCGCTGCTTCTTCGAACTCGACATTACCGATGAGCCGGCGGCGTTCAACCGCCATCACACGTGCCGGGCGGTCAGCGGCGCTCTATCCGGAGGCGATGTTGCACAAATGACACGATTTGATACCCCCCATAAAGACATCATTAAGAATGAGCGCAGTTTCCGAAGGTCCAGCGCAGTCGGAATCGCTTGTATCCAACAGCACCAGGCCGACGAATCGTACGTTCTTGCGAGCGCTCCTCGCACCGCCGGCGCCACTCGATTCGTGCGGCGAGCTCGCCAACCACTGCTTTTTGCATAGATTGCTGCAAAGGCTTATTGATTGTGCCGCGGCTTTTCTTTATCCAGCGCCCCAACGGAGAGGTGGCCGAGTGGTCGAAGGCGCTCCCCTGCTAAGGGAGTAGAGGTCAAAAGCTTCTCGTGGGTTCGAATCCCATCCTCTCCGCCAGCCCTCAGGCTACCAAACTTCCAAACATCTGATTTCATTTGATGTTCCGGCGTTTGCCGGGCTTCGGCGGCTGGCTTTGCGCCAGCTGCACGCCCGTCAAGAAGTCCGAAATTCCGCCTCCGGGCGCGATTCTGACTGGAGGTCAGAAAATGAACATCAAGAGCCTTCTTCTCGGCTCCGCTGCGGCTCTGCTCGCAGTCTCCGGCGCCCGTGCGGCCGACGCTGTCGTCGTCGCCGAGCCGGAGCCCATGGAATA
>MEEF01000055.1 GCA_001724355.1 Mesorhizobium sp. SCN 65-20 | reverse complement strand
AGGTCGACGTTCTCGATGGTGTTGAAGGGCATGTCGTAGAAGCCCTCGCCGCCGCCCTGGCGCTTCTTGTTGTCCGGGTCGGCGATCTTCATGAGGTCGATGTAGCCGATCTTGCGCACGGCGCTGCCGACATTGGCGTCGGACATCTCGATCTTGTAGATGCGCTTGAACAGGGCCGGATTGGCGAAGCAATCGGGCCGCGGGTTCTTGGCGTCGGCGCAGGCCTTGGCGGCCACGCCCGCGCCCTGGTCGCGCTCGATGACCAGCGCCGTCGTGGCGTCGATCATGTTGAAATCGCCGATCGCGTCGCCGCCGGCCGACAGCGGATAGAGCCAGCTACGGCCGGTCCATTCCTTGCTGGCAATGTCGAACTCGATGACGCGCAGCGCACGGTTGCCCTCCGCCTGCTCCATCGAGCCATCCTCGTTGAACAGCGCGCCCTCGAGCAGGCCGTAGAGCTTGGAGCCGTCCTTGGACTGGGCGAGGCCCTCGTAGCCGCCGGAACGCTTGAGGTTGAAGGCCGGCATCGGCAGCGTCGGGTTGGCCTGGAGCGTCAGCGTCGGATGGTCGGGCGACTTCACGGGCTTGCCGTCGAGTGTGGTGCCGACGACGTCGGTCAGCTTGCCCTCGACGTCGAACTTCAGCAGGTACGGCCCGAACTCCTCGCCGACCCAGAAGCCGTCGGCGACCGGCTGGATCGACTCGACGTCGAAATCGCCGCCGGTCAGGAACCGGGTCTCCGAACCCTCTAGCACGATCGGGAACGGCGCCTTGCGGTCGGGGTCGGTGAGGAACAGCGTCTTGATGCGCTCCATCGTGCCCTTTTCCCAGTCGAAGGAGATGTGGTGCAGCATCAGCGCGGCGTCGGTCGAGTTGAGCTTGTTGCCGAAGCCGTTGTCGGACAGCGACCAGTAGGTTCCGTCGCCGACGGCCTTGATGCCGGAGAAGCCCTGCACCGGCTGGCCGTCAAACGGCAGCGAAAGGCCGGTCGGACGCACGCCGTCCTTGCCCGGAACGGTGCCGATGCCTTCGGCGCGCTTACGGTCGGCGGTGGTGAACTTGCCTGAGGTACGCAGATGCTCTGGCGCATTTTCTGGCGCCGGGATTATGGTGTTGGCCGGCAGGATTGCGTGGCCGACGAGCGTCGCCGGAAATTCCTTCTCATCCGCAAGCGCGGAAGCGGTGGAAAGCGCAAGGATGGCCGCAGCCAGATGGAGAGAGCGTCGCATGGTGGACCCCGTATGATTGACTTACGGGGCATCTGCTAGGTCGGCCGCATGTCGGCCGGGTGACGCTGCGATGAAACTTTGATGAAGTCCCCGCCGGGATCAGGGATCGGCGCGCACGCCCCCTGAGACGGGCTCGCGGCAACCCGTCGTCGTCGGGAAGGTGAGCGGCAGGCCGAGCACCGAGCGGACCGCGAGATACGCCCATGCCTCTGCTTCCGTGGCGTCGCCATCGAGGCCGGCATCCTCGGCGACGACCACCTCGGCGCCTGAGCGCGCCGCCCCTGCCCTGAGGTCGCCCACGATATGCGGGTTCTTGCGGCCGCCGCCGCAGACGATCCAGAGCTTCGGCGCCTCGGGGAGGTGCTCGACGGACTTGAGGATGGCCTCGGCGGAGACGTTGGCCAGCGTGCGAGCGCCGTCGGCGAGTTCGAGCCCCTCGGCGATTGCCAGGGTGAAGTCGTTGCGGTCGAGAGACTTTGGCCCGGCTTCTGCGAAGAACGGATTGTCGAGGTAGCGCGCCACGACCTCTGTCACCACGCCACCCTCGCTCGCGATCGCACCGCCGGCATCGAAGGGAATGCCCCCTTCGCGGCTGACCCACTGGTCGATCAGCGTATTGCCCGGCCCGGTGTCGAAGGCGACAGGATCGCCCGCCTGCGGCACGTAGGTGATGTTGGAGATGCCTCCGACATTGACGAAGACCGCAGGCTTCATCGCGCGATAGGGCTCCGGCAGCGACCCGGCGAGCGCCGCATGATAGGGGGCACCAGAGGTGCCCCCTGCCCGCCATGGACCATGTCGTTGGCGCGCATGTCGTAGACCACGGCAATGCCGGTCTCACGCGCCAGCAGGCCGCCATTGCCGAGCTGAACGGTGACGCCGAGATGCGGCCGATGCAGCACGGTCTGGCCGTGGAAGCCGATCACGTCGGGCTCGCGCCACCCGGCAGGCAGGTTGCGGACGAAGTCCTTGACCGCAGCCGCATGGCGCAGCGTGATCTCGCGTTCGAGGTCCGCAAGATCGCCGGGCCTGTCTTGCCTGTGCACGATCGCCTTGGCCACCTCCAGCGAAGCCTCGATGCGCCGGCGAAAGGAGGCATCGTAGAGGACGGCGGCCGATGGGCCGATCTCGATGGCATTCACCCCATCGGTGCGCAAGATCGCGAGGTCGATGCCGTCCATCGACGTGCCGCTCATCAGTCCAATGGCCGTGAAAACCCGCATTACGTCTGCAATCCTTGTGATTCCTGCGCTTCAGATGCTAAAGCGCTCGCGTCGCCGATCCAACGCCGGATCGGCCGTACCAATCGTCCGCCGAGAGAAAGAACTATGTCCGCCTTCAAATCCGATTTCCTGCGCATCCTTTCCGAGCGCGGCTTCATCCACCAGATCTCGGATGAAACCGGCCTCGACGACCTGTTCCGCAAGGAGATCGTGTCGGGCTATATCGGCTTTGATCCGACGGCATCGAGCCTGCATGCCGGCGGCCTGATCCAGATCATGATGCTCTATTGGATGCAGAAGACCGGCCATCGGCCCGTGGCGCTGATGGGCGGCGGCACCGGCATGGTCGGCGACCCGTCCTTCAAGGACGAGGCGCGCAAGCTGATGACCGTCGATACGATCCAGCAGAACATCGACGGCATCAAGCAGGTGTTCTCGAAGTACCTGACCTTCGGCGACGGCCCGCGCGACGCGCTGATGCCGAACAACGCCGAATGGCTGACGCCGCTCAACTATCTCGAGTTCCTGCGCGATGTCGGCCAGCATTTCTCGGTCAACCGCATGCTGAGCTTCGATTCCGTCAAGCAGCGCCTCGACCGCGAGCAGTCGCTGTCGTTCCTGGAATTCAACTACATGATCCTCCAGGCCTACGATTTCGTGGAGCTGAACAAGCGCTACGGCCTGCGCCTGCAGATGGGCGGCTCCGACCAGTGGGGCAACATCGTCAACGGCATCGACCTCGGCCATCGCCTGGGCACGCCGCAGCTCTACGCGTTGACCTCGCCGCTCCTAACCACGTCGTCAGGCGCCAAGATGGGCAAGTCGATGAACGGCGCGGTGTGGCTGAACGCCGACATGCTGAGCCCGTACGACTTCTGGCAGTACTGGCGCAACACCGAGGACGCCGACGTCGAGCGCTTCCTCAAGCTCTACACGGTGCTGCCGCTGGACGAGATCGCTAGACTCGCGGCTCTCGGCGGCTCGGAGATCAACGACGCCAAGAAGGTGCTTGCGACCGAAGTCACCGCGATGTTGCACGGACGCGAGGCGGCCGAGCAGGCAGCCGAGACGGCGCGGAAAACCTTCGAGGAAGGCGCGCTCGCCGAGACGCTGCCGACCGTCGAGGTTGCTGGCGACGAGCTGAAGGCCGGTATCGGGCTTCTGTCACTCATCGTGCGCGCCGGGCTTGCCGCCTCGAACGGCGAGGCCCGTCGTCACGTGCAGGGCGGCGCGGTCCGGCTCAACGACCAGCCGGTTAACGACGAACGCCGCGCCGTGGCCAGCGCCGACCTGACGCCGGAAGGCGTGGTCAAGCTGTCGCTCGGCAAGAAGAAGCACATTCTGGTGCGCCCGGCATAAGGGACAGCATCTCCCGAAACGCAGAAATGGCCGGCATTGCCGGCCATTTTCGTATTCTGAGGCAGGTACGCGCCGGCGCTCAATACTCGAAGATGGTCCGGAAGATGCCGGGGGCGATCACCGAGAGCGGATTGACGTGCAGCTTGGGGGCGTTGGCATCGCCCGAGAGCTTGTAGGTCACGCCGATCAGGCCGCGGTCGCGACCGTTGCCCAGGATCGCGCCGACCAGCGGCAGTTCGCCGAAGATGCGATTGAGCCCATAGGCCGGCATGAAGGTGCCGGTCATGTTCATCTGGCCCTGCTGGTCGTAGAGGACGCCCTGGAAGGTGGTACCGATCAGCGGACCGCTGAGCACGCCGTTCTCCAGCGCCAGGTATTTCTCGCGCTTATCGATCTGGGCGAAGCCGCGCTCGAACTGGACCCGCGATACGTCGATGTCCTTGCGGACCGCCTGGTTCAGGCTGCGGTCGTCGCCAGCTGCCTTACTGGAGACGATAGACGCCAGCCTGGGTTCGTCGACCACCCAGAAGTCGCGCACGTCGACCTGGCCCTTGAGCGGACCGTCGCCCGACGCTTCGAGCGCCAAGGCCAGGCTGCCGCCCTGCATTCGGCCGTAGACGTCGAGGAAGCGCAGGATGGCACCCGCGTCGGCGGACCGCACGTCCATCCGCCGGCCGCCGCTTCGCGCGGCGTTGCTCACGGTGATCTGGCCGCCCGAAGAAGCGGTCGCATTGACCTTGAGGCCGTTCACCCTGGAGCCGGCGCCCGAATACTCGACCGTGACGTTGGAGAGCTTCTCGCCATTGAACCCGGTCATCGCACCGATGCTGGCGTTCACGGACACCGAGTTCGAACCGGCCGACTTGGTGGCGGTGTCGGTGTCAGCCGTGAATTGCTTGATAAGGGAGCGGGCATCCAGGCTGTCGCCCTTGACCCGTACGGCAAAACCCTTGCCCGAGCGCTTGACCGAGACGGCGACGTCGTCGCCGCGGTTGAGCCTCACCTTGTCGAAATCAGCCGTCTGCAGGCTGCCATTCGCGAGCGTGACGTCACCCTTGATGCTGAAGGTGTCGCCAGTCAGTTCGAAGCCCGAGAGCGTCGATTGATCGTCCTTGGTTTCCATTGCGAAGGCGACTTTTCCCGGGATTCCGGGTCCCTTGCTCCAGCCGACCCACGGCAGGTCGAGCCGGGCGGCGGTAAGGTCCGCCACGATGTTTCGCTTGCCAACGTCGAGCTGTTCGACGTCCACCTTGATCTTGCCGGAAAGCATGTCCGACAGGCCGGGAATGAGCGCGTCGCGCAGCTTGTCGTCGAGGACGAGCTGGACATTGCGCTCGCGCTCGATCTGCTTGTCGCGTAGCGGCTCGACGAGTTCGAGTTCGGCCGGGATGCCGTTCAGCTTGCCGTTGGCTGAAATCAGCGCCTTGTCGGGGGTGACGGTGATCGAACCCGACGCCTCGGAGAGCTGTTGGCCGTCGAACGGCTTGGCCAGCGACAGTCCCTCGTAGTCGAGGGCGACAGTCCAATCGAGCGTGTCGGTGTCGATGCCGTGCGTCAGCGGGATGTCGGCCTTGACGTTGCCGGTCACGTCGCCGGCGAGTTCCTCGGGCACAATGCCCACGTGGCGCATCGCATTGATCGGCTCATAGGAAGCGAGTTCGGCAACGGCATCGGCGCTGCCGGCGACGTCGATGTCGAGCGCGCCGATGACGGGCGACACATTGGCCTTGACCACCTTCAGCTTGCCGTTACTGGCCGCGACCGTGCGCCCGCTCGGCATGAAGACAGTGCCGGAGGAGAGAGAAACGTCGACGTCGTTGCCGCGGAACTCGACCTCGCCCACCGCATCGCGCACCGGCGGAATGCGGCCGGCAATGTCGAAGCGGGCGCCCTCGAGGCGGAACTTGCCGAAGACCTCCTGGGCGTTCAGCGGCACGCCGTTGCCCAGCCTGTCGGGCACCACGTTGAACTGCACGCTGCCTTCCGCAACGCGGCCGCCGAACACATTCTGCAGCACCCAGAGCCTGGCATTGCGCGCCGAGAACCACGGCCACAGCTGCTTGACGTGGGCGACCGACATGTCGCGTACGTCGAAGGAAAGCGAGATGCCGGGCGCCTTGCCCGGCAGGAACTGGACCGCCGCGCGGCCGAGCACTTCGCCCTGCTGGCCCGATTTCACGCCGATCTGGTCCGCCGACAGGGTCCTGGTCACGATGTCGTAAGTGCCGCCGATCCGCGCGATGAAGTTCATCGCGGGCTCGGGCGACTCGCTCGGCGCCAGGCGGGACTCCTTGCTGACCAGTTCGAAACGGTAGGCCGGGTTCGCGCCCTCGGCTGCCGGTCTGGCGCCTATTCCTCCAGAGAAGTCGAAGGTGGAACGATCCGTCGTCACCATGAGCTGGCGGATATCTACCCGGTTCGATCCCCCTGCAAGGCGCGCATCGATCACGATGTCGCCGACGAGTTGGCCGCGAGCGCCAAGATCGAGCGTGGACTTGCCGATCGACCCCTTGGCCACAAGCTCCGATCCTTGAGCGCTCTCGTGACCGGTGATCACGAGGTCGGCCGAGCCGATCCGGCTTGCCTTGGCCGGAGGGACGTTCTCCATGCCGGCATATGGATCGGTCATGGTGACGGTTGCGTCCAGCGCGGAGATGCGCTTTTCGCCTTGTTCGAGGCTCGCATTTGCGGCGAGCTCGACGTCGCGGCCATCGACGTCGAAGGTCGCCCCAACCCGCAAATCGCCCAGCCGCGTCTTAGACAGCGATGCCTTGAGCACGCGGACAGTCTTCACCTCGCCGCCGGAGGGCAAGACGAAGTCGACATTGGCGAGCGCGATCTCGCGCAGCCCGTCGAGCCGCACGGCCTCGAAGCCGCGACGAATCTCGCCGAACGTCTGGTCGATCACCTTCTGCGGGTCGATCAGCCCCTGCGGATCGCGCAGCACTGCGGTCCAGTCGCTGCCGTTACCTTCCGGCACGTGCTCGACGACGATGCGGGCGTCCGAAATCCTGGCATTGCCGAGCCGGATCTCGCCCGACAACAACGGGAACAACCGGATGCCGAAGCTCATCAGCCCGACATCGGCCATTTCCGTGCCGTCGGCCATCTTGAGGCGGACATCGGGCACCTCGACCGCGACGAGCCGCATCCCGTCGAGGGCCAGCCTGGCCTGCCCCATAGAAACGTCGACATCGACGCCTGCGAGTTCCTCGATAGCGCGCTCGGCCTCGGAGCGCATGCGGTCCTGGCCGATGCCGGAATAGCTCAACGCCTCGACCGCAATCACGACCAGCAGAAGCAGGCAGCCGATGATCGCGAAGGTCGCGAGCACGCAATGGCCGGCGCGGCGCAACTTGCCGGAACGCCGCACATCCACTTCCTGCCTCCCAGCGGAAGGCATCGCGGCAAGATCGCAAATCTCGCCCCGCCTGAAGCGGATCTTCTCGTGCCGAGGCGCTTCCTGACCCACGCGGTGTCCCGTAGTCGTTTCGGTCGTGGACGAATCCAAACCCGGCATTAATATCCCGACATCCGTGCAAGCTCACGCGGAACTACGAACAAGGGTGCCATTGTGACTGAACTCGAGACCGGCCAAGCCGCCCCGCAATTCCAGCTGCCACGCGACGGCGGAGACATTCTGACGCTTTCAGACTTCGCCGGCAAACCGATTGTCCTCTATTTCTATCCCAAGGACGATACGACCGCCTGCACACAGGAAGCGATCGACTTCACCCGGCTGAAGCCTCAATTCGAGCAGGCCGAAGCAGTCGTGATCGGCATGTCTCCCGACAGCACCAAGAAACACGACAAATTCAAGGCCAAACACCAAATTGGCATCGACCTGGTGTCCGACGAAACGCTGAAGACCCTCAATGACTATGGGGTCTGGGGCGAGAAGACGATGTACGGCCGCAAGTACATGGGCGTCGAGCGCACCACCTTCCTGATCGGCCGCGACGGCAGAATCGCGCGCATCTGGCGCAAGGTCAGGGTGCCAGGCCACGCCGAAGAGGTGCTCGAGGCGGTACGCGCGCTCTGAAAGGCGACCCCGAAAAGCTTTGTTAACCCTAATAATGTGTATTCGGACCGTCGGTATCTCGCGATTGAGAGTTCGGTCCGGTGACAACAACTGCCCAGGCGCCGGTTTTCGGCAAGCGCACGGAACCTCACACCGTCATCATTGCGCGCGGCAACGAGATCCGTCACTTCACCGTTCGCCCATGGGTCGCAGCGGCAGCCGGTTCGACGCTGGCCGCGATCGCGATCGGCTATCTGCTCGCCACATCCTATCTCGTCTTCCGCGACGACCTCATCGGGGCGACGGCATCCCGGCAGGCGCGCCTGCAACATGCCTATGAAGATCGCATCTCCGCCCTGCGGGCACAGGTCGACAGGATCACCAGCCGTCAGTTGCTCGACCAGCAGCTGATGGAGACGAAGGTCGGCGAGTTGCTCGCCCGACAGTCGCAGCTCAGCCAGCGGCATGGCAGGCTGGAGCCGGTTCTCGACCAGGCCGCAAAGGACGGCTCCCGCTCGCCGCCGACCGCAAAGCCAGCCGACGAGCAGGCCTCACTGATTGGGACGCCGGACGATTCGTCGGGGCCCCTCGCCTACGCGGCCGCCGACGCCACCCGCCCGTTCAGCTTCTGGTCGACCCGATCGACAAGTGCTGAGAACGAAAGCCACGCGGACCGTGCCGACAGGCTGTTCGTCGCCATCAACAAATCGCTGCGCGCGGTGGAGGACGACCAGATCGAGCGGATCAGCGCCCTGGCCGGTGACGCCTACGAGGCGGTCGATGCCATATCCGACACGCTAGAGGGCGCCGGCCTGCCGCTCGATGCCGACTTCGGCAAATCGGGCGTCGGCGGCCCGCTGATCGCGCTCGACGGCCCGATGGCCTTCGACACAAAGGTCAAGGAACTCGACGAGGCGCTCGATGCGCTCGATCGGATCAAGACCGAGGCGCGCAAGCTGCCGCTCGCCAATCCTGCTCCGGGACGCGCGCTCTCGAGCGCATTCGGCGCGCGCCGGGATCCGCTGATCGGGACGCTTGCCCTGCATTCCGGCGCTGATTTCCGCGCCCCCTACGGTTCACCGGCCCGCGCCACCGCCGCAGGGACGGTCGTCAAGGCCGGCTGGAACGGCGGCTACGGGCGGATGGTTGAAATCGACCACGGCGGCGGCTTCATCACGCGCTATGCCCATCTGAGCAAGGTTCTGGTGAAACCGAACCAGAGCGTCGTCGCCGGGGACCAGATCGGCGAGATCGGTAGCAGCGGACGCTCGACGGGGCCGCATCTCCACTACGAAGTACGCCGCGATGGCGCAGCCGTCGACCCGCTAAGCTTCATCAAGGTCGGCACGAAGCTCGGTCAATATCTCTGATTCGATTTGAGCTGACGATTCGGTGGCGATGCGACAGCAAATGTCTTCCGGGAATCAATTGAGGTCGGCGGCCATCGAGCCGTCAACCCGGCCGATAGCGCTGTTGTCGCCGTACTGGCGACAAGCGCATCGACAGCGAATACCGCGAATTAACAATGGAAATTAAGCCGGAGGATAAATTGGAAACCGGATCAGTCGGCAAGGGCTAAGCCCTTGAAAAGACTGGCGCGAGTGACGGGGCTCGAACCCGCGACCTCCGGCGTGACAGGCCGGCACTCTAACCGACTGAGCTACACCCGCGCTCTGGACGTTGGCGCTGGGCGCCGCGTCGTTGGGGGGTGAATTAAGGGGTTCGTGGGGAGGTGTCAAGCGACATCGCGAAGATAATCGACAAACTTTGTCGTCTATTTTTCGCGACCGCCAAAGACGCCGTCCGAACGGCGTAACATGCCGTTACGGCATGCATTTCAGCTTGCGGACAACCGGCGAAGCGCTTAAAGGTCCGCTCCGGTCGGGGCGATTAGCTCAGTTGGTAGAGCGCTTCGTTTACACCGAAGATGTCGGCGGTTCGAGCCCGTCATCGCCCACCACTCTCCCTCCGCAGAACTGACGAAAAAGCATCAGAGCCGCGCCCTGGTGCTCCTCGGCGTGGCGAGCAGCAAGCTGGTTTCGCTGCCGGTAATTCCGGGAATGAGCCGGATGCGGCGCAGCACGCCGTCGAAATCGGTGAGCGTTGAAGTCGCGAGTTCCACCACCAGGTCCCAGCGGCCGTTTGTGGTGTGAATCGTCGAGACCTCCGAAAAGCCGCCCAGAGCCCGGATGACCCGATCGGCCGCATGGCCCTCGATCTCGATCAGCATGATGCCGCGCACCGGTTGGTCGACCGCGTCGGCGCGCAGGATGACCGTATATCCCAAAATGTCGCCCGTCTTCTCGAGCCGCTCCATGCGCGCCCGCACCGTGGCACGAGACACGCCGAGATCGATGGCGAGATCGGAAATGCTGCGCCTGCCCTGATGCCTGAGCAACGTCACGAGCCTTGTGTCCAGTTCGTCCATTGGCTTTCCATTTCGATCAAACTGGCTGACATTTTGCACAGCATGCATATCGAAATCGCCAAAACAATGGCTTCATTTTGCCAGCCGCATTCCGTTCAATGTCGCCTCAACAGACATGGACGAGACCGAATGCACTGCAATCTCATTGGAATTCCGCTTCAGGACGGCGCCGGACGCATGGGCTGCGAGATGGGGCCGAGCGCGTTGCGCACGGCGGGCCTCGCCGCCGCGCTGACCGAACTTGGGCACACGGTCGCCGATCTGGGTACAGTGGTACCGTCGCAACCGGCGGCGGGGAGGCATCCCAACACGGCGCTGAAGGCCCTGCCCGAGATCGCGGCCTGGACCAAGGCCATCGCCGAGGCGGCATACGCCGCAAGCGAGAACGCGATGCCGATCTTCCTCGGCGGCGACCATGCGCTTTCCGCCGGCACACTTTCGGGCGTGGCGCGCCGCGCCGCCGAGACCGGGCGTCCGCTGTTCGTGCTGTGGCTCGACGCGCATCCCGATTTCCACACGCTCGACACCACGACGAGCGGGAACCTGCACGGCGTGCCGCTTGCCTATGCCAGCGGCCTGCCGGGCTTTGAAGGCTATTACCCTCGCCTGCCGGCGCCGGTGGATCCCAAGCGGATCTGCACGCTCGGCCTGCGCAGCGTCGATCCGGCAGAGCGCCGGGCACTCACCGAGGCGGGCGTGACCGTCCATGACATGCGCTCGATCGACGAGCACGGGCTGGCCCCGCTGCTGCGCGCCTTTCTCGATCGCATCGCCGACGAGAACGGGCTGCTGCATGTCAGCCTCGACGTCGACTTCCTCGACCCGGCGATCGCACCCGCGGTCGGCACCACCGTGCCGGGCGGGGCGACCTTCCGCGAGGCGCATCTCGCCATGGAGATGCTGCACGACAGCGGGCTGGTGACCAGCCTCGACCTGGTGGAACTCAACCCCTTCCTCGACGAACGCGGGCGCACCGCTATCCTTATGGTGGACCTCACGGCCAGCCTTATGGGCCGCCGCATCATGGACCGCCCGACCAGGAGCTTCTGATGACCATCGCCAACCTGAACATCGTCCCTTTCGTCAGCGTCGACAACATGATGAAGCTGGTCCTCGAGATCGGCGTCGACCGCTTCCTCGGCGAGCTTTCCACTTATATCGAGGAGGACTTTCGCCGCTGGGAGCTGTTCGACAAGACGCCGCGCGTCGCATCGCACAGCCATGACGGCGTCATCGAGTTGATGCCCACCAGCGACGGGCAGCTCTACGGCTTCAAATACGTCAACGGCCACCCGAAGAACACGCGCGAGGGCCTGCAGACAGTGACCGCCTTCGGCGTGCTCGCCGACGTCGGCTCGGGCTATCCGATGCTGCTCACCGAGATGACCATACTGACGGCGCTGCGTACCGCGGCGACATCGGCGGTGGCTGCCAAGTATCTGGCGCCCAAGG
This sequence comes from Mesorhizobium sp. SCN 65-20, assembly GCA_001724355.1. Taxonomy (GTDB): domain Bacteria; phylum Pseudomonadota; class Alphaproteobacteria; order Rhizobiales; family Rhizobiaceae; genus Aminobacter. Next base: position 13,457 of record MEEF01000055.1, on the reverse strand, counting down.
GCGCGGACACGATGGCGATCATCGGTAACGGCGCGCAGTCGGAGTTCCAGGCCCTGGCGTTCAAGAAGCTGCTCGGCATCGACAAGTTGCGCCTATTCGACATCGACATCGAGGCAAGCCGCAAATGCGCGCGCAATCTCGAAGGCCTCGGCTTCGACATCCGGATCTGCACCTCGGGACAGGAGGTGGTCGAGGGCGCCCAGATCATCACCACCGTCACCGCCGACAAGCAGAACGCCACGATCCTGACCGACAACATGGTGGGCAGCGGCGTGCACATCAACGCCGTCGGCGGCGACTGCCCCGGCAAGACGGAGCTGCACCGCGACATCCTGCTGCGCTCCGAGATCGTGGTCGAGTATCCGCCGCAGACGCGCATCGAGGGTGAGATCCAGCAGCTCGAACCCAACCATCCGGTGACCGAACTGTGGCGCATCATCGCCGGTTCGACCGAGGGGCGCCGCGACCCGGGCCAGATCACGCTGTTCGATTCGGTCGGCTTCGCCATCGAGGATTTCTCGGCCCTGCGCTATGTTCGCGACCAGTTGCGCCACACCAAGCGCTACGAGGAACTCGACCTGCTTGCCGATCCCGACGAGCCGCGCGACCTGTTCGGCATGTTGCTCAGGCAGGCCGCCAAGGAGAAGGCGCAGGCCACCAACGCCTAAGCTCTTACGCAAGGTCATTCGCGTTCCGGCTTTCGGCGATGGATTTTCTGTCGCCGCCAAGCCAGAACTGGCGAAGACCTTGCGCGCTGCATCGAAAAGGCGCCGGCAGCTGTTGACGCCCGGCTTGTTTCTTTGTCCCATCGCGCCGCAAGACCAATGGCCGGCGACAGAGGAATAGCGTGGGAAAGGACAGCCAGCGGCAGCAGGAGCGACATGCGATAGGTGCCGACCTGATCGCCGTGCTCGTGGCCGCCCCCAACGGCAATCCGGTGGTGCTGACCATCAAGGACGCCACCGCCCTGCCCTCCGGGCCGTTCGAACTCGGCCACCGCTCGCTGCAATCGGGGCTGCGCGACTGGGTCGAGCAGCAGACCGGCCATCCGCTCGGCTATATAGAGCAGCTCTACACCTTCGCCGACCGCGACCGCAGCGGCGAGGATTCGCCCAGCCGGGTGATTTCAATCAGCTACCTGGGGCTCACCCGTGAGGAGCCGTCTCACGCCACGCCGCCGGGCAGTTGGCGCAACTGGTACGAGTTCTTCCCCTGGGAGGACCACCGTTATGGCGCGCCGCAGGTGATCGCGGACCTCATCGAGCCGGCGCTGCGGCGATGGGCCGGCACCGGCGAGCACGAGGACAGGCGCGCCAAGCGCCTGGGCCGCGCCGCAGTCTGCTTCGGCTTCGACGATCGCCCCTGGAACGAGGAACTGACCCTGCAGCGCTACGAGCTTCTCTACGAGGCGGGCCTCGTCGAAGAAGCCGTGCGCAAGGAGGAGGCGACAAGCAAGCCGCTTGTTCCCGGCAGGGCCATGGACGGCGACCACCGTCGCATCCTTGCCACCGGCATCGCCAGGCTGCGCACCAAGATTAAGTACAGGCCGGTGGTGTTCGAGCTGATGCCGCCCGCCTTCACGCTTCTCCAGCTGCAGCGCGCCGTGGAGGCGCTGGCGGGGGTGACGGTGCACAAGCAGAATTTCCGTCGCCTGATCGAGCAGCAGGACCTCGTCGAGGAGACCGGCCAGATGTCCTCCGAGACCGGCGGCCGGCCAGCCAAGCTGTTCCGCTTCCGCCACGCCGTGCTGGACGAGCGCGCGGTAGCCGGCACCAAATAGCAAAACCATTCCCTTGACAGCACTTATGCTCATGGTAAGCATATGGCCTTATTATACTCAACAAGAGCATAATAAGGATCGACCATGTCTGGCATTTCCCCCTCCGCCGCCGCGCTCTACAGCCGTGTCGAAAAGGTCATCCCCGCCATCGAATGGCCGGCCTTCACCGACGACATCGATGCGATCCTGCAGCTGAAACGCGAGCGCAACGCCGTCATCCTGGCGCACAACTACCAGACGCCCGAGATATTCCACTGCGTGGCCGACATCGTCGGCGACAGCCTGGCGCTGGCCCGCAAGGCGATGGATGTCGAGGCCGACGTCATCGTGCTGGCCGGCGTGCACTTCATGGCCGAGACAGCCAAGCTGCTTAGTCCCGGCAAGACCGTGCTGATCCCGGACATGGGCGCCGGCTGCTCGCTGGCGGATTCGATCACGCCCGAGGACGTGCGCCTGATGCGCCAGCGCCATCCTGGCGTGCCGATCGTCACCTACGTCAACACCTCCGCCGCCGTGAAGGCCGAGTCCGACATCTGCTGCACCTCGGGCAACGCCAAGGCAGTGGTGGAATCGCTCGGCGTGCCGCGGGTCATCATGCTGCCGGACGAGTATCTGGCGCGGAACATCGCCGCCCAGACCGATGTCGAGATCATCGCCTGGAAGGGCCATTGCGAGGTGCATGAACGCTTCACGCCCGAGGATATCCGCGAGCTGCGCGCCGCCCATCCCGGCGTGACCGTGCTCGCCCACCCCGAATGCCCGCCGGAGGTTGTCGCCGAGGCCGACTTCGCCGGCTCGACCGCGGCCATGTCCGACTATGTCGGCACCGAAAAGCCGGCCCGCGTGGTGCTGATGACCGAGTGCTCGATGAGCGACAACGTCGCCGTCGACCATCCCGACGTCGAGTTCATCCGGCCCTGCAATCTCTGCCCGCACATGAAGCGGATCACGCTCGGCAACATCCGCACGGCACTCGAACAGATGCACCATCAGGTGACCATCGAGCCAGAACTATCGGCACGTGCCCGGCTCGCCGTCGAGCGGATGCTTGCGGTATGAGCAACGACCTGCGCGACCTTGCCGGTCGCCCCGTCATAATCGGCGCCGGCATTGCCGGCCTGATGACGGCGCTGGAGCTGGCGCCGGAGCCTGTGGTGCTTTTGTCGGCAGCGCCGCTCGGCGGCGAGGCGTCCAGCCCACTGGCCCAGGGCGGGCTGGCGGCGGCAATTGGTGACGACGACTCGCCTGCCCTGCACATTGCCGACTCGCTAGCTGCTGGCGACGGGCTGTGCGACGAGGCGGTCGTCCGCCGAATCGTCGAGGCTGCCCCCCTGGCGATCGAAAAGCTCGAACGCCTCGGCATAGGCTTCGACCGTATGCCCGGCGGCGCCATCGCGCTCGGACTGGAGGCCGCGCATAGTCGCCGGCGCATCGTCCACGCCGGTGGCGACGCCACGGGGCGGGAGCTGGTGCGCGGACTGGTCGCCGCCGTGCGCCGCACGCCGTCCATATCGGTGCTGGAAGGGTTTTCCGCGCGTCGCCTTGTCGTAGAGGACGGCGCCATTGCCGGAGTTCTGGCGACCGGGCCGGTGGGTGAAATCGCGTTTGAAACCGGCCGCGTCGTGCTCGCCACGGGCGGCGTCGGTGGCCTGTTCCGCGACACCACCAATCCGCTCGGTTGCTTCGGCCAGGGGCTGGCGCTTGCCGCCCGCGCTGGCGCTGAATTGGCCGACCTCGAATTCGTGCAGTTCCACCCCACCGCGCTGGACTCGTCGATCCGCCCGATGCGCCTCGTCAGCGAGGCGGTCCGCGGCGAAGGCGCGATCCTGATCGATGAGACCGGCCGGCGTTTCCTCGCCGACCTGCCCGGCGCAGAACTCGCGACGCGCGATGCAGTGGCGCGCGGCGTCTTCCGCCATCTCGCCCGCGGCCACAGAGTGTTCCTCGATACGCGCCGATGCCTCGGCGCACGCTTTTCCACGCGCTTCCCGGCGATCGACGCCTTCTGCCGCGAGGCCGGCATCGATCCCGTTGCCGATCCGATCCCGGTGCGCCCGGCCGCGCACTACCATATGGGCGGCGTCGCGGTGGACGCCGAGGGGCGCAGCTCCGTGCCCGGCCTCTGGGCTTGCGGCGAAGTCGCCTCGACCGGCCTGCATGGCGCCAACCGGTTGGCCAGCAATTCGTTGGCCGAAGCCGTGGTCGCCGCCGGTTGGGTGGCAGACAGCGTCAGGAACGCCGCGAACTCTCCCGCGTTACGCATTTTCCCGCAGCAGACGCCGATCCGACCGGATGCATCCGCAGTTCGCGACATCGTCTCGACAGCGCTTGGCGTGCTGCGAAACCCTGACGGCCTGCGGCAGGCTGCAGCGGAGTTGTTGCCCCTCGCCACAGGCGACAGTGCCTCCGCCGACCCGGCCATCGTCGGACTGATGATGGCGGTCTCGGCGCTCGCCCGTGAGGAAAGCCGCGGGGCGCACAGCCGTACCGACTATCCAACCAGGGCTGCCGTCGCCCGCCGGTCGAGCCTCACCTTGGGGACGGCGCTAAAGGCCGCCCGCGACCTCGACCTCACGCCAATGGCCCGGAGCGCCTGACCATGCATCTCACACCCCTGCCCCGGATCATGCTTGAGCCGCTGGTCCGCGCAGCCTTGCTGGAAGATCTCGGCCGCGCCGGCGACATCACCACCGACGCCATCGTACCTGCAGATCACCATGCAACGGTCATTCTCGTCTCGCGCCAACAGGGCGTGGTGGCCGGGCTCGACCTTGCAGCACTCGCTTTCGGCCTCATCAATCCCACAATCAACATGAAGGTCGAAAAGCCCGACGGCAGCCGCCTCGTCGCTGGCGACGTCATCGCCACGCTGACCGGCCCGGCGCGCGGCCTGCTCACCGGCGAGCGCGTCGCGCTCAACTTTCTCTCCCATCTCAGCGGCATCGCCACAGCCACCGCCGGCATCGTCGATGCAGTCGCCGGCCACAAGGCGCGCATCGTCTGCACGCGGAAAACAACGCCCGGCCTGCGCGCACTGGAAAAATACGCCGTTCGCTGCGGCGGCGGCTCCAACCACCGCTTCGGCCTCGACGACGCGGTGCTGATCAAGGACAACCACATCGCCATTGCTGGCGGCCCGCGCGCGGCTATCGAGCGGGCCAGGGCCAATGTCGGGCACCTGGTCAAGATCGAGGTCGAGGTCGATACGCTGGAGCAACTGGACGAAGTGCTTGCGCTGGGCGTCGATGCCGTCCTGCTCGACAACATGTCGCCTGATATGTTGACGACAGCCGTCCGCATCGTCGACGGACGGGCAATCACCGAGGCTTCGGGCCGGGTCAACCTTGCCACCGCACCGGCAATCGCGGCCAGTGGCGTCGACCTCATTTCGGTGGGCTGGCTGACCCACAGCGCCCCAATCCTCGATATTGGACTGGACACGGCAGACTGACCAAGGCAATGGTCGCGCCCCAGGGTGGAGGAAGGCGAGGACATTACTTGGCGATGGAGAGCGCATGAACGCCGATTTGCACCTGAACGCAGCCGCGGAATCGCTCAACGGGGCACGTCCCCAGTGGAGCCGCGAGGACGCACAGGCAATCTACGACCTGCCCTTCAACGACCTGATCTTCCGGGCCCAGACCGTCCACCGCGAGAATTTCGACCCCAACCGGGTGCAACTGTCGCGCCTGCTCTCGATCAAGACCGGCGGCTGCCCCGAGGACTGCGGCTATTGCAGCCAGTCGTCGCGCCATGAGTCGGGCCTCAAGGCCTCCAAGCTGATGGAAGTGCAGCGCGTGCTGGCCGAAGCCAAGAAGGCCAAGGACGCGGGCGCCACCCGGTACTGCATGGGCGCTGCCTGGCGCAGTCCCAAGGAGCGCGACATGGATGCCGTCGTCGCCATGATCGAGGGCGTCAAAGACCTCGGCATGGAGACCTGCATGACGCTCGGCATGCTCGATCTCGGCCAGGCGCAGCGCCTGAAGCAGGCCGGCCTCGACTACTACAACCACAACATCGACACCTCCGAGCGCTACTACAACGAGATCATCACCACCCGCACCTTCGCCGACCGGCTGGACACGCTCGCCAATGTGCGCGACAGCGGCATCAAGGTCTGCTGCGGCGGCATCGTGGGCATGGGCGAGGAGAAGGCCGACCGCGTCGACATGCTGGTGACTCTCGCCAACCTGCCCGAGCATCCCGACAGCGTGCCGATCAACATGCTGATCCCGATCGAAGGCACGCCGCTGGGCGAGGCCGACCCGATCGAGCCGATCGAATTTGTCCGCACCATAGCGCTTGCCCGCATCATGATGCCGAAGTCGCATGTGCGCCTGTCGGCCGGCCGCACCGCGATGAGCGACGAGATGCAGGCGCTGTGCTTCTTCGCCGGCGCCAACTCGATCTTCGTCGGCGACACGCTGCTGACCGCCGAGAACCCCGAGGAAGACAAGGACAGCGCGCTGTTCCGCCGTCTCGGCATCCAGCCGATGGAGCTCGAAACGGAGTGACCGGACGAGCCTTGCTCGACCGCTACGAGGCCAGCCTGCGCGGGCTGGCCCGCAAGAGCCGGCTGCGCGCGCTCAGCGGCCGCGCCGGGCTCGATTTCGCCTCCAACGACTATCTCGGGCTGGCGGGCGACAAGCGCCTGGCCGACGCGGTTGCAACGGCGCTCGCCAACGGAACGCCCGTCGGCGCCACCGGCTCGCGGCTGCTGCGCGGCAACGACCCCGAGCACGAGGCACTGGAGCAGAAGGCTGCCAATTTCTTCGGTGCCGAGCGCGCGCTGTTTTTCGGCGGCGGTTATGTCGCCAACTTTGCCGTGCTCACCACCCTGCCGCAGAAAGGCGATCTGATCGTGCTCGACGAGCTGATCCACGCCAGCGCCCATGAAGGCGCGCGTGCGGGCCGCGCCGATGTGGTGGAGGTCAGGCACAACGATGCCGGCGCGATGGACGACGCGATCAAGGCGTGGCGCGAAAAGGGCGGCGCGGGTCGACCTTGGGTCGTCACTGAAAGCCTGTATTCGATGGATGGCGACCGCGCCCCGCTGGACGAACTCGCAGCCGTCGCCGACCGGCACGAGGCCTTCCTGTTCGTCGACGAGGCACATGCCACGGGTGTGTACGGCCCTGAAGGACGCGGGCTCGCGCATCATCTCGAAGGCCGCGAGAATGTCGTTGTACTGCATACGTGCGGCAAGGCGCTGGGCGCATCCGGCGCGATCGTCACGGCACCCGCCGTCCTGTGCGATTATCTCGTCAACCGCAGCCGTCCCTTCATCTACGCCACGGCCCCCTCGCCGCTGATGGCGGCAGCCTCGGCTGCCGCGCTCGACATAGTCGCCGACGAACCCGAACGCCGCGATCGGCTGGCGAAGCTGGTGGCGCTCGCGAGCACGAAGGCGGAGGGACTGGGCTTCATGCCGAGCGGCTCGCAGATCTTGCCCATTGTCATCGGCGACAACGCGCGCGTCATGTCGCTAGCCCAGGCGCTACAGGCGCGCGGCTTCGACGTGCGCGGCATCCGCCCGCCGACCGTGCCCGAGGGTACGGCGCGGCTCAGGATTTCGCTGACGCTGAATGTCGGCGAGGACGATGTTACGGCGCTGTTCGCAGCGCTTTCAGAGGAATGTTCCCGATGACTGCAAGGATCGTGGTAACCGGCACCGACACCGGCATTGGCAAGACCGTGTTCGCTGCCGGCCTGACCGCCTTGCTCGATGGCGTCTACTGGAAGCCAGTGCAGTCGGGCATCGAGGAGGAGACCGACAGCGAAATCGTCACCCGGCTCGCCGGACTCTCGACGGAGCGCGTGCTGCCTGAGGCGTGGAAGCTGAAGGAGCCGCTGTCGCCGCACCGCGCCGCCGAGATTGATGGCGTCGAGATCGATGCCGATAACCTCGCACTTCCGGCAACGGTGGGGCCGCTCGTCATCGAAGGCGCCGGCGGGCTGATGGTTCCGGTCAACCGCAAGACGCCCTACATCGACGTCTTCGCTCGCTGGGGCGCCTCAGTTGTGCTCTGCGCCCGCACCGAGCTCGGCACGATCAACCACACGCTGCTTTCCATCGAAGCGCTGCGCGCCCGCTCGGTTCCGCTGCTGGGTGTCGCCTTCATCGGCGACGAGATGACTGACACCCAACGCACCATCGCCGAGATGGGCAAGGTGCGCGTACTCGGCCGCCTGCCGCGGCTCGATCCGCTTACGCCGGAAACGCTCGCCGAGGCCATGCGGGCGAACTTCAGCGCCGCCGATTTCCTGGAGGCCCCGTTCTTCGAGGCAAAACCATGAGCCGTTCCGCCGTCTGGCACCCCTTCACCCAGCACGCGACGGAGCCAAAGCCGCCGCTGATCGCGCGCACCGAAGGCGCCTATGTCGAGACGTCAGACGGCAAGCGCATCCTCGACGCGATCTCGTCCTGGTGGGTCGTCACCCATGGCCACCGCACGCCCCGGATCGTCGAGGCCATCCGCAGCGCCACCGAAACGCTCGACCAGGTGATCTTCGCCGGCCTGACCCACGAGCCAGCGGAACGGCTGGCCTCGGCGCTGGTCGAGATGGCGCCTGCCGGGCTCGACTGGGTATTCTATTCCGACAGCGGCTCGACCAGCGTCGAGGTGGCGCTGAAGATGGCGCTCGGTTTCCACCGCAACAACGGCGACGCCCGCTCGCGCATCGTCGTCATGGAGCACAGCTACCATGGCGACACCATCGGCACGATGAGCGTCGGCGAACGCGGCGTGTTCAATGCCGCCTATAATCCGCTGCTGTTCGAGGTCGACACCATCCCCTTCCCCGCGCCGGGCCGCGAACAGGAGACGCTCGACCGCTTCGAAGCGCTCTCCCGCGACGGCAAGGCCGCGGCCCTCATCGTCGAGCCACTGGTGCTCGGCGCCGGCGGCATGCTGATGTACCCGGCCCGGGTGCTGACCGAGCTCAAGCGCATCGCCGATCGCTCCGGCACCTTGCTCATCGCCGACGAGGTGATGACCGGCTGGGGCCGCACCGGCACCATGTTCGCCTGCGAGCAGGCGGGGATTGCGCCCGACATCCTCTGCACGTCCAAGGGCCTCACCGGTGGCTCGGTGCCGCTGGCGGCTACGCTCGCCACCGACGCGGTCTTCCGCGCACATTTCTCCACCGATCGCGCCAAGACTTTTTTCCACTCCAGTTCCTACACAGCGAACCCTATTGCCTGTGCGGCGGCGCTGGCGAATGTCGAGATCTGGCGCAACGAGCCTGTGGCCGAGCGCGTAACGGCACTCTCGCGGATGCAGGCAGACAAGGTCGCGCGGTTCCGTGACGACCCGCGTTTCGAGAACATCCGAACCACGGGCACCATCGCAGCGCTCGACCTGCGCGTCGGCAAGGCGGGTTATCTCGCCGAGGTCGGCCCGAAGCTCAGGGCGTTCTTCCTCGAGCGCGGCCTGCTTGTCCGGCCACTCGGCAACGTCATCTACGTGCTGCCGCCCTATTGCGTGACCTCCACCGAACTCGACCGGCTGTACGACGCCGTCGACGAGGCGGCCGACCTGGCGAACGCCGGATGAGCCGTAGCGCGCGCATTGCCGGCTTCGGCCACCACGTGCCAGGGCGCAAGGTCGAGAACGCCGAGATCGAGGCAAGCCTCGGCCTCAACGTGGGCTGGATCGAAGGCCGCACCGGCATTCGAGCGCGCTACTGGGCCGAGCCTCATGACACGCTGTCCGGCCTCGCGGCCAAAGCCGGCGAGATGGCGCTGCAGCAAGCGGGCATCGCGCGTGAGGATATCGGCCTGCTCCTGCTCGCCACTTCGACGCCCGACCATTTGCTGCCGCCGAGCGCGCCGCTGGTCGCCCACAAGCTCGGCCTCGCCAAGGCCGGCGGCGTCGACCTCGCCGGGGCCTGCGCCGGCTTCATCTATGCGCTGACCTTCGCCGACGGCTTCGTGCGCCTGCACAACAAGCCGGCGATCGTCATAGCCGCCAACATATTGAGCCGCCGGATCAACCCGGCCGAGCGGGCGAGCGCGGTCCTGTTTGCCGACGCGGCCGGCGCTGTTGTTCTCGCCCCATCCGACGCCCCCGGTCACGGCATCCTTGGAGCCTCGGTCGCGGCCGACGGTGGGGGCTACGGCCTGATCCAGATTCCGGCAGGCGGCAGCAACCGGCCCTTCGCCGACGAACTCGACATCACCGAAACGCGCATGACCATCGCCGACGGCCGGGCGGTGTTCACCAAGGCGGTGGAAATGATGAGCCGGTGTTCGCAGGAAGCGCTTACTGCGGCGGCTCTTGCCGCGACCGATGTCAGCCGCTTCGTGCCACACCAGGCCAATGCCCGCATCTTCAAAGCGGTGGGCAAATCACTCGGCATCGCTGACGACCGGACCGTCAAGACGATCGCGGATTACGGCAATTCGTCGGCAGCGACGATCCCGCTGTCGCTGTCTGTCGAGCACATGGCCCGGCCGTTTCAATCGGGAGAGAAACTGTTGCTGGCCGCGGCCGGCGCCGGCCTGACGGGCGGCGCGCTGGTGCTGGGCACCTGACGCTTTCGCAACCGTTGCGCAATTGGTTGACGACGGCAATCAAGGCTTGGGCCGGGCCGCGTGCGGCCCGACCCAAATGGATCAGCGGCGTTCCAAGTGCTCGACAGCCAGGAACGCGGCCTTGGCGGCCAGCGAGAGGTGCTTGGCTGCCTCGACGCGCACGGGCGTGTAGTAGTGCTCCTCGTGCAGCATGTTGACGGTGCCGAGCATGGTGTCGCCGACAAAGACCGGCCAGTTGAGCACCGAGCCGCAGCCGAGCGACCAGATCGTCTCGTGATCCGGGAACACGTCGGCGATGTCCTTGATCGTATTGGCGACGAAGGGCTGGCGCTTGACGTGGATCGTATCGAACCAGTGGGTACGGTTGATCGGCTTGGTTCCGGAGACCGGATAAGCGTCCGGATGGCTGGTGTAGGTACGGCCCGAGCGATCATTGGCCCAGTCGAGCTTCATGACCGTGAAGAGCTTGGCGCCGACGACGACGTCTGCGAGTGCCTGGAGGGCCTTCCACACGCCCTCGACTTCGGTCGTGGTCGCAATGGCGGCATCGAAGGCGGCCAGCGCCTCGGCATATGCAGTCTCTGTCATGGTGAATTCCTTTACTTCAGGTCTTGGGATGAGCCGCACCGAGTTCTACGAGCTCGCGCGAATAAGGATCCTCGAGCAAGCCCTGCTTGAGCTGGTCGACGTCGGCGATCTCGACGACGCGGCCGTGGCGCATGACTGCCAGCCGGTCGCACAGGAACGACACGACCGGCAGATTGTGCGTGACCATCAGGTAGGTCAGCCCCTGCTCGCGGCGCAGGCGCTTGAGCAGGTTGAGGATCTCGGCCTGCACCGAAACGTCGAGCGCCGAGGTGGGCTCGTCGAGCAGGAGCAGCTTGGGCTTGAGGATGAGCGCGCGCGCAATCGCCACGCGCTGGCGCTGGCCACCCGACAGTTGGTGCGGGAAGCGGAAGCGGAAACGCCGGTCGAGGCCGACCGACCGCATCACCTCGTCGACGCGCTCGCCATTGTCGGAAATGCCGTGGATGGTGAGCGGCTCGCTCAAGGTCGCATCTACCGTCTTGCGCGGATGCAGCGAACCGTACGGGTCCTGGAACACCATCTGGCATTGCCGGGCGAACTCACGGTCGATGCCGTGGCTGCGCGGGCGGCCGAACACGGCGATGGACCCGCTCCAACTGCGCGCCATGCCGGCGATCGCCTTGAGCACGGTGGTCTTGCCGGAGCCGCTCTCGCCCACCAGCGCGAAGCTCTCGCCTTCGGCGACGGTGAAACCGATGCCGTGCGTGACCTTCGAATCGCCATAGGAGATGTCGAGGTTCTCGATCGTCAGCGCACTCATGTCGAAGCCTCGTCGCGTTGCAGGACCGGAAGCTCCTCGCGATCCTCGTCGAGACGCGGGATCGAGGCGAGCAGGCCGCGCGTATAGGGATGCTTGGCGTTGCGGAGCTCGCCGGCAGCGCACTCCTCGACCACCTCGCCGGCGCGCATCACCAGGATGCGGTCGCAATAGGCCGACACCAGGTCGAGGTCGTGGCTGATCAGGATCAGGCCCATGCCCTTGCGCTTGACCAGGTCGTCGATGATCTCGAGTACCTGCGCCTGGACCGAGACGTCGAGCGCCGAGGTCGGCTCGTCGGCGATCAGCAGGTCCGGCTCCGGGATGAGCATCATGGCGATCATGATGCGCTGGCCCATGCCGCCCGATACCTCGTGCGGATAGAGACCGAGCACTCGCTCGGGATCGTTGATGCGCACGGCCTCCAGCATGGCGAGCGTGCGGCCCCGGATGTCGGCTCGGCCGAGTTTCTGGTGCGTCAGCAGCGCCTCGGCGATCTGGTCGCCGATGGTCATGACTGGATTCAGCGAGAACTTCGGGTCTTGCATCACCATCGAGATGCGGGCGCCACGGATGTCGCGCATCTGCTTCTCCGACCGGGCGAGCAGGTCGATCCCGTCGAAGCGCATCTTGTCTGCGCTGACCTTGCCGGGAGCACGGATCAGCCGCAGGATCGAGCGGCCGGTCATTGACTTACCCGAGCCGCTTTCGCCGACGATGCCAAGGCGCTCGCGGCCGAGCGTGAACGAGAGCCCCTTGACCACGTCGATCGGACCGCGCGCCGTCGGGAACGTGACGCGCAGATTCTCGATTTCAAGCAGGGCGCTCATTGGCGGTCTCCATGCTTGGGGTCGAGGACATCGCGCAGGCCGTCCCCCAGGAAGCAGAAGCCGAGACTGACGATGACGATGGCAAAGCCGGGCATGGTCGCCACCCACCACTGGTCGAGGATGAAGGAGCGGCCGCGCGAGATCATCGCGCCCCATTCGGGCAGCGGCGGCTGGGCGCCGAGGCCGATGAAGCCGAGGCCGGCGGCCGTCAGGATGATGCCGGCCATGTCGAGCGTGACACGGATGATCATCGAGGAGGTGCACAGCGGCAGGATGTGGTTGACGATGACGCGCAGCGAAGAGGCGCCTTGCAGCTCGACCGCGGAGACGAATTCCGAGTTGCGGATGGTCAGCGTCTCGGCGCGGGCGATGCGGGCATAGCCGGGCCAGGTGGCGATCGCGATTGCGATGATCGCATTCTGGATGCCAGGCCCGAGCGCTGCGACGAAGGCCAGCGCCAGGATCAGCTTCGGCATCGACAGGAAGATGTCGGTGATGCCCATCAGGATGCGATCCGTCCAGCCGCCGAAATAGCCGGCCACGGCGCCGATGACGAGGCCGACTGGCGCAGCCAGAACGGCCACCAGTGCCACGATCATCAGCGTGATGCGCGCGCCATAGACAACGCGGCTCCAGATGTCGCGGCCGAGCTCATCGGTGCCCATCCAGTTTTCTGCGCTCGGCGGCTTGAGCCGGTTGGCAAGGTCCTGACCGATGGGCGAATGCGTGGCGATCCACGGCGCGAACAGCGCTACCAGGATCAGAGCCAGCACGATGATCGCGCCGACCACGGCCAGGGGATTGCGCATCAAAGCGCGCGAAAGGCGATAGCTGCGGCCCAGACGCGCCTGCAGGCGCGAGGTCGGAGAATCGTCGAGAAGCCAGTCGCGGGTGGTCGCCATCAGCGTGCCCTCGGGTCGAGGACGCGGTAGAGCACGTCCGAAATCTTGTTGATGCCGATGAAGA
>MEEF01000054.1 GCA_001724355.1 Mesorhizobium sp. SCN 65-20 | reverse complement strand
GACGAATGGTCGAAGGAAGCGCTGATGATCGCCATGGGCGGCTCGATCCCGATCGTCGGTGATTTCCAGAATTTCCTCGGCATGGAGTCGCTGCTAGTGGGGTTCGCGCTTGCCGACGACCGTATTCATTCCCCGAACGAGAAATACGACCTGACCTCGTTCCACAAGGGGCAGCGTTCGTGGGCGCGGATCCTCGATGCGATGACCCGTTCGTGACAGCTTAAGGGCAACTTTCTGTTGATTTTTCACCCCATCGCGGCGAGGACGGTTCCAAGCCGCGACCGGAGACCGAAATGACCATCCGCTTCCACAAGCACGACCTGCCCGACCTCAGCAATTACGATGTGGAGGCGGTGGCCATCGACACCGAGACGCTCGGTCTCAATCCGCATCGCGACCGGCTCTGCGTGGTGCAGATTTCTCCCGGCGACGGCACGGCCGACGTGATCCAGATCGCGGCCGGGCAGAAGAAGGCGCCGAACCTCACGAGCCTGCTCAGGAACCGCAAGATCACCAAGCTGTTCCATTTCGGCCGCTTCGACATCGCCGTGCTTTACCAGGCCTTCGGGGTCATGACCGAACCGGTGTTCTGCACCAAGATCGCCTCGCGCCTGACCCGCACATACACCGATCGCCATGGCCTCAAGGACATCTGCAACGAGCTTCTGGGCGTGAGCCTGTCCAAGCAGCAGCAGTCGTCCGACTGGGCCGCCGAGACGCTGTCGCCGGAACAGCTCGAATACGCCGCCTCCGACGTCCTCTACCTGCACCGCCTGCGCGACGTTCTGGCCGGCAGGCTGGAGCGCGACGGCCGCACCAAGGAAGCCGAGGCATGCTTCCGCTTCCTGCCCACCCGCGCCAAGCTCGATCTCATGGGCTGGAGCGAAGAGGACATCTTCGCCCATAGCTGACGGCCTGGAGACATGGAACGAACGGGCCGGCTTGGCCGTTTGGGCTGGAGACTTGACGAAAGGATCCTCCCGAATGGCCTCCACCCGAGACGAAATCCAGTCCCATCTCGAAGACCAGATCGCCCATCTATCGAGGCAGGTGGCGTCGCTGACCAGGGCGATGTCGAAGCGCGGAGCCGGCGCCTACAGTGAAACGCGCGACGACGCCGCCGAATTCTATGGCGACATGGTCGAGCGCTTCTCCGATGCACTTCCCGCGATGCGCCGGCAGGCCCACCTTGCCCGCAAGACGGTGAACGACAATCCGGTCGCCGCGGCGGTCGTGGGCGTTGCCGTGCTCGGCCTGGTTTTCAGCCTGCTCTCGCGCAGGTGAGTGGCACCCCCGCCTCAGGCGGGCTATCGTTCCGGCTTCAGCTGTGGGGAAACCGATGAGCGCCAAGAGACCGATCGCCACCGCACCCAAGGACGGCAGCAAGATCACGGTGTTCTGGACCGACCGCGACGGCCAGGAGAACGAGTCGATTGCGCAATATCGCTCGCTGGCACGCCTGCGTGCCGCCGGCGGCGAATGGGACGAGAACGACGAAGGCTGGTGGGCCTATGTCGACAGCGACACCCAGAAGCGCATCGAGCCGCACTCGTGGTCCGTGCCGGGCGGCGACGACGACGAGGAATAGGCGTATTGTCGGGGATCGCTGTCAGGGAGGGAACCATGGCCGAGAAACCCGAGAAGGACACCCATGAATTCATGGTCACGGCGGTCGAACCGGCACGGGACGACAAGCTCGACGGTGTCGCCCTGACGCTGGTCGACGCACGCGGCGGGCGCGTGCGGCTGCACATGCATGCAGACATCGCCGAGGTGATGCGCGAGCGTATTTCGGCTGCGCTCAGCAAAACCATGGGGCCGTGAACTCCGGTCGGGCAGAATTGGGCTTGCTTCTCTGCAGAATTTTCGAAGCAATCCGCCCGTAGCGCTTGCCTTTCCACTGTCGCTGAACAGGCGACAGCTCCGATGTGTCTTCTGAGCTGAAAAATTTCCTGCATCTCCTTTGAACCTTTTCTCCGCCTGCCGCGACCAATGGCCGTGGACGGGAATTTCATTTCAAAGGAGAGAAACCAATGAGTGCCTTGAGAAATATCAGCCTGGCGATGGCCGCAGCGACTTTCGTGGCCGCGTGCCAGTCGACCGAGATCAGGCGATGCGAGTGGAAGCCCAAGGACCCTCGCTACCTGCAGAGCAGCACGTGCTGCGACAGTTCCAACCCGTCGAGCCCCTGCTACAAGGGCGGAAGCGACAAGCCGGGCGACCGGCCCGACAAGCCGAACCGGCCTGATCCGATCCCGCAGTGACGGCGAGGGCCACAGCCGCCGTTCGCACGGACGGGGGCGTGATGGGTGCGGCGTCGTGGCTGTGGGCGGCGGTCGTGTTCGCTTAATGGCTCCTTAAATCGCCGCATTTACTGTCCAACCGGAACGCCATTGGCATGGGGGCCGGACAGACAAATATGGCGAACCGGAACGGCAGACGCATCGAACCCAGTTTCGATGACCCGCGGGACGATGCGGAAGACGATGTCTTTTCGGTGCGCGAAGAGGACCGCGTCGTGCCCAGCCGCCGCAAGACGACCACAAAGCGCAAATCATCCAAGGCGCGCGCGCCGGAACGCGGGCGTGGCCGGAGCAGGAAGCGCCGGGGCTTGTTCGGCAGCCTCGGCCGGCTGGTCTACTGGTGCTTCGTGCTCGCGATCTGGGGCGGCATCGCCGCCGCCGGCATCGTCATCTACTACGGCGCCAAGATGCCGAGCGCCACGACCTGGGCGATCCCGGATCGTTCGCCCAACATCAAGATCGTCGGCGTCGACGGGCGTCTGATCGCCAATCGCGGCATGACCGGCGGCGAGGCCGTCGGCCTGCACGAGATGTCGCCCTACATTCCGCAGGCGGTCATGGCGATCGAGGACCGCCGCTTCTATTCGCATTTCGGCGTCGATCCGATCGGCCTTGCCCGCGCAGTGTCGCAGCGCGTCATCCACGGGCGCTTCACTCAGGGCGGCTCGACGCTGACCCAGCAACTCGCCAAGAACCTGTTCCTGACGCCCGACCGGACGCTCGAGCGCAAGGTGCAGGAGGTGCTTCTGGCGCTTTGGCTCGAGCAGAAGCACACCAAGGACCAGATCCTCGAGATGTACCTGAACCGGGTCTATTTCGGCTCGGGCTCCTATGGCGTGGAGGCTGCCTCGCGGCGCTATTTCGGCAAGTCCGCCCGCGACGTCACGCTGTCCGAAGCAGCGCTGCTGGCGGGACTGCTCAAGGCGCCGTCGCGCCTGTCGCCGGCCCGCGATCCCAAGGCATCGGAGGCCCGCACCCAGCTCGTGCTCGCCGCCATGCGCGACCAGGGCATGATCGGCGAACAGGAACTCGCCACCGCCATGAGCGCGCCGGCGACCCGTGTCGCCTCCTTCTGGACCGGCTCGGAGAACTATGTCGCCGACCGGGTGATGGAAGAGCTGCCGGGCCTGATCGGCGAAGTCCGTTCCGACATCATCGTCGACACCACCGTCGACATGACGCTTCAGGACCTGGCGGAGAAGTCGATCCGCCGCCTGATCGACGAGAACGGCCAGAAGCTCAATGTCAGCCAGGGCGCGCTGGTCTCGATCGACAATTCGGGCGCCGTGCGTGCCATGGTCGGCGGCTATGACTATTCGACCAGCCAGTTCGACCGCGCCTCAGAGGCGCGCCGCCAGCCGGGCTCGGCGTTCAAGCCGTTCGTCTATCTGGCGGCCGTCGAGCAGGGGCGCACGCCCGACAGCATCCGCAACGACGCGCCGATCCAGATCGGCAAGTGGACGCCCGAAAACTACAATGGCAAGTATTTCGGGCGGGTGACCCTCAAGACGGCGCTGGCGAAGTCGCTCAATTCCGTGGCGGCACAGCTGGCGATGGAGGTGGGGCCGACTGCTGTGGTCGAGGCCGCCCAGCGCATGGGCATCGAATCCGAGCTGCAGCCCAATGTCAGCATCTCGCTGGGCACCTCGGAGGTGACCCCGCTGGAGCTGACCGCCGCCTATGTGCCCTTCGCCAATGGCGGCTACCGGCCGCAGGTCCACATCATCCAGCGGGTGACGGCAGCCGACGGCAGCGTGCTGTACGAGAATACGGCTGGCGGCGGGCCGCGCGTCATCAGCCCAGAGGTCGTCGGGATGATGAATGCGATGATGACCGGCGCCGTCGAGGAGGGCACCGCCAAGAAGGCTGCCTTCGCCTGGCCGGCCGCCGGCAAGACCGGCACCAGCCAGAATTCGCGCGACGCCTGGTTCGTCGGCTACACCGCGAACCTGACGACGGGTGTCTGGTTCGGCAATGACGACGGCAAGCCGATGAAGCGCGTGACCGGCGGTGCGCTGCCGGCGCTTGCCTGGCACGAATTCATGGTCGCCGCCCACGAGGGTGTGCCTGTGGCGGCGCTTCCGGGGTCGTGGACATCCCAGGGTGGCGCGATCCCCGACATGGCCGTCGACGACCAGCCGGCCCTTGACGAAAACTCCTTCCCGCCCGCGCCCGAGCAGCCAGTACAGCAGCGGCCCGTCGAGGCGGTTGGCGGCTTCGCCGCCCCGCAGGATCAGCCCTCCACGGCCTCGATCCGCCGGCCAGTCCCGCGGGCGGATGTCGGCGGCCCTGTCCAGCGCCGCGAGACCTCTATTCTGGACGTGCTGTTGGGGAATTGAGGCAGTCGCAGACGGCCGAAGCACTTACCATCTTGTGCGGCAGTGCCGAAATACTTCAGTATAATGATTGTTCATGAAGCGCGATGTAATACTTCGATGCGATGATGCATTGGAGCTATGCATTACATGGTGATATTGTTAAGAATCCTCCGCGTGGCCCTCTCTGCAGGGCTGGGGATTGCAGTATTTTCCGGACTTTTTGAGTTTGTCAGTGCACTGCTTCGTGCGCCTGGCGTGCCCGGAGCGCCCGGCGTGCGTTGGATGGCATTAAGTTGGGGCGTCTTCTTTCGTACGCCGGGGTACCTCTTCTTTGGTGCTCCCCCCGTGCTGATTGTGCTCGCGCTCATGGAACTACGCGGTGCGCAAAGGCTCTGGCTCTATTTGTTGCTTTGGATGGGAGCCGGGTTGCTTTTGGGGCGTGAAGACTGGTTGGCTGCGGCCATATCCGGAGCCGCTGTCGGTTTCTGCTATTGGTGGCTGGCGGGCAGGACGGCGGGCAACTGGATCGGCAGATGGCGCGAGCGACGGCTTAGGCCAGGTATCAAGCCCGGGATCTACCTTGCATACGCGGTCTTGGCCTACCTCGCTTTTCAAACTGTGGGCTATGGGTACTACGGCGCCAAATTGCTTTGGGTTAGCTATGTGAGCGAGCCTGGTCCCGGGACGCCACCGGTAGCTTTCGGGCAACTGACGGCACCTCGCAAAGTCGCTTTGATGGATTTCCCGGACGTTGCGTCCTGCCTGACCAAGGATGCGGACGTAGCCTTGCCAAACTACCTTGAGCGGATGGATTGGGACCGCATCGACAACGCGAGCGAGGCCGAGGTCTGCACGTTCCGTCTGCTTGCTTCCTACGAGGACCTGTCGCACGCGACGAAGTGGTTCGAGGTGCAAGGCTTCAAGGTTTCAGATGGGTTTGGCAGTGCGAAGCCCATCGTCGCGCCCGACGGGACCTTGCTTGTACACGGGGGTATTCCATTCAAGAGAATGGGCCGAAGTTTCCGACGCGAGGAATCTTCCGGCGGGCGTTCCTGTCAACCTCCTACAGCATGACCTCGCAAACGACCTGGAGCAAGGACGGCACTCGACTGCTTGCCGTCGAAATCGGCTTCCTCCGTCTCTGAAGGTCGAACGCAATCTTGTTGGTGGACATTGACGGCCAGCCTAGGAAGGGAGTCGCCTTCGCGCCTCCCAAGCACCTAAAGAAAGTCTGGCGAGAGGCTCGCAGGGCTTTGCCAGCTCACGCCGCCGACGGCGTGCCCGGCTTTGGGCCTTCGTCCTGGCTTGCGGCCTTCGGCGCGTCCTGCAAGACCTGATCGAACATCCCCCGTGCGATCTCGCGCTCGCCCATGATCACCTGGTCGGCGCCGAGGTTCTTGAGGTGGTCGACCTCGGCGTCCGAGTGGGCGCGGGCGATGATGGTCATCTCCGGATTGGCCGCCTTGGCCTTGAGGATGACCTGGCCGGCCTCGAAGGCGTTCGGGATGGCGAGGATCAGCCGCCTGGCGCCGGCGGCGTTCGCCGCGCCGAACACCTCGCCCTTGACCGCATTGCCCGGCACGGTCTCGACGCCCTCGGCCAGCAGCTTGGCGATGGTCTTGGCGGAATCCTCGATGACCAGGAACGGCATGCCGGCATCCTTCAGCGACTGGCCGACCAGCGATCCGACGCGGCCGTAGCCGATCAGGATGGTGTGGCCGGTGAGCTTGGTCGGCGGCGGCGCGTCCTCATCGTCGGGCTTGGCAGGTGCGGCCACGGTGGCGACTTCGCCGGGTTCGGTGGCGGGGCCGATGGGCACCGGCTCGGCCGTTTCCGGCTGCTTGCCCATGAGCTTTTCCAGCCAGGGCTTGAGCCGGGCCGCGCCTGCGAAGGCCAGCGGGTTGAGCACGATCGACAGGATCGCGCCGGCAAGGATCAGGTCGCGCCCCTTTTCGGGGAGAAGATCGAGGGCGACGCCGAGGCCCGCGAGCATGAAGGAGAATTCGCCGATCTGGGCGAGGCTGGCCGAGATGATCAGCGCCGTTGCCACCGGGTAGCCGAAGGCGACGACGATCAGGAATGCGGCGACCGACTTGCCAATCAGGATGATGAACAGCGTGGCGAGCACGGGCCAGGTGTCGGTGAGCAGGCTGGTAGGGTCGAACAGCATGCCGACCGAGACGAAGAACAGCACCGAGAACGCGTCGCGCAGCGGCAGCGTCTCTTCGGCTGCCTGATGGCTGAGCTCGGACTCGCTCATCACCATGCCGGCGAAAAAGGCGCCAAGGGCGAGCGATACACCGAACAGCTTGGCCGCGCCGAAGGCGACGCCGAGCGCGATCGCCAGGACCGACAGCCGGAACAGTTCGCGCGATCCGGTGTGGGCGACGTAGTGCAATACCCAGGGGATGACGCGCCGGCCGACCACCAGCATCACGGCAACGAAGGCCGCGACCTTGGCGAGCGTGATGCCCAGGACACCCCACACGCCGAAGTCGAAGCGGAGGGCGAGAATGTTGGGCGCCTGGGCGGACTGCGCTTCGCCGCCCAGCACACCGGCGAGCGCCGGCAGCAGCACCAGCGCCAGCACCATGGCGAGGTCCTCGACGATCAGCCAGCCCACGGCGATGCGGCCGCGTTCGGTTTCGATCATGCGGCGCTCCTGCAAGGCGCGCAGCAGCACCACCGTCGAGGCGACCGAAAGGGCGAGGCCGAAGACCAGGCCGGCGCCGATGGACCAGCCGAGCAGCCAGGCGAGCCCCGCGCCGAGCGCGGTGGCAAAACCGATCTGGACGACGGCGCCGGGCACGGCGATGGCCCTGACGGACAAAAGGTCCTTCAGCGAGAAATGCAGCCCGACGCCGAACATCAGCAGGATGACGCCGATTTCGGCCAGTTCGAGCGCGAGCTTCTGGTCGGCGACGAAGCCGGGCGTGTTGGGCCCGACCAGCATGCCGGCGATCAGGTAGCCGACCAGCGGCGGGACCCGAAACCGATTGGCGATGGCGCCGAAGATGAATGCCAGCCCCAGACCGGCGACGATTGTTGCGATAAGGGGCATTTCATGCGGCATTGTCTCGGCGGCACCTTCCGAATGCGGGGATGTAATTGGGATGCCGCGGAGAATTCCGCCGCAAAACCAATATGGTGGACGGCCGTGTCGATGCGCAACCCTGGGCGGCCAAGAAACGTTGCCTGGAGCGAAAAAAGTGCCGGCGACTATCCGCCGGCACTTGATCGGTGTTGCTTGGATCTATTTCGGCTGGTCACGCCGAGCGCAGGATCGTCTCGATGTCCGAAACGCTGTGATTGGTGAGTGTCTTCGAGATTTCAACGCTGACGCGCCCGTCGACTTCCTTGTGCAGCTTCTTCCGCAACTCTCCCAGCACAAGCGGCGGCGCGACCAGGATGATGTCGCGGAATTCGTGGGCGTGAGCCAATTTGTAGAGCCGTTGCGCGATCTCGTCGGCGAAGCGCTCCTTGGCGATCCGATGCCAGTCGGTGTCGTCGACGGCACTGTTATGCGCAGAAAAGCCGCCGTCGCTGTAGCGTCCCGGCCGGTCGCTGCCCTGTTCGCGCGTCGGCGGGTTCTCCTGCTCCATCTCGCGAACGACCTCGAGGTTCGGGTACTTCGCATCCCCCTGATTTTTCAGGAACAACGCCTTCTCGCCGTCCGCCACGAGCACCCAGGTTCCGTGCTTCAGGACAATGTTGGCCATGGTGCGCTCCTTTCTGATGCCCGTCGGGCTCGTTCACTTGTCGTGCACTTCGGCAACGCAATGTGGCTGCGGTGGTTCCACCGGGCGGGCAGGCGGTATTGGCATTCCAGGCAATTTCTACCAATTTGGTAGAAATTAGAAAAACGCACTCCCTGCTAGGATGGCGCGCCGATGGACTGGTAGTCCCTCAGGAACCAGCCGATGCGAGGAAATCCGCGAGTTTCCGCCATAGCCATCGTGGTTGCGGCAATTCCATTCCGAAGCCGGCAAGTGGGTAGCAAAAGCGCTTCGCACCGGGTCGTGGAATAATTTTCTCTGGCTGCAAATGCGAAGGCAAAAGCGATTGCCTCCTAACATGGGGCACGCGAGTGGGTTTCTTCTGCGCGAGAGTGCCGGCGGCTAGAAATGGCGGACATTCTGGAACCGTCGCGTCATGACTCAAGCCGCCGCCAAGTTGAACGCCTTCCCGATCTTCCTCAAGGTCGAGGGCCGTGCCGTGGCCATCGTCGGCGGCGGCGACGAGGCGCTGGCCAAGGCTCGCCTGCTTGGGCAGTCGAGTGCCGAAATCCGCATCATTGCCGAGCATGTCGAGCCGTCGCTGCGCGAATGGATCGTCGCCCACGGCGCTGTTCGGATCCATGCGTCCTATGACGCATCGCTGATCGACGGGGCGGTGCTGGTTTTCGCCGCGACCGGCGACGAGGCGCTCGACCGCCGCATCTCCGACGATGCTCGCCGGCTCGGCATCGCGGTCAACGCCGTCGACCGGCCGGAACTGTGCGACTTCTTCACCCCGGCTTTGGTCAACAGGGCACCCGTCGTGGTCGCCGTCGGCACCGAGGGGGCAGGACCGGTGCTTGCCCAGATGATCCGCGCCCGCATCGACCGGATGCTGTCGCCACAACTTGGCGCGCTCGCGACGCTCGCGGCAGGTTTCCGCGGCAGCGTCGAGCGGCTGTTGCCCAAGGGCAGCGTGCGCCGCGGCTTCTGGCGCGAATTCTTCGAGGGCGCTCCGGCGCGTGCGTTGGACGCCGGACGTCCGGCCGAGGCCAGGGAGGCCGCAGCCGATCTCCTCCTGCGGAATGGCGCGACCAGCGGACATGTGGCGCTCGTCGGCGCAGGCCCCGGCGCCGAGGACCTTCTGACCCTGCGCGCCCACCGCCTGCTGATGGAGGCAGATGTCATCGTTCACGATGCGCTGGTGCCGGAGGCGGTGATCGCCATGGGACGCCGCGATGCCGAACGACTTCCGGTCGGCAAGCGCAAAGGTTGCCATTCCAAGACGCAAGCAGAGATCAACGACCTGCTGGTCGAGCTCGCGCAGGCCGGCAAGCGCGTGGTGCGGCTCAAGTCGGGTGACCCGCTGGTCTTCGGTCGCGCCGGCGAGGAGATGCAGGCAATGCGCGACGCGGGCGTGTCCTACGAGGTCGTTCCCGGCGTCACCTCGGCCTTCGCCGCCGCCGCCGATTTCGAACTGCCGCTGACGCTGCGCGGCGTCTCGTCCTCGATGGTGTTCACCACCGGCCACGATCTCAAGGGTGGCACGCTGCCGGATTGGGCAAGGCTCGCCATCTCCGGTGCGACTGTCGCCGTCTACATGGGCCGCTCGGTTGCTGCCGATGTCGCCGGCCGGCTGATCGAGGCCGGTCTGTCGCCCGATACTGCCGTCGCCGTGGTCGAGAACGCCAGCTTGCGGAATTGCCGCCGCTTCCACGGCACGCTGGCCGACCTGCCTTCACTCGAAGGTCGCACCGACCTCGACGGACCGGTCATGACCATTATCGGTGACGCCGTTGCCGGCGCCAATTTCGCACGCTCCGAACCGCTTTCGGCACACAGGCACGAGGCGGTGCAGATCGCCGCCATGGAAGGACAATCGGCATGAAGGTTCTCACCGCCAACAGGCTGACAGACGGCGAGGCCGTCTGGTTTTCGGCGGCTGGAAGCTGGGCCGAGACAATCGATGGCGCCGACGTCGTCGCCGACAAGGACGGCGAGGCGCGGCTGGAAGCGATCGGCAAGGCCGCTTTCGACAACAACGAGGTCGTCGACGTGAACGTCATCGACGTCGACGTCGTTGCCGGCGTGATCAAGCCGCAGCGGCTGCGCGAGGTGATCCGCGCGGCCGGCCCCACAAACCGCCTCGACCTCGGCAAGCAGGCTCGCCCTGCCGCCGGTGCCGCCTGAATACCGACTGGAACACGACCATGTACCGTTATGACGAGTTCGACCATGATTTCGTGAAGGCCCGCGTCGCCGAGTTCAGCGACCAGGTCGAGCGCCGCCTTGCCGGCGAGATCACCGAGGACCAGTTCCGCCCGCTGCGCCTGATGAACGGGGTCTATCTCCAGCTTCATGCCTACATGCTGCGCATCGCCGTGCCCTACGGCACGCTGAACTCCAAGCAGTTGCGCATGCTCGGCCACATCGCCCGCAAGTACGACAAGGGCTACGGCCACTTCACCACGCGCCAGAACATCCAGTTCAACTGGCCGGCCCTGTCGGACATCCCGGCAATCCTGGCCGATCTCGCCTCGGTCGAGATGCACGCCATCCAGACCTCGGGCAACTGCATCCGCAACGTGACGGCCGACCACTTCGCCGGCGCCGCCGCCGACGAGGTCGCGGACCCGCGGCCCTATGCCGAGATCCTGCGCCAGTGGTCTTCGGTGCATCCCGAGTTCTCGTACCTGCCGCGCAAGTTCAAGATCGCGGTGACCGGCGCCGAGCGCGACCGTGCCGCCATCCAGACCCATGACATCGGCCTGCATCTGAAGAAGAACGACAAGGGCGAGCTGGGCTTTGCGGTTTATGTGGGCGGCGGGCAAGGACGCACGCCTATGGTCGGCAAAAAGATCCGCGACTTCCTGCCGGAAGAGCACCTTTTGTCCTACACCACCGCGATCCTGCGCGTGTACAATCTCTATGGCCGCCGCGACAACAAGTACAAGGCGCGCATCAAGATCCTGGTCCACGAGACCGGCGTCGACGAAATCACCCGCCAGGTCGAGGCAGAGTGGCAGGCGCTGAAGGATGGCGAACTCAAGCTGCCGGAGGCCGATGTCGCCGCGATCCAGGCCTATTTCGCGCCGCCGTCTCTCGCCGCGCGGCCAGAGGGCGACGAGGCGATCAAGGTTGCGCGCCTCGATTCGAAGAGCTTCGGCGAATGGCTCGACCAGAACGTCTTCACCCACCGCAATCCCGACTACGCCGCGGTCACGATCTCGCTCAAGGGCATCGGCGAGGCGCCGGGCGATGCGACCGACAGCCAGATGGAAGCGGTTGCCGACATCGCCGAAAGATACGCATTCGACGAAATCCGCGTCAGCCACGAGCAGAACCTGATCCTGCCGCATGTCGCGCGGGCCGATCTCAGGGCGGTTTATGACGCGCTCGTGGCGATCGATCTCGCCACTGCCAACTCGAACCTCATCACCGACATCATCGCCTGCCCCGGGCTCGACTATTGCGCGCTTGCCAATGCCCGCTCGATCTCTGTCGCGCAGGACATCTCGCGCCGCTTCGCCTCGCTCGAGCGGCAGCGCGACATCGGCGAGCTGAAGCTCAAGATCTCGGGCTGCATCAACGCCTGCGGCCATCACCATGTCGGCCATATCGGCATACTCGGTGTTGAGAAGAAGGGTGCGGAGCTTTACCAAGTGACGCTCGGCGGCTCGGCCGACGAGCACACGTCGGTCGGCGAGATCATCGGCCGCGGCTTCGGCCCGGAAGAGATCACCGACGCCATAGAAACCATCGTCGAGACCTATCTCCGGATCAGGAACGACGCCTCGGAAAAGTTCCTGGACGCCTACAGGCGTGTCGGCCCCGCGCCGTTCAAGGAGGCGCTCTATGCTAGCGAAGCCAAGGCAGCCTGAAGCCGATGTCGCAGCGCAGGTGCTCGCCGAGGCGGCGGCGCTGAACGAACTCTACGGGCACTTGTCGCCCGTGGAGATCATCGAGCGGTCAGCTTCAGACCATTTTGCCGGCGAGATAGCGGCAGTGTCGTCCTTCGGCGCGGACTCCGCGGTCCTCCTGCACATGATCGCCGAGGTCGACCGCGGGCTTCCCGTCATCTTCCTCGATACCGGCAAGCATTTCGGCGAGACGCTGGACTACCGCGATGCCTTGGCAGCCGACTTCGGCCTCACCGACATTCGCGTCATCCGGCCCGACGAGGTGGCATTGGCCAGTATCGACCCCAGCGGCGATCTGCATCAGTCCGACACCGAGGCTTGCTGCGGCGTTCGCAAGGTCGAGCCGATGGCCCGCGGCGTCGAGCCGTTCCGCGCCTGGTTCACCGGCCGCAAGCGCTTCCAGGCGGAGACCCGCGCGGCTTTGCCGGTGTTCGAGCAGGTCGGCCCCCGCTTCCGCATCAACCCGCTGGCGCGCTGGACCACGTCCGACCTCGCCGACTACATGCGCAAGCACGCCTTGCGCGAGAACCCGCTCGTCGCCTACGGTTACCTGTCGATCGGCTGCTTCCCGTGCACCCAGCCGGTCAAGCCGGGCGAGGATGCCCGCAGCGGCCGCTGGGCGGGCCAGGCCAAGACCGAATGCGGCATTCACCTCTCCGGTCTCGAACAGTCGCTGACCGACGCATCTCTCTAGGAACGTGCATATGACCGAAGCGACACCGGCGATCCGCCTCTGGACCCCCGAAGGTTTCCGCGAGGACGGCTGGGTCCATGCCGAAGATGCGGCCGCGCTGGCGGGCAACCGCCGCGTGATCCTGTCGCTGCCGGCCTTCCTGGAACTCGACCCGGTCCAGCGCGAGGGTGCGAAGGAGCGCCTGGGCGTGCTGCTCCAGCCGGGAGACCAGCTCGACGCGATCTCCGGCCTGCTCGACCAGTTGTCCCTGGTCGCCCTGGCCTTCCCTGCGTTCAACGACGGTCGCTCGTTCTCGAAGGCGGAACTGCTGCGCAGCCGCCATGGCTTCAAGGGAGCGGTGAGGGCCACCGGCCAGGTCCTGGTCGATCAGCTGCCACACATGCTGCGCGTCGGCTTCGACGAGTTCGAGGTTTCGCATCCGGTGCTGCTGAAGCGCTTGCAGGAGGGCCGGACCGGCGGGCTGCCGCTCTACTATCAGCCGACCGCCAAAGCCGGCGAGGCGGCGCCGGTAAAGGGTGTCGGCTACGCTTGGCGTCGGGCGCCCGGCAGCTGACGGCTATCGCCTGGAGGGCCTGGCCTCGATCTCGGTGAGCTTTGCGAGAAGGCGCCTCAGCCGTGCCGGCAGTTCGGCCTCCGCCTTGAACGCCGGCATGGACTCGAGCACACGCAGATTGGTCTGGGAGGCAAGTTCGCGCCTCATGTTGACAGCCAGCTTGGCGGCGTTGGAGTTGGTGCGTCGATCATCCTTCATGACAGGGCCTTCTTCTCGCCCGCAAAACTCCCGCCAGATGCAAATGGTTCCCAATTTGGGAGACTTGAATGGCCATCGTCCGCCCAGTTGGTAAAGTTTGAATTAAGCTTGAAGCGTCGCCCGTAGGCACGACATCAGCAGGGAGAGCGGCGCGGTATGCGGTCCCGGCCGGCCTTACCCCTTGATTTTTGGGACTCGAAGCTCGATATCGGGCGCAACTTCCAATCGGATCTGAATAACGGGATATGGCGATGAGCGACCAGGCAAAAGACGAACGCGCGCCCGACGAGATGGCGGCTGCCGAGGCCCAGGCCGACAAGATCGAAGGTGGCGTCGAGGGCGACTATGAGGCCCTTGTGCGACTGCTTAAGGAGAATGAGGAACTGAAGGACCGTGCGCTGCGCGTCGCGGCCGAGATGGAGAACCTGCGCCGCCGCACCGCGCGCGACGTGCAGGACGCGCGGGCCTATTCGGTGGCGAATTTCGCCCGCGACATGCTGACGGTGTCGGACAATCTGCGCCGTGCTATCGAGGCAGTGAGCGACGAGGCCAAGGCCGCCGGCGGTGCCGGGCTCGCGAGCCTCATCGAGGGCGTCGAGGTGACAGAGCGCTCCATGCTCAGCGCGTTGGAGCGGCACGGTGTGCGCAAGCTCGAGCCGCAGGGCGAGAAGTTCGACCCGAACTTCCACCAGGCGATGTTCGAGGTGCCGAACCCGGCCGTGCCGGCCAATACGGTCGTCCAGGTCGTCCAGACGGGCTATACGATAGGCGATCGCGTGCTGCGGCCGGCGATGGTCGGCGTCGCCAAGGGCGGCCCCAAGCATGGCAGCGAGGCCGCGGCTGAGCCCGGTCCGGTCAACGAGCAGGCCGAGAAGGACGCCTGAGCGGCCATGGGCGAATAGGAGTAGCGGATAGGAAATAGGCGGCTATGCTGGCTGCAAAGCCTGACATTGCCATGCTTTGCCGTTCGCTCCTCACCAATCCCTATCCGCTCGCTGCATGAACCCGCTTCTCTACCTCGACTATGCCGGTGTGGCGGTGTTTGCCGCCACCGGTGCGCTGGCGGCCTCGCGCAAGCAGTTGGACGTCATCGGATTCCTGTTCCTGGCGAGTTTCACCGGCATCGGCGGCGGAACGGTTCGCGACGTCATTCTCGGCGTGCCGGTGTTCTGGGTGGTCAACCCGGCCTATGTGCTGGTCTGCGCGGCAGTAGCTGTGCTCGTGTTCTTCACCGCGCACCGCGTTGAATCCCGCTACAAGCTGCTGCTCTGGCTCGACGCTCTCGGCATGTCGGCATATGCAACGCTGGGCGCAGCCAAGGGCCTTGCCGCCACCGGTTCGCCCACGGTCGCCATCGTCATGGGCATGCTGACCGCAACCTTCGGAGGCATATTGCGTGACGTCCTCGCAGGCGAGCCTTCGGTGCTGCTCAAGCCGGAGATCTATGTCTCTGCCGCGATGGCCGGCGCTGGCATCTACACGCTTGCCGACCTTGCCGAACTGCCGCCGGCGGTGTCAGCAGTCGTCGCCTTCGGCGCGGCCTTCATGGTGCGCGGCGGCGCGCTGAAGTTCGGCTGGACCTTCCCCGCCTACCGCAGCCGTCCCGGCCGTCGGCCGGAAGACATTCCCTGAGCATCTCGGCGCCGATCGGGATGGAGCGGGAGAGCGCATGTGTGGCGATATCCGGTTCTTAACGTTTTGCGGGCATTGCTTTCCGACGTTTCCACTGAGGGGTGCAATACCGAGATGATTTCGCATCGGCTTATTCGTGCAATCCAGAGCGAGCTTCCCGGGGCCAAGACCGGCAAGGAAGCCGTGACGCGGTCGTTGCGGCGGATCATGCGAAAGCCGCATGAACCGGAATTCGCCATCATCTCGCGGCTGAAGCCGGAGGGGCAGAGCTTCGTCGACGTCGGCGCCAATGCAGGGCAGTCGATCGAGTCGATCCGGCTGTTCGCACCGGACGCGGCGCTGCATGCCTTTGAGGCCAATGCCGGCCTCGCGCGCCGGCTCGAGGCCCGCTACGAACGCGATCGCGATGTCACGATCCACCCCTACGGTCTCGGCAGGGAGGTCGGCCGTTTCACGCTTCATGTGCCCAGATACCGGCGCATGGTCTATGATGGGCTTGCCTCGATCGATTTCCAGGAGGCCAGCAACTGGCTGAACCCGGAACGGGTCTTCGGCTTCCGCCCCGACCAACTCACCATCGAGTCCATGGGCTGCGACGTCAGGCCGCTCGACAACATCGGGCTCGACCCCTGCTTCGTCAAGATCGACGTCCAGGGGCTCGAGCACGACGTGGTCCTCGGCGGCATCGAGACCATGAGGCGTTCGGAGCCGCTGCTGCTCATCGAGGCGCCGTCGGACGAACTCTGCAAGCTTCTCGCCGACGTCGGGTTCTCCGACCTTGCCTATTCTGGCGGTATGGTTGCGCCGGGTGAAAACCGGAGCAGCTCGGCCAACAGGCTGTTCGCCTCGGCGCGCCGGATGCGTTCCCTCGTGAGTGCAGGCTGAGTCCAAAGCAAGCGCATCCCCAGACAAGGGGTCAGCCGCCTCGGCGCGGGCAGCTGAGCCGTCACTTGGCAGGGAGGCAGCACGACAGTCGGAGGACGCCTGACCTCAAGTTTCCTCCTGCCGCGCCGCCCAGAAGGAATAGGCAACGCTGCTTAGGCTGACCGCAAGGATACCGCCGACTGTGGCGGATGCCAGGACTGCGGGTGCTGCGTCGGCGATGGCGAGCGCGATAAGCACGAGCCCCAGGAGTACCGAGGTCCAGCCAAAGACGCGCTGCGTCTTCATCCAGGTGCGGTCGCTGGTGCGCGTCCACGGAGTGCGCACGCCCATGATGCCGTTGGGCCTGACCCGGGTCGAAACGTTGCCGGTGACGATCATGAAGAGGCCGAGAACGGCGGTGAGCCCGCGCGGGATGGCCAGCGACACCCCCAGCGCGCTCACGACGATGATCGCGTGTGCGACGAGAAGGATTGCGATGGTGGCCATCCAGATCGTGGCATAGGCGCTGCCGGATCGGCCGAGATTGGCCTTTTGACGCTCGAAATGTGGTGCAACTGCAAAGATCGCGGTCGCGAAAAGCACGCCCAGCGGCATGATGGCGAAGGCGAACAGCGGGCTGGCGAAGCGGTCGGGCTGCCCCTCCATGTTGAAATGCACGGCCACCTGCGCATCTGCAGGCACGATGGCGAGCGCCCAGGCCGAGGCGACGAGCATGGCCAGCAAGGCGCCGGCACTGACTTTGAGCGGGAGCGTGGCGTTCATGACGGCACCTTGGGACTGGCAGTTGTGCGGGCGCGCGGTTGGCCGATGCGGAACTGGTCCATCAGCAGCGCAAGCGCATCCTCGAGCACCGACAGATGCAGCGAGTAAGTGATCGTCGTGCCGGACTTCTCGCCGTGGATGAGGCCGGCCTCGCGGAGAACGGCAAAATGGCCGGTCAGCGTCGGCTTGGACAGGGTGAAGTTCCCAGCGATTTCCCCGGCCGTCATGTCGCGCTGGCGCAGCAGCCGGATGATCTCACGGCGGGTCGGGTCGGACAGGGCTTTGTAGATTCGGTCCATGTTTTGTATTTAGGAAATTACCGAAATAAAGTAAAGCGAGTTTCGCGAGGAGCGGCGAGGATTGCCTGGCGTGGCCAGCAACAGGTTGCTGCCCCTGGCCTTTGGGAGGCAGCCAGCCTCAGGCTTCGGTGAAGGCGGCGAGATTTTCGAGCGACGAGGCTATGCCCTTCTGGTGGTCGTCCTCTCCGATCCCCGGGGGAACGTCCTCACAACTGACTGTGACCCGCGTGCCACCCGTGACCGGCTCCAGTGTGGTCACGATGCGCATGACGCCAGCGAAGGCGGGGTCGTCCGATTCGAATTCGATCAGTTCGACGACGCGGCTGTTGCGCGCAAGCTCGACGAAACGGCCCTCGAAGACGTCGGCGTTGTTTCTGGACTTGCCGTGCGAACCGGCATCTTGGTAGATGAAGGCCATCCGGTAGGTGCCGCCTTCGCGGGGATCGAAGGCCAGGATCTCGGCCCGCATGCCCTGCGGCGGGCGCCAGCTGGCAACCGCGTCGGCTTCGACCAAGCCTCGGTACACAGCTTCGGGCGCGGCCTTGATGATCCGAGAGCGGGTGTCGGTTCGCCGCGTCGCCATGCGCCTCCCTCAGCCCGTCGCCTGTCGCGCCTTGAGCAGGCTCTTCGGCGCCGGCATCAGCCAGGCGCGGGTCAGTCGCGCCTTCAACTGGTCGGGCGGGATCTCGTGGATACGCACGAGCACCACGGGCCATCCCTTGTAGTGGGCGGTTTCGAAATAGAGTTGCGGATCAGCCTCCATCAGCATCTCCTTCTCTTCGAGCGCGCACATCACCGCAACCGTGTCGGCATCCTTGACCCGGCAGAGGAATTTCTTGCGGACGTGAAGCGACGGCGTGCCGTAGGACGTGCCCTCGACCACCTCTGCCAGCCCGTCGGCTGCCTTGCGCAGCTTGTCGAAGGCTGGCTGGAGATCGTCGGCCACCGGGTCAGGCGGCAAAGCGCTGGGTTTCGCCGCCGTAATAGTTGATGTAGCGGGCGCCGATTTCCTTGACGGGCATAACGATGAAGACGTCGACCGTGCCGAAGTCGTTGTCGATGACGCAGCCATCGCCGATCTTGGCGCCGACGCGCAGGTAGCCCTTCACTAGAGGTGGCATGGCCGAGATCGCAGCCTTGGCGTTGACGGCCTCGATCGGCATCAGGTCCATGGCGCAATAGCGGCTGGCCACCGCTCGCACGTCCCAGTCGGGGCTGGTGCGGCAGTGGTGGGCGAGATAGGTCAGCGCCTCTGCATGCGCCGCCGGCACGGTGCCATGGAACGAGGCGCAGCCGGTCATGACGTCGATGTCGTAGCGGTTGAGATAGGCCCAGATGCCCTGCCACAGCGCCTCGATGGTGCGCTTCGAGCGGTATTCGGGCAGTACGCAGGAGCGGCCGAGTTCCAGGAAGCGCTGGCCCGGATGGCGGGCTATCAGCTTCTTGAGCTCGAATTCGTCGTCGGAATAGAAGCCGCCGGCCTCGGTGGCGCGTTCCTGCCGCAACAGGCGATAGGTGCCGAC
This sequence comes from Mesorhizobium sp. SCN 65-20, assembly GCA_001724355.1. Taxonomy (GTDB): domain Bacteria; phylum Pseudomonadota; class Alphaproteobacteria; order Rhizobiales; family Rhizobiaceae; genus Aminobacter. The sequence goes on along the minus strand of MEEF01000054.1, from coordinate 6,481 downwards.
GATCCGGCGGTGGTCCGGCCCGGCGATCGACGTATCGAAGACCAGCAGATGGTCGCAGAGGTCGTCGAACCGGTCGGCGTCGCGCTGGTCGGCGGATTGCCCTGTCTGCTTGCGCGCGCCCAGTTCGTCGAAGAACACGCGGTAGCGCACTTCCTGTGCGGCGGCGATTTCCGACTCGTCGCGCGCGAGGCGGACTTCGAGCGTTCCGATCCGGCCGAGCGGCGTGCCCGGCAGCAGCGGCGTGACGGGAGCGGCGACCTTTGAACCGCTGGCTTTCTGGGCGTCACTGTCCGGCAAAGCTGTATGCACGGGTGATTCTCCTTCGAGCCATCCCTCCTGGCGCGGGGATACGGTGTCGGTGCTACAGGATTGTGACAGTATCGTGATCGACCGGCCCCGACAAGACTAGCTGGCTGCGCTTCACAGCCTAGCCGGCTAGGAAAATCAGTGGGATGGCCACTATGCCGCCGCCCGCTGTTCCACAAGATCGATGAGGATATCGGGGTCGAGCGGCTTGGTTACGAAGCCGCTCGCACCATGCGCGAGCACGGCATGGCGGGTCTTTTCCTGGCTGTCGGCCGACAGGACCAGGATCGGAACGGCTGGCAGGCCGCTTTGCTCCTCGTACCGCCGGATGGCGGAAATGGCATCCAGCCCGTCCATGACGGGCATGTGCATATCCATCAACACGACGTCGTAGCGGCGCCTGCGTGATGGGCCGGTGACGGCCTCGACAGCGGCCCTGCCATTGTTGACGACGTCGACACGATGCCCGGCCTTGACCAGCGCTGCGCGGGCCAGCATGGCGTTGATGTCGTTGTCTTCGGCAATCAGTACTGCCAGGCCATGCAGATGATGCTCGATGCTTGATCTCGCTTCGGTCCTGGCGCCCTCGGCATGGGTTTCGCCCTGCACGCCGGTGTTCTTGGACAGGAGCACGCGCAGCAGCGTATCGCCACGAACGGGCCTTGCCAGGAAGGTCGAATAGCCGCTCGCCCGCAACTCGCCGAGCTGGCCGCGGTCGGTCGGTGCAATCAGCGTCACCGCCTCGCTTGCCGCAAAGCCGCGCTCCCGCAACTGGGAAAGCACCCGGCCGTCCTTTTCCTCCATGGCCGCATCGACCAGCAGGGCGTTGCAGCCTTCGGCGAAGCTGGCCGCCTGGTCCGCCGTGACGGCGATGTCGGCTCGGCCGCCCTGCGCGCGGATCGTTTCGGCGATCGCCGCGGCCTCGGTGGTGTTGCGCGAGAGTATCACGACGCGCTGGGCGGCCAGCGCACCTTCGCAGAGCTGTGCGTTTTCGGTCGCGCCCACTGCGGGCAGTTCGAACCAGAATTGCGAGCCTTCGCCCGGAGTGCTGTTCACACCGATCGTGCCGCCCATCGACGTCACCAGCCGCTTCGAGATGGCGAGCCCCAGGCCCGCCCCGCCATGCGAGCGGGTCGAGGTGCCGTCGGCCTGTTCGAACTCCTCGAAGATCCGGCCGGTGTCGTCGGAACGCAGCCCCGGGCCGGTATCGGTGACGGTGAAGCGGATGCGGCCGGGATCGCGCTCGCCGACCCGCTCGACCTTCAGCATGACGCCGCCGGCGTCGGTGAACTTGATGGCGTTGCCGATCAGGTTGAGCAGGACCTGGCGGACGCGCCCGGGATCGGCGGTGATCATCTGCGGGACGTTGGGGGCCACGTGGCAGCCAAGTCCGATCCCCTTGCCGAAGGCGCGGGAGGCCAGGAGCTCCACCACGTTGTCGGCGATTTCGCGCGGCGACATCGGCTGCGGCTCGGGATCGAACCGCCCCGCCTCGATCTTGGAGTAGTCGAGCAGGTCCTCGATCAGCGCCAGGAGCGCGCTGGCCGAGGTCGAGACCGCGCCGACATAGGTGCGCTGCTCCGGTGAAAGCTCGGTGTCGAGCAGGAGCTTGGCCATGCCCATGATGCCGTTCATCGGCGTCCGGATTTCGTGGCTGACCGTCGCGAGGAAGCGGGATTTCGCCTGGCTCGCAAATTCGGCGCGTTCGCGTGCGTTGATGAGGGCGGTCTCGGCGCGCTTGCGGGCGGTTATCTCGCGCGCGATGGCCCGGTGCGAGACGGCATCCGTATCGGTGTCGCGCACCGACTGCTCGATCCAGGAGAACCAGCGGACGACCCCGTGCGACCGTATGCCGACATCTGTGGAGCTCAGGCATTCGCCATTCGAGAATGCGGCGTCGGGAACCACGCCGATGTCGACGCCGAGTTCGGACAGCGTGCGCCCGGCCAGGTCGCGGGGGTCCATGCCGACGAGGTCGGCGAACACCTTGTTGGTGTAGACGATGCGGCCTTCCCGGTCCCGGTGCACGACGAGGTCGCCGAGCGCGTCGATGAGGCCGCGAAAGCGCTCTTCGCTCTCCTGCAGCTCCCACATGCGATCGGCCAGCGTCTCCATCTGGACGCGGTTGTGCGTAGCGCTTTCGGTGATCGCCGAGGCGGTCCGTTCGCGCTCGCTCAGGCTGCGCGCAAGCAGGACGAGACCGGATATGCCTGCCGCGAACAGGCCGACGCTAATGAAGCCCGGCGCCCCGGTCAGATGAGCGAGGCCCGCAAGGACGAGCACGGCCACGAGCGTGGTGAAGTAGAGCCCGCGCGGCGGCTCCTTGGGGAGCGGGGGCGCAAGCGGCGATGGTGTCAGGATGCGCCTGCGCATGGCTGCTTCGGCACTATCGCCGGCGCCAGTCTCCGCTGCCTTGCCTTCGTTGACACGGGAGTCCGTCATCATGACGGAGTCCTAACACGGAGTGCTTAGGGAAGCTTTGGATGGATCGTTCGAATTTTAGCGGTCGTACCGACAGCTACTGGACGTAGGTCTTGTAGACGTATCCGCGCTGGCCTTTGTAGATGACCTCACACCATTGCGTGCAGGCAACCAGCTCGACGCTGGTCCGGGCCGGGATGACGCCCATGACCTGTCCGCCCTTCTGCGGCTTGGCGCGCAGGTTAACCGAACGCTTGATGGTGATCTGCTGCGCACCCTGGTCGGTGCTCTTGACCTCGGCTTCGATCGCATCGACGGCTGCGGTTTCCTCCGGATCCGTCTTGTCCTCCTCGGCGACGAGCGAAAGCGTAGCCACGCTGCCGGGATCCTTGACGATCACCTTTTCGGCGCCGGGGATTGCCGTAATGGCTTCGAGCGGCTTGTTGGCACCTGCGGCGACGACCTGGGCCCAGCGCGGATCCGCTGCCAGGGGCATGTCGGTTGCCTCTGCCGCAGCTGCATCCGAGACGAGGATCGAATTGGCGGTGGTCGCGACGCGGCTCTTCCGGCCGGTGGGTTCGGCCACGATGGTGGTGATCTTGTCTTTTGCCGGACTTTCGGCGCTCGCAGCGACCTGCTGCGCCTCCTCAAGGGAGTTTGCGGCCGATTGGCCCATGTTGGGAAGCACGAACAGGGCGCCGACCGCGGTCGCGCTCATGAGTGCGGTCATCGCGAGCACGCCGATGATCAGCCCACGGTTCGGTGCATTCTCGCGCCAGGAAACCGGCTCGGGCTTGGCAAACATCAGCGCAGGGCGCGGCTGGCTCGCAGCGCCCAACCTAAAGGGCAGTTTCACAAGCAACTCTCCACTAAGGCCCCTATGCTCGAACTGGCGAGCTCCCCCACTGTCGCTTCGCCTCGCAAGTCTTCGCTGCGTAGGCGAGAGACAGTTCAGCGGCGTGCCTTCCGGCATTCCGCTGCAAGCACCATGACAACCGATTGTGGCAGACCTTGGACCCGGCCTGCGAGTTTCCTGAACTTTTTGTTAAATGCCAAGCGAAGTCTGTGAACGACTGGTTCACATATAAATTGCACGAAAAATGGTCGCGCCGTCAATCGTCCGAGGCGGCTGCTTCGCTGCGGCCGCGCCGCCATCCAAGGAATTCGTCCAGAACGACCAGCGCGGCACCCACGGAGATGAAGGCGTCCGCCAGGTTGAAGATGGCGAAGGACCACACCGGCGTGTGGAACAGGATGTAGTCGATGACGTGGCCGTAGACCGTGCGGTCGATGAGATTGCCCAATGCCCCGCCGACGATCAGCGCAAATCCGAATCGCGACAGGACCTGCGAGGGTGCCGTGCGGATCGCGAGATAGGTGACGAAGGCAACGACTGCGGTGGTCAGCACGATCAGGCCGGTGTCTCCGACGTCGGAGAACATCGAAAAGGCAATGCCCGTGTTGTAGGTGCGGTAGAGCGCCAGGAAGGGCAGCACGTCGACCTTTTCCTGCATGACGAGATTGTTCTCGACGAGGACCTTGATCCACTGATCGAGCGCCACGGCGAGCACCGTGACGATCCCGTAAGATGCGGCTGATTTCACGCAGTCACTCCTGAAGCTTGAGCGCGTCGCGCCGGATCTCGTAGAGCATGACGGCGGTGGCGACCGCCAGGTTGAGCGAATCGGCCCGGCCCGCCTGGGGGATGCGCAGAAGCTTGTCGCAGGTGTTGGCCAGATTGTCGGGCAGGCCCTGCTGCTCGTTGCCCATCATCAAAAGCACTGGACGCGTGCCGAAATCGACCGAACGGTAGTCGACCGCGCCCTTGAGATGGGTGCCGGCGACGATACCGCCAAAGCCCTTGCGCCATTCGAGGAACGCTTCCGGATGCGTCTTGGCGACCGGAACCGCGAAGATCGAGCCCATGGTGGCGCGCACGGTTTCGAGCGAGAACGGGTCGGTGGTGTCGCCGACGAGGATGACGCCCTTGGCGCCGACCGCATCCACGGTGCGGATGACGGTGCCGAGATTGCCGGGGTCACGCACCCGGTCGAGCGCCACCCAGACGTCGCCGTCCTTCGGGCGGATGTCCTTGAGCGGCACGAAGCGCTGGGCGAACACGCCCACGACGGCCTGCGGGTTGTCGCGCCGGGTAATGGCGGTCAGCACCTTTTCCGACACTTCGAGCACGTCGCCGCCGGCGGCAACGGTGCGCGCGGCGACCTTCTCGACCGCCTGGTTGCCCAGCGCCGACTTGGCGAAGATCAAGGTCATTATGGTCCAGCCGAGGTCGAGCGCGTCGATGACCAGCTTCAGGCCTTCGGCAAGGAAGGCGTTCTGCTGGTCGCGGAATTTCTTCAGCGCCAGCGCCTTGATGTCCTTGACCAGCGGGTTGGCGAGGCTCGTCACTTCCTTGACGCGGCCCGGCGCTCCGGTGCGGTGTTCGCTCATTTGGCCACCCAGCGCGAAAAGAGGGATGTCGAAAGCGCCCGTCCGGCCGACTTCTCGCGGATGACGAGCTCGCCCGATTCCACCGTACCGCCCATTCCGGCGAAGGTGTCGCGCATCAGCGCGTGGATGGCGAAGAACGAGGCGCGGATCGAATAGGCGGTCAGCACCACGGCCAGCGGCTTCGGCGTCAGGATCGAGCGGCAGATGTCGGTCATGGCCGGCAGGCTCTCGAACAGCTGCCACACCTCACCTTTGGGGCCGCGGCCATAGGCCGGCGGATCGAACAGGATGATGTCGTAGCGGCTGCCGCGGCGTTCCTCGCGCTCGACGAACTTCATGGCGTCCTCGCAGATCCAGCGGATCGGCTTGTCGGCGAGGCCAGCCATTTCCTGGTTCTCGCGGGCCCAGCCGATGGCCTTCTTCGAGGCGTCGACATGGGTCACCTCGGCGCCGGCGCGGGCGGCGACCAGCGAGGCGAGGCCGGTGTAGCCGAACAGGTTGAGCACCTTGACCGGGCGCTTCGCATTTTCGATCAGCCGGGCCATGTGGTCCCAGTGCGTCGCCTGCTCGGGGAAGACGCCGACATGGCGGAAAGAGGTGAAGCGGCCCTGGTAGGAAAGGCCGTCATGGCGCATCGGCCAGGTCTCGCCGAGCGGCGTCTTCGGAAAGCGCCAGCGACCCAAGCCTTCCTCGTCGGTGTCGCCGGTGAAAATGGCGTCGGCCCTGTCCCACTCCTTGGCCGGCAGCGCACGCTGCCAGATCGCCTGTCCTTCGGGACGGACGATGCGATAGGGGCCGTACTGCTCGAGCTTCTGGCCGTCGCCGGAATCGAGCAATGCGTAGTCGTCGTTGGGCGCGACCTCGAGGATCAGCGGCAGGCGTTCGGCCGGGAGCGGGCCGTCGCGGCGCACGAGCTTGCGCGGCTCGGCCTTGGGCTCGGGCTGGTGCCTGGGTTCCGCTTGATGTTCCTGCCGCGGGGCAGGGCGCTGCTCCGGCTTGCGCTCCTGCTGCCGCTCGGTGCGGTCGCGCATCTGTGCGGGGGCGGCTCCGCCCTTGCGGGGCGGGTGCGGGCGGCTGTCGCGGCGTTTGTCGCGCGGGTGCTTCAAGGAACGGCGTCTCCGGGTGGTTGGCCGCTTTTGGCACAGGCCACACTCCGCCGCAACCGGACGGGCGGTCGCGGGGCTGAGCTGGGGCGGACTTTGCGGTTGCGTTGCACCCGGTCATACCCCCACCCCTAACCCCTCCCCACTGTTTGGACCGGGGACATCGCGAACAGGTGTGCGAAGACATCGCGAACAGGTTT